>JBJOHF010000128.1:0-19024 GCA_046047855.1 Pseudomonadota bacterium | reverse complement strand
CTCAGAAGCTCGTGCTAAACACAATGCTGTAGTGATCCCGATCCCGGAAAGGGTCGTACTTCGCAGAGTCGGTGTAATGCACCCAGCCGATCTCGAAATTATGGACCTTGTTGAGGTTGATTCGAGCACTCAAGCCCACTGTCTGCCGGCCCTCGATGAACTGCCCATCGACCGAGTAACCGCTGACGTCGTGCGCGAGGCTGAGCTGGGGGTACAAGGTTGCAGACGTGCCCGCAAACCCTGGGTACTCCATGATGAAGCGGGCCCGATAGCCCCAGGACGACTCCGTGACAAAGCCGTCGTTCTCGGCACCATCAGGCTGCGGGTTGCCCGCTGCTGTACCGCCATAGAGGGCATGCTTACCCGTTCCAAAAATAAAGGCACGGCCGTAGCGCTTGCCGGTGTAGCTGTCGCCCACATCAGCCGTCTGAACAGCAGCCTCTGCAACGACCGTCGCCTGAGCAGAGCCCAGCACACGCGGGATAATGGCCAGTCCGTTCACCTGGAGCTGGCTGCGGCTGATCCGGTCATACCCCTTCACCTCATCCCCTGCGCCGCGCATATTCGAGGCCACAGCGGTCGCGCCCATCGGTCCCAATCCGCGCAGCAAGGCGGCGAGCAGGTCGTTGGCATTGATCTGTGCAGGGTAGTTGGGAATGTGGCTGTATTCGGCCGCAAGGGAGATGCCTGCTAGGTTGGTCGATGCCGACACGCCAAACATGCGGATGTCTTCTGGGTACTCCCAAAAGCCCACGGCTGGGACCAGGGTGAGGCCCAGTGCCTTTGCTCCTGCCACCTGAGCCGGAATGGGATTGAGCAGCCCGTTGCTATTAAGCGCAGCGCCAATTGGGCCGGACATCTGCCGCAGGTTTGACCCCGACCGCCCGGAGACCACCGGCGTGCGGGAGCTGAACTTCATGGCATAAAGGCCCACCTCGGAGTCGAGCTTCTCAACAGGCAGGCGCAGCGCCACTCCGAACTGTCCACGATCTTCTCCCGCACGGCCCTGCACCATGGGCACATACAGGCCTGCTGGAATCGAGTCTGCGTTGTTGGGACCAATCGTGGTCAACACGGTTGAACAGGCATTCCCCGCCTTGTGGGTCAGCTGAAACTCCACTGGCGAGAAATAAGTGCCGCAGGAGTCCACGTTCGCCGCGCGCCACTTCATTTGATAGAAGGCCTCGACCGAGCGGCCATCCCCCAAACCCAGGTTCGCAAAGAGAGAAGTCACCGGCAGGAAGGCATCTTTCAGTTCAGTACCGGGCTTGCGCAGCGTCGTGAGGTCCACAGGGTTGATCTGGTTGATACCCTGAATGAAGAGGCTTTCTCCCCAGTTGATCACCTGATTGCCCAAACGAATCTGCATGGGCAGCGCGCCGGCATTGACCTCGGTGTATAGATAGGCATCCAGAAGGGCTGCGCCAGAGAACTGACCAAGCCGATCAAAGCCCGAGTCACTGAGCGGTGCGTTCTGCTTGTAGCCTGTGGCACCACTGCCCTGCTTCACATCCCCCTCGGAGAGCGCATGGTCGTACCAAGCGCGAGCGCGTCCATAGAAGCCGCTCTTTCCTTTATTGAGGGAGAGTTCGGTGCTCATGCGCAGAAGCGAGGAGAAGGGCTCGCCCTTTTCATAGTTGACGTTCCCAGAGTCCGTATTCGACCCGCCCTTGCCGCCATTGCCCAGCCCAGCCCGAATGCCATTTCCCTGGCTATATAAGAGGGGGCTTGGGTCTTGGGCACGGATACTGGTGCCATAGGTCAACGTCGTGTTCAGGGAGCCTGACCAGCCATTGTCGAGCTTGAGCTCGAGCGCCTGGGCTGACATGGACCAGCACGAGAGTGCGACCGCTGCAGCGACGGCACGGAATACGGGACGTGACATACCTAACCCTCCTTCAGGGACAAATCGGAATAGAGGGAAGTGTCGACGAAATTCAGGGTCTAGGTGAGGCAGTACTTACCCGAACTAGATGTTCAGACGCGAATGACACGAGAATGCAGCATTCATGAATCGTCAACGCTCGTGCGTTAAGGAGATGCCTGTGCCCTTCGACACCCAAACCCCCATCCGAGCCCGCGCTCTCAGCGCGGCCGTGCTTACAGGCCTCCTGGCACTGGCCGGCTGCGGCGGTGGAGAAAACACCGTTGAGCAAGCCAGCCCCCCGCGCATTGTTGCATTTGGCGATAGCCTTATGGACACGGGCACCTTCGGGGTCAAGGCAGTTACTCAAGGCGCCAAGCCCACCGGAACAGGCTCAAATCCAGTCCTGGCAACTGCAATTGCAGCAGGCATGGGCACAACCGAGCCTTGCGCCTTCTTCCGAACCAACGGTGCTGGCGGGTTCACAAACAACACCAGCTGCACCAACTTTGCCATTGGCGGTGGCAAGGTCAATAACCCCGGGGCACCAACCAGCCCCCTCGGCATTCCTGTGCAACTGACAACGGCCGCGACCGCGATTGGCACCTACAAGGCCACGGACTTGGTGCTGATCGATGCGGCAGGTAACGATGCGGCCGACCTCATTGGCGCCTTTCTCACCATGCAACAGACGGGCAACCCGAGTCAGTTTATTGCGCTGACCTCGAGCATTCTGGGGGCCTCCGTCGCTCAGCAGATCGCGGCAGCACCTGCAACCGCGCCCGCCCAGGTGGGCACCGCATACATGGCTGCACTGGCCACCGTCTTGCACGGTACGATCAAGTCCACCGTGCTCGACAAGGGCGCTCAGCGCGTGGTTGTGGTGGGACAGGTTCGTGTCGCCTCGACGCCTCGCCTGAACATTGTGCTCACGGGTCTCGAGCGCCAACTCGGAGCCGCCGGACCTGCCACGCGTGCCTCGCTGGAGGGACTCTTCGCTGACTGGGTGAATGCCTTCAATCTGAATCTCGAGGCGAAGTTCGCAGGTGATAGCCGCGTGCTGGTGTTCAATGGCTATCAACAAATGGGCGACATGATCCAGAACCCAAGCAAATATGGTCTTACGAACGTGGTGGACGCAAGCTGCCCGCCCGTGGGAGTGGATCCTGCCACAGGCCCCATCTACAGCCTCGCAACCTGTACCGAAGCCGCCGCTGCGGCTTGGGTGGGAGCAGGTACCAGCCCCATCACGGGCAAGCCGCTGGGTGGCGATTGGCGCAACTACTTGTTTTCAGACAACTTCCATCCGACACCGAAGGCCTACACCATCGTTGGAGACGCTATCGTGGCGGCGGCAAAGGCACGGGGGTGGTAAGGGACGCTTGCTGAACGAAGCCCCTGGGCCAAGAGGGTCATTCACCGAATGACCCTTTTTTTGGCGTTCAATTCAAACAAGTGTTTAATTTGATTGGTCTGCAGTATGAACCCAACCATTGCCTCCTCGCCCCTCCGTGCTGCCTCCGAGGCGGCCACTGCGTTACGCCTGCTCAACGCCGCCGAGCAGCTGCTCGCAACGCACGGCATGGAGGGTACTTCGGTTCGAATGATCACCGCTCAGGCAAAAGCCAACATTGCCTCCGTGACCTATCACTTCGGCTCCAAGGAAGGTCTGATTCAAGCCGTATTTCGGCGCAGGCTCGATTGGCTCAACGCGGAGCGGCTGCGAGCCCTTGACGCCCTTGAGAAGTCCGCTCAAGGCGCTCCAATCAAGCCCTCCAAAATTGTGGACGCCTTTTTTGGAACCCTCCTGCGCATGGGTCAGAACCCAGAGCAAGGCGGCCCTGTATTTCTGCAGCTCTTGGGTCGAACCATGACAGAACCCTCCAAATTCATCGACACCCTGCTGGCGCAGGAGCACGACGCTGTCATCAAGCGGTTCAAGCGCGCACTCATTCAATCGCTACCCCAGGTCCCCAAGGCCGAAATCGTCTGGCGTTTCCACTTCATGCTCGGCGCGACGGCCTATGCCATTGCGGGTGCCGATCAGCTTGCACTGATTGCCGGGCTTCGCACCAAGGCCCGAGCAGACCAGCAGATCGAGCAGCTGCAGGCCAGACTGATGAGCTTTCTTCTGGGCGGCCTTCGGGCGCCCCTCCCCCTTCACTCTTCATCGGAGCGCGGATCATGATCACTGGACTCATCTTTAAAGCCTTTCGCAAGGCCTTGCCAGCCATGTCAGAGACTGAGCGTGCTGCGCTCGAGGCTGGCACCACCTGGTGGGAGGCCGATCTCTTTTCGGGCAGCCCAAACTGGGAGAAGCTCAGCTCGATCGCAGCGCCCCGGTTGACCCCCGAGGAGCGGTCTTTCCTGGACCACGAGGTGCCCCAGGCGTGTGCATTGGTGAATGACTGGCCGGTTAACCACGAGACCTTTGATATGCCTGCCAAGGCCTGGCAGTTCATCAAAGACAAGGGCTTTCTGGGCATGATCATTCCCAAGTCTTATGGCGGACTCGGCTTTTCCGCGTATGCGCATTCACAGGTCATTGCCCGTCTCTCCACGCGGTCCTCCCCGCTCGCGGTCTCGGTCATGGTGCCCAACTCACTCGGGCCCGCTGAACTCCTGCTCCACTACGGAACCGAAGCGCAGAAGTCGCACTACCTGCCGCGCCTCGCCCGTGGGGAGGAGATTCCCGCCTTCGCACTCACCAGCCCCTGGGCCGGTAGCGATGCCGCCTCGATTCCTGACATGGGTGTGGTCTGCAAGGGCCAGTGGCAGGGCCAGGAAGTCTTGGGGATGCGTGTGTCTTGGAATAAGCGCTACATCACCCTCGCCCCAGTCTGCACAGTTCTGGGACTGGCGTTTCGGCTCATTGACCCCGACAATCTCCTGGGCAAAGGTCGTGACATCGGCATCACTTGCGCACTCGTACCACGCACCCACCCCGGCGTAGAGATCGGGCGGCGGCACATTCCGCTCAACACCTATTTTATGAACGGCCCCACTCAGGGCACCGACGTGTTCATGCCGCTCGACTTCATCATTGGTGGGCCAGATCGTGCGGGCCAAGGATGGCGCATGCTGATGGAGTGCCTCTCCGCTGGGCGAGCCATCTCCCTACCCTCCTCGAATGCGGGCATGAGCCAGCTCACAGCCCGACTCGTGGGTGGCTATGCTCGCGTGCGAAGCCAGTTCAAAACGCCCATCAGCAAGTTCGAGGGGATTGAGGAAGCACTCGCCAGAATTGCCAGCGATACCTACATCAACGATGCCACGCGACGATTTGCTGCAGTTGCAATTGACCTTGGTGAGAAGCCCTCCGTCGTCTCTGCCATCGCCAAGTATCACGTCACAGAGCGCACACGGCGTGTCGTCAACGACGGGATGGACATTGTGGGTGGAAAAGGTATTTGCATGGGGCCCGGCAACATCATGGGAGGGATCTACCAGCAGATTCCGGTGAGTATCACCGTCGAGGGAGCCAACATTCTGACGCGCAGCCTCATCCTGTTCGGTCAGGGCGCCATTCGTTGCCACCCCTATCTTCTCAAGGAGATGCAGGCCGCACAAAGCAGCGATCTGCGTCAGGCGCAGGCTGAATTCGGGTCGGCATTCTGGGGGCACATGCGCCACCTCGCGATGAACGGGCTGCGAGCCGTTGCACTGGGCTGGACTGGCGCCCGCACCGCAGCACCTCAAGCCGGCGCCCCTGTATTCATTCAGCGCACACAACAACGGCTCACGCGCTGGTCGGCAGCAAGCGCCTTCGTCAGTGACCTCACCATGCTCATGTTGGGCGGAAGCCTCAAGCGCCGAGAGATGCTATCGGCCCGCCTGGGCGATCTTTTGTCGTATCAATTTCTTGCAAGTGCGGTCATCAAGCGCCACCAAGACGAGGGGTACCCAAAGGACGCCGAGCCTGTTGTGCGCCATGCGCTGACTTCACTTGAGGCCGATCTCTCACTCGCCATGCGTGGCGTGTTCGAGAACCACCCCTTGGGTCCGCTGACCTGGGTTCTGAGGGTTCTGCTCTTTCCTTTTGGCCTGTCCGTGGCTGGCCCACGTGACGGCTTGCGTCAACGCGCAGCCCAATGCCTGGCGCATCCAAGCGCCATTCGAGATCGACTCACCGAGAGTGTTTACCTGCCCGCACACGATCATGAACCCATGGGTGCGCTTGAGGCCGCACTAGAAGCCACCCTCAAGGCTGAACCCATCGAGGCCAAGCTGCGACAGGCAGAGAAGGCTGGCGCATTCGACGATCAACTGGCCATGACGCTCCATAACCGCACCGAGATTGCGCTGGCCAAAGGGCTGCTGACGTCATTTGAGGCTGCCCAACTCAGCGAGAGAGATCGCCTGCGCGATCTGGTCATTCACGTGGACGACTTCCCCTTCGAGATTCATGCGAAGGCTCACATCCAGCAACAGGAGGCAGCATGAAGCCCATTTATCTCGTTGACGGCGCGCGTACGCCGTTTCTAAAGGCAAAGGGTGCGCCTGGCCCTTTCTCTGCGTCGGACCTCGCGGTACAGGCAGGTCGGGCGCTGCTCATGCGGCAACCCATTGAGGCGAAGGACCTTGATGAAGTGGTTGTTGGCTGTGCCATCCCGTCTGCAGATGAGGCCAACATTGGACGCGTGGTGTCCCTGCGGCTGGGTTGCGGCCATGCAGTACAGGCACACACGGTCATGCGCAACTGTGCATCTGGCCTTCAAGCCATCGATGCGGCATGGATGAGCCTTGAGACTGGTCGCAGCCAGTTGGTGCTAGCCGGTGGCGTCGATGCGCTCTCACGTTCGCCGCTCACCTATGACGACCCGATGGTTCGCTGGTTTGCTCAGGCGAGTCGCCAGCGCACCCCCGTGCAGAAGCTGCAGCACTTCCTGCGTCTCCCGCTGGCCTCCGCGCTCAAGCCTGTCATCAGTCTGCTGCGCGGTCTCACCGATCCAGTCGTTGGCCTCTCCATGGGGCAAACCGCAGAGAATCTGGCTCATCGGTTCAAGATCTCCCGCAGCGAGATGGATGCATTCTCGCTGCGCAGTCACCAACGAGCCGTTGCCGCTCGCGCTGCAGGGGCATTCTCAGAGATTGCTCCGATCGTCTCTCACAAGGGCGACACCTTCGAGGAGGATGACGGCGTACGCGCAGATGCGAGCCTCTCGGGCCTTGCAAAGCTCAGACCGGTATTCGACAAGCCCGCTGGCAATATTACGGCCGGTAACAGCTCCCAAGTAACTGACGGTGCCGCGATGGTGCTTCTCGCCACGGACGAGGCCGTCTCTCGTTTCGGTTTGAAGCCCATTGCTCGGCTCACCGACCTGCAATGGGCTGGGCTTGATCCAGCCGAGATGGGGCTCGGTCCCGTTCACGCGGCCACACCACTGCTCCAGCGTCATCAGCTGAGCCTGCAGGACCTGGATCTCATTGAGATCAATGAGGCCTTCGCTGCCCAGGTCATGGCGTGTCAGCGGGCTTGGGAAAGCGAGGACTACTGCCGAGCACATCTCGGACTGCAATCCGCCTTTGGCAGCATGCACGAGGACAAACTCAACGTGGATGGTGGCGCCGTTGCCATCGGTCACCCGGTTGGGGCATCGGGTGCACGCATCACATTGCACCTGGCACAAGCACTGCGGGCCCGAGGCCTCAAACGCGGCCTCGCGGCCATTTGTATCGGCGGCGGGCAAGGCGGCGCCATTCTGGTGGAGGCACTCTAATGAACTGGACACTCACGCACGACACCGAGGGCTTGGCATGGCTCACGATTGCCACGCCAGGCGCAGGCCTCAACACCCTCTCCAAAGAGGCCATGGCGGAGCTCGCGACGATTGTAGATGGACTTGAATCTAACCCACCCAAAGGACTCATCATTCGCTCCGGCAAGGCAAACGGCTTTATTGCAGGCGCAAACATTGAAGAGTTCACCACCCTCAAGACGCCCGAGCAAGCCAGGGAGCTCGTCGCCAGGGGCTGGCACCTATTCAACCGAATCGCGGCCCTTCGCTTTCCCACCCTGGCTCTCATTCAGGGCGTCTGCCTCGGCGGAGGTCTCGAGCTCTCGCTGGCCTGTCGTTATCGCATTGCGGTGGATGAACCTGGTACCAAGCTTGGCCTGCCTGAGGTCATGCTGGGTATCCTCCCAGGGTGGGGAGGCATTGCACGCCTTCCGCGCCTCACGGGGCCCCAGGCCGCGCTTGACCTCATGCTCACCGGCAAGACGGTCGACGCCCGAAGAGCCAAGCGTATGGGTATGGTGGACTTGGCTGTTGCCCCTCGAGTTGCGGAGGCATCAGCGCGCTGGCTGCTGGCAAGCAACAAGCCCCGTGCCCAAGCCCGAGGGCTCAACGCCCTCATGAACTGGGGGCCTATGCGCTTAATCGTGGCCCACCTGGCACGAAAATCCGTGGCCCAGAAAGTGCGCAAAGATCAGTATCCAGCGCCCTACGCCATCATTGACTGCTGGCTCAAGCACGATGGCGACAGCCTGCGCGACCCCAAGGCGCTCGACGCCTTGGTCCTCTCTCCCACCACGGCCAATCTGGTTCGCGTGTTCTTTCTACAAGAGCGCCTAAAGGGCTTTGGCAAGAGCGATGCGCCGAGGGTGGCGCATGTGCATGTCATTGGGGCGGGCACCATGGGTGGAGACATTGCCGCATGGTGCGCATTGCGCGGCCACACCGTCACCCTTCAAGACCAGTCCCTGGCGCGCATGCAGCCTGCCCTCTCCAGAGCCGCCGCGCTCTTTAGCAAACGGCTTCGCGATCCACTGCGCGCCCGTGCGGCACTCGATCGCCTCATGCCCGATCCGCAAGGACATGGTGTCTCCAAAGCGGACCTGGTGATTGAGGCCATCTTTGAGAGCGTCGAAGCCAAGCATGCGCTCTTTCAGTCCATCGAACCCAGACTCAAGCCTGATGCCATTCTCGCAAGCAACACCTCAAGCCTGCGCCTTGAGGACCTTGCCACCGTATTGCAAAGACCTGAGCGCTTGGTTGGTATTCACTTCTTTAATCCCGTGGCGCAACTGCCATTGGTGGAAGTCATAGGCCTCGCCCAGACCGACCCCATTGCACTCAACCGCTCTCTGGCGTTCGTCAAAGGGCTCGACAAACTGCCCCTCCCGGTCAAGAGCGCACCCGGCTTTTTGGTGAACGCCGTGCTGGCCCCATACATGCTCGCTGCGATGAGAGCGGTGGACGAAGGCACATCACCAGAGGCCATCGATCAGGCGTGCAGAAACTTTGGTATGCCGATGGGGCCTCTCGAACTCGCCGATACGGTCGGATTAGATATTGCGATGGCCGCGGGACAGAGTCTTGCCTCCGATGGCCAGGCTGCCCCTCAGTGCCTGCAATCAAGGGTCGATGCGGGCGATCTGGGCAAAAAGACCGGCAAGGGCTTCTACACCTGGACACAAGGTCGCTCCAACCGGCAGCCATTTTCGGGCACCTTGCCATCGGGACTTGCCGAGCGCCTGCTCAAGCCACTGGTTGAGAGGGCCGAACGTCTGGTGTCTGAGGGCGTTGTTGCTGACGCAGACCTGGCAGATGCAGGCGTGATTTTTGGCACCGGTTTTCCCCCATTTAGAGGCGGTCCGCTGCACTGGTCTCGCGGATGAATCCAATGACGCTGCTCGAACGCCTGCCCCCCCGCTGGCGGTCGACGGTCTTACGCATCGGGTTTAACCTCTTTCCTGCGTTTCGCGGCACAGGGGGAAGGCTGCTCTGGGTGGCTCCGGACCTGCTCTCGATGGAGGCGGAGCTGCGCTTCAATTGGCGCACCCGAAACGCAAATGGCTCGCTCTATGGTGGGTCTTTGTTTGCGGTCACGGATGGTCCTCACCCGATCATGCTGCTGCTGGCCCTCGACCCAAAGAAAGTCGTGGTCTGGGACAAGGCGGCCAGCATTCGATACCGACGCCCAGCCACCCAACACCTGCGTGCGCGCTTCGAAGTTCCCCAAACTCTCCTTGAGGAAATCCAGCATCGACTTCGAGCAGAGGACGCGATAGAACACATCTTCACGATTGACCTTATCGGTGCCGATCAGCAGGTTTACGCCACCGTTGAGCGCACGATCTATATCGCAACGCGAGACTACGAACGCAGGAGAAGGAATCCTCATGAACCATCCATGGCTAGCGCAGTACCCGAAGGGCGTACCCGCAGAAGTTGACTTAACCCAAGCCAAACCCGTCGGGCAGATGATGGTGGATGCCTGCACCGAGTTTGCGCCACAGACGGCCTACATCAGTCTTGGGCACAGCATGACCTACGGCGAGCTCCTCTCTCAGAGCGAGGCATTTGCGAGCTGGCTGCACAGCATTGGCATGGAAAAAGGCGATCGGGTCGCGTTGATGATGCCCAACCTTTTGCAGTATCCGGTCGCCCTGATGGGCACCCTGCGTGCCGGCTGCGTCGTTGTGAACTGCAACCCGCTCTACACGCCCCGTGAGCTGCATTTTCAGCTCAAAGACTCCGGCGCAAAGGCAATTGTTATTGTCGAGAACTTCGCACACACCCTTCAAAAGGCACAGGAGGGCACCGCAGTTGAGCATGTCATCGTGACCCCCTTTGCGGAGATGCTGCCTTTCCCTAAACGAGCGCTTGTGAACTTCGTCGTGCGGCACGTGAAGAAGCTCGTGCCCGCCTGGTCACTCCCCAAAGCCATTCCCCTTCGTGAGGCGCTCAGCATCGGGGCGCAGAACGCCAAGTCCAAGGCCCATGCACTGGCCACGGGTGCAGCCCTCTCCCTTGATGACCCGGCCTTCCTGCAGTACACCGGCGGGACCACGGGCACCTCCAAAGGTGCGGTGCTCACCCACCGCAACATGTCGGCAAACGTGTTGCAGGCAATGGCATGGATCAAGCCCGAGATTCAACCTGCACAGGAGTTCATCGTCACCGCCCTGCCGCTCTATCACATCTTCGCGCTGACGGCGAACTGCATGACCTTCATGATGTTTGGCGCACGTAACCTATTGATTGCCAATCCCCGAGATATTCCTGGGTTTGTAAAAGAGTGGGCGAAGCACCCCGTCACCGTCTTCACTGGGGTCAACACGCTCTTCAATGGGCTGCTCAACAACCCAGAGTTTTGCAAGCTCGATCACAGCAAGCTGAGACTGAACCTCGGAGGTGGCATGGCCGTTCAAAAGCCGGTTGCCGAGAGATGGCAGAGCGTGACTGGTAGCCCACTCACGCAGGCCTATGGCCTCACTGAGACTTCGCCTGCTGCAACCATCAACCCCCTCACTGCCAGGGAGTTCAATGGCTCGATTGGACTGCCCATCTCTTCGACGCGTGTCGAGATTCGGGACGACAACGGCGCATCCCTGCCGCATGGACAGGTCGGTGAGATCTGCATTTCAGGTCCGCAAGTCACCCCAGGCTATTGGAACCAGCCAGAGGAAACGGCCAAGATTTTCACGTCAGATGGCTTCTTCAAGACTGGAGATATGGGCTACATGGACGAGAGGGGCTTTGTCTACATCGTCGACCGTAAGAAGGACATGATCCTGGTCTCAGGATTCAACGTCTACCCCAACGAGATTGAAGAGGTGGTGGCCGAACACCCGGGTGTTCAAGAAGTTGCCGCGATTGGTGTACCCGACACGCAGACCGGCGAGGCCGTCAAGATTTTTATTGTCCGCAAGGACCCGACGCTCACGGAAGGAAGCCTGCTGGCCCATTGCCGTGAGCGTCTCACCAACTACAAGGTGCCTCGGCAGATCGAGTTTAGAACCGAGCTGCCGAAGACCAATGTCGGAAAAATTCTCCGACGTGCGTTGCGAGAATAACTAGTAGTTGAGATTGAGCTGAATGACGGCTGTTGAACCGCTGATCTCATTGCCGACCAGCAGCAGGGGCCTTCCATTGGGAGAGTCCTTCGCAGCGATGAAGTGCAACCCCTCGGGCCCAAGGTCACCCACCTTTGCAAGGTTATCCTCCGGGTCGAGCACCCAGTCCGTGCGTGTATTCAAATAGTCCACGCGCTTCGGTGCCGCGGGGTTGGTGATGTCGTACACCAGCACCCCACCCATGCGCTCAAGCCCGATGAAGGCAAAGGTTTTGGCTCCAATCTGACCAACAGCAAGCCCCTCAGGCTCAGGACCCTTTGCATCACTGCGGCTATCGAAGGCGTTGCCCTCATCATGACCCTGATTGAAATAGTCTTTACAGGCAATGGCGCGCGTAGGTCCGACTTTGCAGTCATCACTGGCAAGGAACTTTTCAATCTCTGAACCCGAATCCCAGACGAGTTGACCCTTGTCACTCCAAATGGTGAAGGAGCGGGCCCCGTAGGAATAGAGCTTATCGAACATCAAACGGTCACCCGTGGGATCCTGCACCCCGGAAGCATTAAAGAGCACAGGATTGCCCTGGGCATCGGTTCGGTAGCCTTGCGTCCAGGTGATGTTGAGTCGACCCAGATTGGCATCATCGCGGCACTTGCCAGGGTCACCTGCTGTCGCACCGCAGTAGGCAAAGACCTCTGGGTTCAGCAGGCCACCCTTTGCAATTGCGGCGAGCTGAGGGGGAAGGTCATCTCCCGCGCGACCGGACCAGCCTTTCTTGTCCACCAGGTACTTGACCCGGAACTCCTCCACAAATCCCTTTGACGTATCGCCCGACCAGTAAGCGTCGTTCCCTTCACCCCAGGCACGTGCGTCACCCTCGTTTGCTGTGACGAGGTAAGTCTGCCCTGCTGCGGTATAGGCGTGAATGGTGTCGGGTTGATACATACCCACCACGCCAGGCCATGCCTGAATATTGATCTTGGAGTCACGATCACTGGCATCTATTTCATTGCCAGTACGACCGTAGTCTTTATATCCGAGCGCAAGGATCTCCGTCACCGTAGCAGTGGCAATATCGATCTTGGCGAGCGCGTTGTTTTCTTGCAGTGTGACAAAAGCCGTCTTGCTGTCAGGCGTCACAGCAATGTACTCAGGCTCAAGGTCCTTCGCAGCGTTGGCTTTTGGTCCATAGATGCGCACCCCCTTGGCACGCAGCGCCGCCTCTTGCCCGTTAAAGGCAGTGAACGTAGCGAGCTTGGCTACAGGCTTAGCAGGGTCCGCCACATTCACCACACTCACAGAGCCATCAGGATCGACCTGATAATCATCTGAGGGCTCGGCCTCATTTGCGACCAGAACGGTCTTGCCATCGGGTGAGAAGGTGACATTGTCAGGAACGGCACCGATGGATACGGTCGAGAGCAATGCAAGGTCGCTTGCGCGGTAGAGGGCAAGCACACCGGGGTTCGTCTTCACGGGCGCCTGAATGGCGGCTGCAACAATGCCATTCGAGACCGCGACACTGTTGATTTCTCCGCCAGCGAGTACCGCGGAGGCTTTGATTTCTCCAATCTTGGCCGGCTTAGTGGGATCGACCAAGTTCAATACGTCGACGGTCCCGGCCTTGGCATTCACCACAAAGGCACGGACGCTGGCAGGGTCGAAGGAGGTGATCTCGGCACCGCCCTCTGCGAATACATTGGTGGAGTAACCCCCCACCTTGGCGAGGCTCAGGCTGCTGGGCGTAGGCTCAAGGTTCGTTGCGTTGAAGGTGCTGAGGTCAACCTTGTTGTTGCCGTCGCCCCCACAGGCAGAGAGAGTCGCACTCAGGACTGCGACGGAAATCAGGCGGAGGGTTGGTTGCTGGAGTTTTACTTTCATCGTGGCCTCTTATTTTGGTTTGTGTCAAACCAATGACCGTAACCAGACAAGATGACATTTGAATGAAAGCGACGGGGCGACACCCGCTAGGGCGCGAGATCGAAGAACAACACCTCCGCCCCCTTACCCCCGGAGACGGTGAGTTCAGACGCGTCCATGAATCTCATCGCATCCCCCGCCTGCAGTACATGGCCATTGATGGTGACCTGACCGCGTGCCACATGAAGATAACCGATTCGGCCAGGTGCAAGAGAGGCCTCTGCCCGCTCCTCACCATCAAAGAGACCTGCATAGATTCGGGCATCCGCAGAGAACGAGACCGACCCCTGCGCGCCATCAGGTGAGGCGACCAATCGCAGCCTGCCGCGCTTCTCCTCATCCGAGAACTGTCTCTGCTCGTAACCGGGAGGAACTGAGCGCTGAGCGGGATGGATCCAGATCTGAAGAAGGTGGGTCGTCTGGGTCTGGCTGTGGTTGTACTCACTGTGTGCAATACCGGTGCCCGCACTCATGCGCTGCACATCTCCGGGCAGGATGGCCGCCCCGTTGCCAAGCGAGTCTTTGTGGGCGAGTGCCCCCTCAAGCACATAGGTGACAATCTCCATATCGCGATGCGGGTGGGTGCCAAACCCTTTGCCTGGAGCGATCCAATCCTCGTTGATCACACGCAGGTTTCCAAACTGCGTGTGTTGTGGATCGTAGTAGTCTGCGAATGAAAAGCTATGAAATGACCTCAACCAGCCGTGATCCGCAAAACCGCGCTCCTCTGACCGTCGAATCTCAATCATCTTGACTCCCTTTTCTATTCCCCACCTTGCACTGGTTCTGAATGCCGGACTCTGGGGCCTGTCTTGGATTCCCTACAAGGCCATGGAGGCGCAGGGTCTGTCCATTTTATGGGCGACGGCGCTCGCATATGCTGCGCTCACCCTAGGATTATTCCTGATGCATCGGTCGTTCTTACGCGGCCAACTGCATGGGCGCAACCCGCTCTGGGCGATGGCCCTTTGCTATGGACTGACCAATACCTGCTTCAACTGGGCACTCGCCTTGGGCGATGTGGTTCGGGTGGTCCTCTTGTTCTATCTCATGCCCGTCTGGTCGGCCTGCTTTGCGCGATGGCTCCTGCATGAGCGACTTGGGCTAGAGGGGGTCGCACGTCTGATGCTTGCGCTGGCGGGGGCCGTAATTGTGCTGGGCGGCGTGGGAAGCGCAGGCGGGGCAGCAGATCTGCTGGCCATCGCTGGCGGACTCTTTTTCGGGCTGGCCAACGTACTGCTGCGCAAGGCGGAGCATCAGAGCCAGACGGCGAGGCTCTGGATGATGTTTGCGGGATCTGGGCTTGTCCCCCTCCTCATTCTCTTGTTGATGGCGGGCCTCACGGCCCTGCAACTCTGGCCCAGTCAGAGCCTCGGGTCAGCCAGCCCTCCATGGACGGCCAACCCTGAGGCATTCCTGTGGTTGCCCGCCGTCGTGCTTGGGCTTGCGCTCGCAAACTTCGCACTCCAGTACGGCGCGAGCCGTCTGCCTGCGCAGGTCACGAGTCTGCTCATGCTCTCAGAAATTGTCTTTGCGGCCGCCTCGGCTGCGCTTCTTTTGGGGGCCATGCCTCCACCCCATGAATGGATTGGTGGGCTGCTCATTGTTGCCGCGGCAGCATGGGCAAGCCTGCGCCCCCCAAAATGATCGAAATCGGCATTCAGGGGTTTTGGCAGTTCGTGGTGGGCACCATCATTGTGGTGCTGCTGCCAGGGCCCAACTCCTTATATGTACTGACGACAGCCGCACAAAAAGGGCCCCGCCTTGGCTGGCGTGCGGCCTGGGGCATCTTTACGGGAGACACCCTGCTCATGGTAGCCACCGCTTCCGGTGCCGCCTCGCTGATGGTGCTCTTTCCGCTCGCATTTGAGGCCGTGAAAACGCTGGGCGCAGTCTATCTCGGCTGGATTGGACTGAGCTTGTGTCGTGCAGGCCTGCGCCAATGGCGAGAGGCACCACCGATGCCACTGCCCCAACAGGCAGTGCACCAAACGCAATCGAGCGTCGCTGAGCACCCCCCCCACGCGGGTCAGGGACCTTACTGGAGGGCGCTTGCACTCTCTCTCACCAACCCAAAGGCCATCCTCTTTTTTCTCGCATTTTTTACCCAGTTTGTTGGCTCTGATGCGCCTTCTCCCGCACTGGCGTATGCAGTACTTGGTCTGGTCGTGCAAGCCTGCAGCCTGGCCTATTTGTGGATGCTCATCCGCGCAGGCACCCACCTCCAAGCCACATTCAACCGCCACCCGAAATGGTCAGCGGTCGGCATCGTCGCGGTGAGCCTCTGCTTTATTGGCTTTGCGCTCCACATGCTCACCTAAAAAAAACCCCGGCACACGGCCGGGGCTGAGCTGAGAACTAAAGACCGTTCCGTATTTAGAACTGGTATTTCGCGGTGATGCGCAGGGCCCACTGCGACTCATTCTTGGACTGCTGCAGAGCCAGGCTCTCGGGGGTGCCCACGGCGTAGATGTAACGCCCATCAGCAGTCATGCCCGCATACGACACAAACTCGCGTGCCTCGTTAACCGACTGCGTGGTGCGGCCCCACTTGCTGTTGAGCAGGTTACCCAGGTTGAAGATGTCGAACGACACGGATGCACGGTGCTGCGCATTGAACGCCGGTACGTCTTGGCTCATGCGGAAGTCGATCACATTCACGCGGGGTGCCGTGCTGCTGTTGCGAGAAACCACCTGACCCTTGAAGTTCCGAAGTCCCTTTTCGCTGTTGACCACATTCCAGAAGGCCAGCTCAGACTCGGCAGGGGACTTATTGCCAACAGCTGCGAAGACCACCTCACCAGAGCCAGGTGCACTGGGGATATAAAGGAGGTCATTTCCAGCCTGTCCATCACCGTTGGCATCGTTGTAGAAGGTCCAGCTGTAGGGGTAGCCCGTGCGGTGCTCAGCAAAGATGCCAAAGCTCGTGGTGAGGTTACCGAAAAGCTTCGTCTTGTACGTCGCGCCAAGATTCACGCGATTGCGAATCTCGTAACGCGACCGAGCCAGCTCCTCCTCGTTGGCCTGAAGGCGGGGGAAATAACGCCAGTTGGAATAAGCCACCGATGAGCTGCCATCATGCACCGACTGAACATCGCTGTAGGTGTATGCGGCATTCCAGCCAAAGCCCATACCTGCGGCTGGCTTGGCAAGCGCCAGGGTTACGGTATTGCCGTATCCCTTGTCGGTCTTCTTGGTGAGGATGACGTTGTCAAAGGAGCGGTTGCGCAGGAACTTCGTCTGAACACCCGCAGATGAGATCGTGCTCACCGCGCCATTGGAGGCCACCGAGTAGCTCGAGCCGTTGTAGCCCGCGGCATTGAAGAACATCTGACGACCATCCGGACCCACCCGGGTCGCAGGACCCAGGTTCAGATGCTCGAAATAGATATCGGCGTTCGTGTCGGTGCGGATATATTCAGCCGAGACCACATAGCCATCCTTGAGGGTTGCCTCATACGCCAGGTTGCCCTTCCAAATCGAGGGCAGCTCAAGGCCGCCATCGTTGAAGTCAATCGCCGGGATTGGAGGTGAGCCAGCCAAGGTGGGCTGCTTGGTGGGATCCATGGTCACTGCAAGGCCAGATGTGGGGCAGGCGCTGCCGCCCGTTCCGGAGCAACTCGCCAGCAGCGTCTGGACACCCGTGTTGGAGTAGGGGTTGGAGAACCAGACCGTGGGCGCACCGCCCTTGAAGAGGCCGTAACCACCACGCACACGGCTCTGCATGGCGTCCCGCAGGTTCCAGGTGAAGGCAAAGCGGGGCTGCACCAAGGTCATTTCATCGTTGATCGCGGAGTTATCACGACCGAATCCGCCCGTCTGATTGGTGTTGGTCGCGGGGTTTCCAGCCACGAGGGGTTGTGCCCCTGCCACGCTCTTGAGCGGGCGATCGTCTGTGGTCTGCTTGTCCATGCGAACACCCGCCAGGATGGTCAGATCACGGTTGACACGCCAGGTGTCCTGTAAGAACAAGCCCGTGTTCTGATAAGAGAACTCCGCAGCACCCTGATCCAGGGTCAGGCCAGACTGAGGCACCCGAACGGTGTAGGAACTGGGCCGACCTTTCTGAAAATTCTCAAGAGCAGCAAGTGCTGCGGTTGCACCATTCGAACAGGTGACCGCACCAGAGAAGCTGGTGTAGGCAAAGCGCTCGTCGCACTCAAACAAATAAACACCGTTCGATTGGGGTAGGAATGCATTGAAGACATCATTGGTCTCGTGGGTGCCGCCAAACTTCAGCTCATGTGCACCCATGGTGTAGGTACCGGCCAAGAACAGCTCTTGGGTGTCTGTCTTGAGGATGTTGTAGTGACGGAACTGCTCCGTACCCAGGTAGACCGAACGGTTAGCCGATGAGGTCAAGCCAGAGCCTGCGGGAGCCGAGCCTTCGAATTGGATCTGAATGGTGGGAGCAGCAGAGTTGTTGGCGAAGACCTTGTCATAGGTGCGGTTGCCCAGCTTGAACTCTGTCGAGAAGTTGTCGGACCAGTCGGAGTAGACCTGAACGGTGTTGGTCTTGAACTTCTTCGATTCGGCTGTCCAGTAGGAGGTCAGACTCAACGAGCTTGAGCCCATGCCGTAGTAAAGGGGCTCATTCGAATCGGTGTCGCTGTAGGTGAGCGTCAGGCGATGATCCTGATTGATATTCCAGTCAATCTTTCCCATGACCGAGTCGGAGATGAGCTCGCCCTGGGATGGCACCAGATTGCCGGCCTCAAACCCATAAGTGGTCTTGGAGATGGACTGAATCTTCTCAATATCGCTCTGAGTAATGCCAATGTTGATGAGGTTGCTACCCACGGGACCGTACTGCGGGGTTCCTGCGCGGGAGTCCTTGAACTTTTCTGCGTTTACGAAGAAAAAGAGCTTGTCCTTGATGATCGGGCCACCGAGGGTGAAGCCGGTGTTCGTCACTTTGAAGTCTGCCTGTTTGGCCGTCGCGTTCGTACTCACGTTGGTGACACGGTCGCCAGCCATGCGCTCGTCCTGCTGCGCGTAGTAGACGCTGCCGGAGAGTTTGTTCGTACCCGACTTCGTCACGGCATTGATGTTTGCGCCGGAGTAGCCGAACTGCGTCACATCAAAGTTCGAGACGTTGACCTGGACCGAGTCAATGGCATCGAAAGGAATGGGCTGCTTAAGCGTGGGCAGTCCGTTTGAGCTCAGACCAAAGGGATCGGATACGCCCACGCCATCAATGGTGATGGTGTTGTATCGGAAGTTCTGGCCCAGAGCAGAAATTTTGTCTGTGGACTTGTCCACCTGGCTGACGCGCGGATCGAGGCGCGCAACCTCTTGAAGGTCACGACCAAAGCCTGGCAAGTTCTCGAGATCGGACTGGCTAAAGCTCGTACCGGCACCGAAGCGATTCGAGCGTGGATCTGTAAAGCCCTTCTGCCCAAGTACTGTGACGGTCTGAACCGGCGCGCCAATCGTGA
>JBJOHF010000127.1:0-137305 GCA_046047855.1 Pseudomonadota bacterium | reverse complement strand
TGGGGCGCGCTCTGGTGAGGCAAGGTGCCCAGGTCTGTGTCTCATCGCGTCGTCTCGATGCACTCGAAGATGGCTTCCCAGAGTCTGATGTCCTCAAGGTCATCTGCGACATCCGCGAGCCTGGTGCGGTTCGCCATGCTCTCGCACAACAGTCCGCCCGGTCTCGGCTGCCCGATGTGGTCTTTTGGGTTGCCGGGGACTACAAGCCCCTTCACAGTGCGCAGTTCGATCCAGCGGTCGCCAGAGATCTCATTGAGACCAATCTGAACGCCGCCTTCGACGGCCTGAGTGCCCTGTGTGAAGCCTGGGGTCTGGGCGCGCCCCACGCAGATCCACCTAAGGGACCGCCTCGGCACCTCTGCTGGTTCGGTAGCGTAGCGGCTTATCGAGGCCTGCCACAGGCCCTAGCCTATAGCGCCAGTAAGGCTGGGCTGATGGCCATGGCAGAGACCAGCCATGTCGAGCTCAAACCATTGGGTGTTGATGTCTCTATCGTGAGTCCAGGATTTGTCCAGACCCGCCTGACCGACCAGAACACGTTCGAAATGCCCGCCCTGCTCACCACCGAACAGGCAGCGCAACAGACACTTGCAGGCCTGGCCACGGGCGCATTTGAGATCCACTTCCCCAAGCGATTCACACTCGGACTCAAGCTGCTGAGAATCCTTCCTCACCGCATCGCTCTCGCGCTGCTGGCTCGGGCTCGTCCGCAATGATGGATGATCAGAATGCATCCCTCTTGAGCACGACTTGGTGGCCTTCGTTCAAGACTTGTGTCGAGGCGCTCTCCCAGGAGCAGCTGCCAGAACTCGGTCGATTCTATGCAACCCATGCCGAGTTCAGGGACCCGTTCCATACAGTCTTCGGGCGCGAGGCCATCCTGCGCAGCTATGCAGCCATGTTTCGTGGGCTGCACGCCCCACGGTTTGAGTCTCTGGCCCTGGCGACATCACCCTCTGAAGCGCGCGTTGCTGTGCGATGGGTGTTTTGCTTTCGGCTCAAGGCTCATACAGCGGCCATTGAGATCCCCGGCACCAGCTGGCTAACCCTCAATCAAGCCCAAGAGATCGTCTTGCACGAGGACCATTGGGACGCAAGCACCCTTCTGGCGGCTTTTCCTGTGGTGGGTGGGCTCACCCGTTTGACCAAGAAACACATTGCCAAGCAGGCCCAATCCCTCTGAAACTTGTGTGATATGTCATCGATTCGTCGCAAATTCTCCATACAATCGAAAAATGAGATCCATATCCGCAGACCAGATGCTCTATCCGGAGTTGTTTCGCGCCTTTGAGCGCGTGCGCTGGGATTTAGAAAAAGATATTGACTGGGCGCGGTTTGAGCCGTCACAGCTCTCGGACGAGCAGGCCCGCACCATCAAGATGAACGCCATTACGGAATGGGCGGCTCTGCCAGCCACAGAGATGTTCTTGCGCGACAATCGATCAGACAGTGATTTCTGCGCCTTTATGTCCGTCTGGTTCTACGAAGAGCAAAAGCATAGCCTCGTGCTCATGGAATACCTGCGTCGTTTCGCGCCACAGCACCTGCCAACCGAGGCCGAGCTGCATGCAGTGCGGTTTGAATTCGATCCCGCCCCGGCGCTCGAGACCCTGATGCTGCATTTTTGCGGAGAGATCCGACTCAATCACTGGTACAGATGCGCAGCGCAATGGCACACCGAACCCGTGATCAAGCAGATCTACGAAACCATCGCCAAAGACGAGGCACGCCATGGGGGTGCCTACCTTCGCTACATGAAAAAGGCCCTTGCCACCATGGGCGACTCCGCCCGCGCAGCATTTGCCAAGATCGGTGTCCTCATGGCCAGCGCTGGACGGACCCAAAAGGCCCTTCACCCTACGAACCTGCATGTTAACGAGACGCTTTTCCCGAACGACACTGTGCAGAGCAGGTTGCCAGAGCCCGGCTGGCTTGAGACCTGGCTGGACCGTCAGATTCAGTTTGACTCTGACTGGGAGAAAAAGGTCTCCGAGCGCATTTTGCACAACCTAAGCCTGCTTTTTGACCGCAGCTTTGGAAATGTGCAAGAGCTCAACCGCTTTCGCAAAGAGCTCAACGGCTCACTCCAAGCGGCCACCCAAGCGGCCACCTAACCGTCGCAATCCCAGCAGACCGTGGATTTTCTCGCCAAGTGCCTCGACGCGGCGCTCTGGCATGGGCCAGACGGGCCAAAGCTTGGGCCGATCGCCCAGGCGGACATCGATACCCTGCCCAGACCGCTGGTCTTTACCAACGGTGTCTATGATCTGCTGCATCCTGGCCACGTTCAGCTGCTCGCCCAAGCCCGCGGGCTCGGTGCGAGCCTCGTGCTCGCGCTCAATAGCGACGCTTCGGTCAGAACCCTAGAGAAAGGGGCCGATCGCCCCATGTGCACACTATCCGATCGTATGGCCGTGGCTGGAGCGCTCAAGAGCGTCGACCGAATAACCTGGTTCGAGTCCTCAACGCCGCTCGATCTCATTCTCGCGCTGCATCCGGACATTCTCGTCAAGGGGGGGGATTGGCCGATCGACCAGATTGTGGGGGCCAAAGAGGTGATGGCCTGGGGCGGGCAGGTGCACTCCATCCCCTTCTCGCTTAACCGCTCGACGACTCAGCTGATCCAGAAAATTCGAGCCTCATCGCAGCCTCAAGACCCACAAAAATAAGGGGTGCCTGCACAGAGGGCCACTGGCCGCTCCAGGGACTCTGATTCAATGCGGCGAGCCACCACTGGGCGTTGCCGCCGTGCACCCAGACCATATCCACAGCTGAGCAGCGTTCGAGCCAGAGCAGGGGTCCGAGCTGAGATGCCATTAATCCCTC
This sequence comes from Pseudomonadota bacterium, assembly GCA_046047855.1. Classification (GTDB taxonomy): domain Bacteria; phylum Pseudomonadota; class Gammaproteobacteria; order Burkholderiales; family Burkholderiaceae_A; genus Hahnella. The sequence goes on along the minus strand of JBJOHF010000127.1, from coordinate 134,479 downwards.
ACTCACGGAGCGACGGGTAGAGCCTTCTCTCGGCGCATTCTCGAGATCGCTGAGGGCCTGCTGTAGAGCGGGACTGAGCGCAGGTGCAGCCTGGGCCAAGCCCTGCGCGCTGCAATGCAGGCCCGGCAGAATCTGTCCATGGCTCAGCACACAGTGCCATGCCGTTCCGTCCCATTGGGCGGATATCCGATCGACAACCGTCGCAGTCCCAGCAGAGACCAGGGCACACGAAAATGCCGCTCTGCCGCGGAGCTGTGCCGCCTGAGCATCAGTGCCCACATGGGCGACAAAGCCCAAGGCTGCCGCCCAACGATCCCGTCCAAGCTGCGCAATCTGAGCGTAGTCTGTTGTCAGCCGCCACTCCATGCCGTCAATCTGCAGGCGAGCCATTGGAAGGACTTCGAGCTGGTGGGCGCCAGAAACAGAGCAAAACGCTTGCATGGCAGCCCATGCCCTTGCGGTCTGAGTCGCAGAAGCCACGCTGCACATCATGCCTTTGGGGTTCTGGGTGGGTGAGCCCAGATCCACCAAGGCCTGCTGCCAGTCGTCCAGGAGCACTTGGGGCTCAAACTGATCCCAGGCGAGGCTGCCCTCCAGGTGGGCATCCCGGGCGACCATCCGCCACTTCAGGCGCGTGTTTCCGCCATCGACCAAGAGCTTCATCGCCGCACACCATTCGGTCGAGCGCTCACCTCGCCAATCGCAAAGTAACGCGGCTCACCCTGCGCATGCCGTATGGAGAGCCAGCCTCTCTCATCAATGCCCTGGGCAATGCCCTCAGCCAACGCCGCTCCGGTGACCGGGTGAATGAGGTCAACGGACTTGCCATGCAGCCAGTCTCTCGCCCTAAATCGCTGCGCCCAGTCACAGGCGAGAGGTGGGCCCATGCGAAGCGGTTCCAGAGCCTCGGCCATGGATTGAACCAGTCCCAGTCCAAGCTGCTCATCCAACCGATGGTGGCTTCGCTCCAGCAAAGCGCTCGCCGTAAAGCCTGTTGGAGAGGTATGCCAGCGAAGGTTTAAACCAATGCCCGCAATCAACCAGGTATAGGGTCCGCGCTTGAGCTGCGAGACCAGCACACCGCCGCACTTCTTGTCCTCGAAATAGAGATCATTGGGCCACTTAATCGATATGGCGCGATCTGACAGGGCAAGGCGGCGCTCCAGCGCACTTGAAATCAGGGTGCTCACGCAGATAGGCCAGGGGATCGAGGCAAGCGCCTGGGTAGCCTCGCCCTCCAGTGGCCACGCAAGGCTGCAGGCTAATGCCTCGCCTGCATGCACCCAATGACGCCCGTGCTGCCCCACACCTGCGCGCTGCTCGAGACTGAAGAGGCCAAAAGCGCGCGACGCACCACCCCTGGACGGGTCGAGCAGTCGATCTCTCACGCATTGTTGGGTAGATGCCACAGCACCCACATTCTCAAGTGGCCACATCAGTTGGCATCATAGCGTCATGGCCCGGCTGAAATCCCAATCTGCCCAAGAAGATCGACGCTTTGTCCTGCGCATACTCGCAGGCGTCTGGTGCCTGGTCCTGATGAGCTTAAGCCTTTACCCATTTGAGGGCTGGCGTTGGCCGAACCCCGCACCGTGGGAGTTTCTGATTCAACCGCTGCCGCGCTACCGCACCCCATTTGACCTTTGGACCAACCTCTTGGCCTATGTACCCCTCGGATTTCTCATCGCTGGGGCGAGGCCTCTGCGGGGCAGAACCTGGGTCTCTATGCTCATTGCAATCTTGCTCGCAACCCTGCTCTCACTGGGTATGGAAATGGCCCAAACCCTGCTCCCTTCGCGCCGCGCGCAATGGCTCGACACCCTGGCAAACCTCTCGGGTAGCGGGCTTGGCGCCTTGCTCTGGCATGGATTGTTTGGTCGACTCTCGGTGCTACCCCTGAGCTCAAACCCTCGCGGCCTGCCAGCTGCGCCCTCCTGGTATCGGCTGGGACCGCTCCTGGGCCTACTCCTGATCTTTGCTTTTGCTCAAGCCAGCCCCATGCCGATCTGGCTCTCCATGGGGCTCAGCCCCCTCTGGGGCTTCGGGCCGTGGGTTCTGGTGGCAAATGAATCGGCCGGACACATCCTGCTTGAGGCGCTCTCGGTTGGATTCTCACTGGCTGGGCTCTTTCTGCTCATCATCTGCACGATCTCACCACATGAATCCCGCTGGGGACGTTGGCTTCAGCAACATCCCGCGGGGGCGATTGCAATGACCCTGCTGACAGCCATTGCGCTCAGAGTCACCTGGGTGGTTTTGCTGGGATCGAGTCCCGGTGAAGTCCTGATCGCTTGGATGACCCCTGGGGTTCAAGCCGGCCTGGTACTCGCCGGACTGATCTCCGCTGCGGTCATCGCATTGGGAGGGCTCTCTCGCATCCTCTTGCTGATTGCCCTGGTCACGCTTTCATTCGTACTCAGCCAAGCCGTGACGCTTCTGGGCCCACTCACCCAGGGGGTCTGGGCAAGCGGTCCATGGTTTAACCTGCGGGGCCTCGCTCAATCGAGCGCAGCGCTTTGGCCCCTCTTGACCCTGGGTTGGGCTGCCGTCTTGCTCCTGCACAGTCATAATCGACGCCTATGAGTTACTTCTCCCACCACGTCTTTTTCTGCACGAATCTGCGCGAACCGCCCACCCAATCCTGCGAGCAGTGTGGTGCAAGCCAGCTCGCGGACTACGCCAAGCAGCGCGTCAAGTCCCTTCGACTCAATGGTGCAGGCAAGATTCGCATCAACCGTGCGGGCTGCCTGGACCGCTGCGACTTGGGCCCCGTACTGGTGGTCTATCCGGAAGCGATCTGGTACACCGCGTTGGACCAAGCCGACATCGATGAGATCATTGATTCCCATCTCATCGGGGGCAAGCCCGTCACCCGACTCATGCTCGAGCCTATCGTCGAGCCTCCCGAGGCACCTTGAACGCCAAGACCCTTCGGCAGTGCATCCCGGGACCTGCGGGACAGATCGAAATTGCGATCGACCTGCCTACGATCAACGAGGAGCCCGAATGCCAAGCCATGGGCTTTGGCGTGATTGCGCACCCACATCCCCTCTATGGCGGCAACTTAGACAATAAGGTCGTGCAGACGCTATGCCGGGCCTTCCTTGAGCGAGGGATGGTCTCTGTGCGTCCCCACTTTCGGGGCGTCGGCCAGAGCGAAGGCGTGCATGACCACGGTCAAGGGGAGGTCTTTGACCTCTTCGCCGTCTGGGCGTGGGCCGAGCATCAGCTCGAGGCCACACTCAACCGCGCCATGGGTCAGAAGCGTTGGGCGGCAGGATTCTCCTTTGGTGCCTCCATGACCACCCATGTGCTTGCCCAATGGGCTGACCAATTTGCTCAGAGCCCGCTCAAGGCACGCGCACCCAGCCGAGCCGTACTCGTAGGCCTGCCCACGGAGCGGTTTCATCCTGCGCCGCTCGATGCGCGTTGTCGACTGATTCACGGCGAAAAGGATGAGGTCTGCGGCTTGGAGGGCGCACTGCGCCACGCGCAGGCCGCCGGGCTCTGGGTTGCCACGTTGCCTGGCGCGGGTCACTTCTTTCATGGCCAACTGCAGACACTTCGAGCGATGACAGCAGAGGCCCTTGCAGATGCCTAGGCGCAGCCACGGTCTACTGCTGATGATCACGCTGCTGATGGGGCTCGTCGCCCCCGGCGCGGTGCGCGCGGGGAGTTGGCCTCAGCCACCTGCCTTGGCCTCGCCAAGCTTTATGCTCATCGACCTCACCACAGGCCAATCCCTCACAGGCCGGCAGGAGGACATGGCGGTCAGCCCAGCGGGCCTCACCCTGCTCATGACGGCTTATCTGGGATTTCAGGCGATTCGCGAGCGACGCTTGGGTGCGCGTCAGGTGCTTACCCCACCGCCAGAGTCAGACATCCCACCGGGCCCTCGCATGTTTCTCGGGCCCGAAGGTGCGTCGGTCCAAGACCTGCTCACGGGCATTCTGGTGATTGGTGCACAGGATGCCGCACTCACCATCGCCCTAAGCCTTGCAGACTCAGAAGCACAATTTGTTCAGGCGATGAATCAGGCCGCTGCGCGCGTGGGCATGGCCAACACCCGATTTGTCAATGCCACGGGGGCCCTGAACCCCGATGCCCAGACCACAGCCAGAGACATGGCCTTGCTCGCGGCCCAGCTGCATCGGGAGTTCCCGGAGGCCTTTGAGAAAAGCCAGCTGCGCAGCATGCGATTCAATGGGATTCTTCAGACGAACAAGAATCGGCTGCTCTGGCTCGATCGTTCCGTTGACGGCCTTTTTGCGACCGACTTTGCTGGCCGCTCATCCGGCCTGGTGACCACCAATCGGCCCCAGCCACTCGGGCCCGTCGAGCGCTCACAGCGAAGGCTGCTTGTGGTGCTGCTGGAGGCGCCCAGCGCAGACCAACGGTCACAGGAGACGCTCAAACTCCTGAATTTTGGCTACCAACAGTTTGACTTGGTTCGCCTGTTTAGCGTGAGCCATCAGCCCCTCTCGCTGCCCGTGTACAAGGGTGTAACCAAATCTCTTAAAGCCTCTTTTCGCCAAGACGTGAAAGTCGCAGTGCCGCGAGGCCTTGCCAATCAGCTTCGCCTTGAGCTCCAGCACCCGAAGGGACTTGTCGCCCCGATTACGGCGGGCCAGCCCGTTGGCATCCTTCGCGTCTGGCTAGGTGACCTTGAAATTCATCGCATCGAGGTGATTGCTGCGGAATCCATCAAACCCGCTGGCCTGCTCGGTCGGGCTATCGATAGCCTTTCGCTGCTGTGGCAGGCACATGGGCCACAGTCGACCCCCTTAACCCCCTAAACCTGCTCATGTCCCTCTCCGACCTCCTAGATGCACATTCGCAAGACCCCTTGGCGGCCATGGATGCCCCGGCATTCCTCAATGGTCGTTGGTGCCGAATCCAAGATGCCAAGGTCTCAGTCCTCGATCGAGGATTCTTGTTTGGCGATGGCATCTACGAGGTGGTCCCTGTGTATGGGCGAAAGCCGCTTGACTGGCCCTTACACCGAGCGCGTCTGTTGAGGAGCCTAGAGGCCATCCAAATTCAGACGCCACTGTCGGCCGAAGACTGGGACGATCTCATCCATGCCCTGATCGCTGCAGAACCCGCCCAAGATCAGTTCATCTACTGCCAGGTCACGCGTGGCGTTGCCAAGCGCGACCACGCTTTTCCGCGGCCAATCCCAGGCCCAACCATCTTTGCCACCACCAGCCCCCTCAAGAGGCCCGATGAGCGCGTCAGGACCCGAGGGGTTCGGGCGCTCACCCAGCCCGACCAGCGTTGGCAGCGTTGCGACATCAAATCGATCGCGCTCCTAGCCAATGTGCTGGCACGCGAGCAGGCTGTAGCGGCTGGAGCCCAAGAGGCCATTCTGTTTCGCGATGGCATGCTGACCGAGGGAGCGGCCTCCAACATCTGGGTGGTGCGAGCCGGCGCGGTCTACGCGCCAAAGCCTTCGGGTCATCTGCTCGAAGGCATTCGCCGATCAACCCTGCCCCGGCTGGCTCAAGCCCATGGTCTTGCAATGCACTGGGTCGACATACCCGAGCAGGAGGTGATGGATGCAGATGAGCTGCTCATGACCTCGGCGACCAAAGAGATTCTTGCCATCACAGAGGTCAATGGCCGTCCTGTCGGCAGCGGAGCACCAGGGCCTGTTTATACGGCCCTGCGGCGGGCCTATGACCAGCGCATTGAGGCCTGTATACGCGGGGAGACCCCTCAATGACGAGCCAAGAGACCCTATTTGAGTTTCCCTGCGCCTTTCCCATCAAAATCATGGGCGCGCATCGAAACGACTTTGCATCTGAGATGCTGAGGGCACTCGCCCCGCACTTAGGCAGCGTGCCGCCCCATCAAGTCGAGCAGCGCCTGAGTCGCAACGGACACTACATCAGCCTCACCGTTACCTTTGAGGCGCAGTCTAAAGACCAGATCGACGCGATCTATCACTGTCTGACGGCACATCCATGGGTCAAGCTGGTCTTCTAGAGATCCAGATCCGCGGCCGTCGAGGCTACCGCGAGACCTTGGAGGAGATGCAACGGTTCACAGAGACCCGAAACGATCAGACTCGGGATGCGCTCTGGCTGGTCGAACACCCCCCCGTCTATACCCTTGGACTTGCGACCAACCCCGCCCACCTGCTCGCAACCGGAAGCATTGAGGTGATCCAGACCGATCGCGGAGGACAGGTGACCTACCACGGACCAGGGCAGGTGCTGGCCTATCTGCTGCTGGACATACGGCGAGCTGGCCTGCATGTGCGTGAGACCGTCGCGCGACTGGAACAAGCATCCATTGACCTGCTGCAGAGCCTCGGGTGCCCCTCCGCATGTCGGATGCCTGGCGCCCCAGGTGTCTACGTTCAGGAGCCGCAATGGCCAGCGCTCTCAAAGATTGCCGCGGTGGGACTGCGCATTCGGCGTGGCTGCAGCTTTCATGGCATGAGCCTGAATGTCGATATGGACCTGAGTCCCTTTGAAGGCATACACCCCTGCGGCATGCCCGGACTGCGCACCGTTGACCTCGCTACAATCGGCGTAAACCTGAGCTGGGAGCAAGCGGCTGAGCAGCTCGGCCAGTCCATTCAGAACGCATTGCAAAGGTCTCATGCCTCATGACTCAAGACGCCATCGCTCGCAAGCAAAAAGGGGCTGACAAAACCGCCCGGATTCCAATCAAGGTCGTTGCGGCTGAACCCTTGCCAAAGCCGGACTGGATCCGCGTGAAAGTGGCCTCGCCGAGTTCGCGTTTCCTCGACATCAAACGCATCCTGCGCGAGAACCAGCTTCACACCGTTTGCGAGGAGGCGTCCTGCCCCAATATTGGCGAGTGCTTTGGCAAGGGCACGGCGACATTCATGATCATGGGGGATCAATGCACACGTCGATGCCCCTTCTGCGATGTCGGCCACGGACGGCCTGATCCGCTTGACCCCAAGGAACCTGAGAATCTCGCAAAAACCATTGCCGCACTTGGGCTTCGGTATGTCGTCATCACCAGTGTCGATCGCGATGACCTGCGTGACGGGGGTGCGCAACATTTCGTGGACTGTATTCGGGCCGTTCGAGAGGCCTCTCCCACAACCCAGATTGAGGTCTTGGTCCCAGATTTTCGAGGGCGGCTCGATCGGGCACTCGAGATCCTGACCCAATGCCCACCCGATGTGATGAACCACAACCTCGAGTCCATTGCCCGGCTCTACAAGCAGGTACGACCCGGCTCCGATTATCAGCACTCGCTCAAACTGCTGTCGGCGTTTAAGGAACAAGTGCCAGGGGTTCCGACTAAGAGTGGGATTATGGTGGGGCTTGGCGAGACCAACGATGAAATACTGGCCGTCATGGATGATCTGCGTGCCCACTCGGTCGACATGATCACCATTGGGCAATACCTTGCACCCTCACAAGCGCACCTCCCGGTCCTGCGCTACATGACCCCAGACGAATTCAAATGGTTGGAGTCAGAGGCGATGAAGCGTGGGTTTGCCCATGCAGCGGTTGGCGCGCTGGTTCGGTCGTCTTATCATGCGGACGAGCAGGCAGCGCTTGCTCAAGCCAACGCTTGAGATAGTTGAAGTCGGGAGGCCCGACATAGCGCTTGAGCATCTGGCCATTAGCGTCGACGAGAAAGGTTGTTGGCGTGACGCGAATATCGCCAAACCCGCTCGCCCACTGACCCGGCTTGTCGTGAACCACCGGAAACGGAAGGCCACGCTCCTGAACAAAACGCGCTAAATATTCGGGCACGTCATAGGCCATGGCCACTGCCACCACCTCAAATCCGCGCTCTGCGAACTGCTGGTGCAACGCGACGAGGTGAGGCATTTCTTTCACGCAAGTCACACAGCTCGTCGCCCAGAAATTCACAAGATATGGACGACCCTTGAGGCTCTCGGTTGAGAGGGGCTGGCCTGAGAGCGTGGTTGCGGTGACTTTGGGCACGGATGGTGCCTTGGCCAAGAACCAGGTCAATACTGCACCCAGCCCCAAAACCACAGCCATCACAGCCAGACGCTTGATGTTCATGACGCAACCCTCACCGAGGCTTAGCGAACCGGAATGACCTGTGCCCCGGCTGGGGCGGGAGCCGGAGTGGGCTTGGCAGGTGCAGCTGGTGCGGGTGCCGCCATAGACTCCGGCGCGCGGGCTGCAGCGGATGAGAGCTGTCCCTTAACCTCTGGACGGGGCGTGCCTGACTGACCCGACTGATCCAAGAGGGCACGCTGAGCCTCGGAAATAATCTCGAACGCGCGCACAACCTTGGCAGTTCCGGGGACACGGGAGCTCAAATCGGCAGCGCGGTCCGCCTCGGGTGCCGTGACCAGTCCCATGAGATAAACCACCCCTGACTCGGTCGTGACCTTAATGGTGTTGCCGTTGATGAGCTTGTCATCCAATAGCGTCGCTTTGACCTTAGTGGTCAGAAGCACATCTCGGCCCAGGGTTGTGGTGGAGGCAGGCGCGCCCACCTGCAGCTCATTGATGACCAGTCGCACATTCTCGATCCCGGCAACGATCTGGCCGACCTGTTGCTTGATCGCCTCATTGGGAACCCTGCCTGTGATCAGGGCCGTACGGTTGTAGCTGGTCACACCCATGGCAACGCCGCGATCCCCCTTAAGCCGATCGGGCAGTCGGGCCAATGCTTTGAGCTCAATGGCCTGGTCCTCAGCTTGTGCACCGGTCGTTCTTCGGTCCGTGAGAGACAAGGCACCGACCACGATGCCCGTCGCAGCCAAGGGAAAACATGCAGTGAGGCTCGTGCTCAGCAGGGTGGCGCCAAGAATGAGAACGAACGGACGGAGGGCTGCGCGCATAGCAAGATGCTCCTAGAGAGTGTTGCCCAATTATAGAAGGGCACTTCAGTCAAAGACCTGACGATGCCAAAACAGTTCGCCAGCCTCGATTGCAATCACATCGAACCGACAAGGCTCTCGCCCAGTGACCCGTCCCTGGCGCAAGGCCTGGGCCCACCAGATACGCGCCGCGGAGCGCAATCGTCTTTGCTTGCGAAGGTCCACACTGGCGAGGGCGCCCCCAAAGCCCTGCGAGGCCCGCATGCGCACCTCCACAAACACAACCTCGCCTTGGTGGCGACACACGAGGTCAAGCTCTCCAGATCGAAAACGGACATTCTGGTCCAGGAGCGTGAGGCCCTGGTCACGCAGAAACGCCAATGCGTGGCATTCTTGGTCTCTTCCCTGTTGTTGTTTTGGACTCGGCATGCCCGTTCAACCTCCCTCCTCTGCATCAATCCTCAAGCCTGGCTTGTATGTCACTGCGACGCCAATCGGCCGCTTGGAGGATCTCAGTCAGCGCGCCAAAGACACCCTGGAGCAGGCGGACTGGATCTGTGCGGAGGACAGCAGAGAGACAACAAAACTCCTGCTCGCACTCGGCATCAAACGACCACCGCAGCGCATGCTGTCGCTGCACGCCCATAACGAAGCTCGCCAGATTCCACAGGTGCTCTCCTTGCTTGGCCAGTCGTGTAGCGTGGCACTCGTCTCAGACGCGGGAACACCAGGCATCTCAGACCCCGGCGCCCGGCTGATCCAGGCCACATGGGCATCTGGCTTTCGCGTCTCGCCCATTCCGGGTGCGAGTGCTGTCATTGCTGCAGCAAGCGTGAGTGGATTTCTGACGGATGCCGATCGGCCGCTCACCTTCTGGGGTTTCTTACCGACACGGGAGTCAGCACGTCGCGCCAGATACACGGCGATGCTGAACCACCCTGGTGTATCTGTCTGCTTTGAAGCGCCACATCGCATCCATGAGAGCCTCGCAACAGCCGAAGCCATATTGGGTGATCAGTGTGAGCTCATGCTCGCACGAGAGATGACCAAATCTTTTGAGCGATTTATCCGTGGAAACGCCGCATCCATTCGTGCCCAACTGGCTGACGATCTTGCGCAGGATCGATATGCAGACCACGGGGAGATGGTCTTGGTGCTCTCACCCCGTGTACAGGCGCACACAGGACTGACGCCGGCGCTACGCGACCTGTGGATGTCTCTGTTAAGTGGGAGGCTCTCAAAGCCCCAGGCAGCAAAGCTCCTCGCAGAGGCACTTCATATCTCTCGCGAGGAGGCCTACGACCTTCTACTCGAAGCAGGCTTATGACACCTTCTGTATGAGGTGGCTCACCACTTGAAGTGCCCGCTGGTGACTGCCGCCGGCCATCGCTGGCGAAGTGATGTAGAGGCCTTGCACGGTAAATCTTGGCACACCGTCGACACGGTGACTGCGCATGAGCTCGGTTCCTCGCGCCATACGAGCAGCGACCTCTGAAGAGCGCCAGGCACGGCCAAAATCAGCCTCCGAAACGCCTTGCTCCTCGGCCCAGAGCGTCAGCGTCTCATAGGTCGACATGGGACGCTGCTTGATATGAATGGCCTCAAACACATTCGGTCCGAGCTTAGACTCAAGGCCCATGAGCTGCAGGGTATAGAAGAGCTGCTGGTGCACAGTGCCTCGAAAGGCGACATGCTCCTTGCGAAAGGCAACGCGCGCGGGTAGCTTTTGAAGCCAAGCCTTCAGATGGGGCTCAAGCGCAAAGCAATGGCCACAGGCATACCAAAAGAATTCAATGACCTCGACGGTTCCAGCCTTTTGGATAGGAAGCGCCTGGGGCAGCCGGCCATAATCAATGCCCTCATCGAATCCCATAGCGGCCTGCGTGGGTCCGGAAACTCCGGTAACAGCAAGCACGCTTGTAGCGCCCATTGCCTGAATCAGCCTGCGACGGTCACGCACGGGGGCTGATGCCCACGAGGGCGGCCTCCACAAAGGGGATTTCATTTCCATGCCTGAACTCCTCTCATCACTGAGCAAAATCATTACTCGTTGAGCACCCGGACCACGGTCGACTCGACCCCGTTGTCCGAGAGCGCGGCCTTCATCTGATTGAGAGCCTCGAATTGGTCGAAAGGGCCCACCCGAACCCGAAACACCTCTGAACCCTCCCGTTGAGCCCTGGAAATACTGGCCTCAAAACCCAGAATCGCCAGCCGGGCCTTCATTTGGTCGGCCTCTGCGGCAGACCGAAAGGCGGCCACCTGAAGGACATAACGCGTGCCCAAGGGCTCCACCGGCTTGTCTGATTTTGAAGGCGTCGCCGATGGCAAGACCTCGGCCTTGGGCACCTGCTGTGGCTCAGGCTCGACGGGACGCTCACTGGCCCGTTCTTGCTCGGCTACGGGCTCGGACACGGCGGTTGCAGGCGCTGACTTACGAAGGCCCTTGTCGACGAGCGGCAGGGGCGCCTGAGTAATGTAGAGCGCCAACACCGCACTCAGAAGACAACCAACGGCGACACCAACTGCAAATGGCACAAGACCCAACCCACCGCGTGAGGCAGGGCGATTTCGGCCTCCAGGTCTAGAACCGCTGGAGACGCTCGATGAACCGGATGCATTTGTTGGGCTATTCATAGACGCAATTTACATCCGTTCAGGGGCTGAGACCCCCAGTCGCTCCAGACCTTGCGCAAGCACGCTGGCTGTTGCCGCCACCAACATGAGACGCCCCTCTCGAAGCATGACGTCGTCGACCAACACGCGCTCTGCGTTATAAAAGCCATGGAAATCAGCCGCAAGGTCTCTCAAGTAGAAGGCCACAAGGTGCGGCGCGTGATCTTGCGTGGCCTGAGCGAGCACCTCAGGGTAAGCCGACAGACGCTGACAGAGCGTTGTCTCCCGTGGTGCCGTTAGCCGCAGCTGGGCCTGCAAGGCGAGCTCTGGTGTTTCGCGGGTGTATTGCGCACAGGATTGGAGACTGCGGCCCGCCTGGCTCAGCACGCTGCACGCGCGCGCGTGTGCGTATTGCACGTAATAGACAGGATTGTCATCGCTCTGGGCGAGCGCGAGGTCGAGATCGAATACAAACTCGGAATCCGGCTTGCGAGAGACCAGGAAGAACCGCACAGCATCTCGACCCCGCTGGGCGTCCCATGGTGCATCCAAGTCCTGATCATTCGCACCACCCGACCACCGAATAAGGTCGCGCAGAGTGACATAGGACCCCGCCCGTTTGGAGAGCTTCACCTCCTGCCCCCCGCGCATGACCGTCACCATCTTGTGAAGAATATAGTCGGGATAGCCCTGGGGGATATCCTCGCCCAGCATCTGCAGCCCGGCCCGCACCCTAGCAACCGTTCCATGGTGATCAGAGCCCTGGATGTTGATCGCCGAGGAGAACCCGCGCTTGAACTTATCCCAGTGGTATGCAACGTCTGGGACGAAATAGGTGTAGCCGCCTTCCGACTTGCGCATGACGCGATCCTTGTCATCGCCATGGTCGGTTGTGCGTAGCCAGAGCGCCCCGTCTTGTTCGTAGGTGGCTCCCCGCTCCGTCAGTCGCGCCACCACGGCCTCAACACGGCCATCTTCGTAGAGTGCAGACTCCAGTGCAAAACGATCAAATGCAACGCCAAAGGCCTGAAGATCGAGGTCTTGTTCATGCCTCAGAAAGGCCACTGCAAAACGCCGAATCGCCGCAAGGTCATCCGGGTCGCCGCCACCCTGTATCGGTGCGCCATCACGTGCCTGCACGGTGTGCCCATCTCGATAGGCCTGCGCAATGTCCTGAATGTATTCCCCTCGATAGCCATCTGAGGGGAACTCTGGATGGTCCGGGGACCAGCCCTTGAGTCGCGCCTGAACACTGCGGGCCAAGTTCTCGATCTGAGCCCCCGCATCGTTGTAGTAGAACTCTCTGTGGACGCGATAGCCTTGTGATTCCATGACGCGGGCAAGGCTATCGCCGAGTGCGGCCTGGCGACCATGGCCCACATGTAAAGGTCCGGTGGGATTGGCAGAGACATACTCAAGCAAGACCGAACCAGCAATGCCGACGGGCCGGTGACCAAAGCGCGCGCCTTGCTCAAGGATCGCACGGACCACGGTCGTTCGAGCGGCAACCGAGAGGCGAACATTCAAGAACCCTGGTCCAGCCACATCCACCACTTCAATCAGAGCGGAAAAGCCAGGTGCCTCGCTCAACGCAGTCTTGAGCGACTGTGCAATCGCCTGGGGCTTTTGCGCCCAGGGCTTGGCCAGGCGCAGGCAGATGCCGGTGGCCCAGTCTCCATGGTCAGACTGCTTTGGCCTGTGAAGGCTCTCGAGTACCTCGTCGTAGTTTGGGGACTGGTGACGGTCTGGGCCTGAAATGGAATCGAGGGCATGACAGACCATCTGGGCCAGGGTGTGCAAAGGGTGTTCGTGCATGCCGCAAGTGTAGCGTCTCGAGCCCCGAATCTCTTGACGAAGATAGACGTCTGCGAGGGCTTTGCGTATGGTTTCGGCCATGATGTCAAAACCCTCACTTCCGCCATCCCGCCCAGAGGGATACTCACCTGGTCGAGGCCTGCGCAGGCTCTGGCCCGCGTTTAAGAACTCCATCCGTGGGCTGCGGTTTACGTTTCTCTCCGAGTCTGCGTTTCGGCTCGAGGTCGGGCTCTTCATCGCCCTCACACTGCTGCTCATCGGCGTTCCCTTTACTGCCCTCGAGCGTCTTGTGCTCCTTGGCGCCATGCTGCTGGTCTTAATCGTCGAGCTTCTGAATACAGGGATCGAGCTGGCGATTGACCGAATCTCGGCTGAGCGGCATCCGCTCTCGGGTTTTGCCAAGGATGCAGGTAGCGCTGCAGTGCTCCTGGCATTGGGTTTCTGCGGGGTGTGTTGGGTCGTCTTGCTCTGGCCACACGCTGCACAACTCGTGGCGCCTTGAGCGCGTATTGGACTGAGCGCGTGGCGCGTCTGGCAGGAATCGAACCTGCGACCCTTGGCTTCGGAGGCCAATACTCTATCCACTGAGCTACAGACGCGTGCGGGCCGCCGTACGCGCTGCCCAGCCCTCTATAATAGAGGCAATTTGAGCCAACCGGCGAACCCTTACTTTACCCACCCAAAGAGCCCCCCATGAGCGATCACGACACCCCCATCAAGACTCCCAAGCAGCTGATCGTTGCCGTTGTACTGGCCTTCATCATTCCCATCGTGGTCATTGTGTTGCTGACCAAGTACATCGGCGCCATGACCAAGGTTGGTGCTGGCAGCTCGGCGCTCACGCCCGAGGCGATTGCTGAGCGCATTAAGCCCGTGGGACGCGTGCTTACGGAGGCGCCCGTTGGCGTGGCCGCTCCGGCAGCAGCCGCGGGCCCCAAGAAAGCACGATCAGGCGCAGAGGTCTACAAGGCCCAATGTGCAGCCTGTCATGCGGCCGGTGTGCTGGGTTCCCCAAAATTCGGTGACAAGGCCGCATGGGCTCCGCGCCTTGGCAAAGGCTACGATGCACTGCTGCAGTCCGTGCTTAAAGGCAAGGGAGCCATGGGTGCACAGGGCGGTGGCGCATACTCTGATGCGGAGATTGGCGAGGCTATGAAGGTCCTGGTCAATTCGGCTGGCGGCAACCTCTAAAGCGCCCTATGCGCGAGCTCAAGCGCTCAGATCGATTTCTCGGCGCGATCGACCACGGGCTTCGGACCTTAGCAGGGCTCAATGGCGGGACAGGAAGGCCCTGTCCAAAGCCCATTCCTGCCGCGCAGGCCCAGCAAGACGATGGGTCGCTTGTGCCCACAGAGCGGCGCCATGCGGCGGCACTTATGCGTGTGAATCACGCGGGTGAGATTGCCGCGCAGGCGCTCTATCAGGGGCAGGCGTTATTCGCGCGAAGTGAAGAGGAGCGCGCGTTCCTTCTTCGAGCCGGCCAAGAGGAAGCCGACCATCTGCGCTGGACCCGTATGCGGGTGGAGTCTCTTGGGGGTCGCACCAGCCTGCTAGACCCCATATGGTACGCGGGGGCCTTTGCCTTGGGGGCGCTCGCCTCTCGCTTGGGTACAGCCGCTTCAATGGGGTTTCTCTCTGAAACCGAGGTTCAGGTTGAGGCGCACCTCAAGAGCCATCTCTCATCCTTGCCAGCGTCGGATCACGCCTCCCGGGCGATCGTTCAGCAGATGATGGCCGACGAGCATGCGCACGCGATCTCAGCAGCGCGACGCGGCGCCTCTGAGCTGCCTTTACCCGTGCCTCAGCTGATGCGCGCAAGCGCGAAGCTGATGACCTCAGGGGCGTACTGGATTTAGACCGTTAGGTCAGGCTCAAAGGGTCGACCTCGATCTGCGCATAGAGCCGCGCCCGGTTTTCCTGGACCCATGGCTCGCAAGCATCGAGCGCTTGCTGCAGCGCCCGCCGCTGATGAGACTCCAAGATCAGCTGCCAACGGGTTCGCCCGGCCACTCGCTCTGGGTAGCGCGGGACGGGCGCACTGATGCTGAGCTGTGGGAGGTCCAATGCTCTGAGGTGTCCGCTGAGGCCTTCCAGAGCGCGGATCACCGTATGCTCTTCACGATGACTTGCGCAGATCAAGGCCATACTGCCGAACGGTGGAAGACCCGAGCGCTCTCGCTCTTGCGCCATCTCGTTCCAGAATTGCTCAAATCCACCCAGTGGATCTGGGTCCGCCAGGGCAAGAAAAACCGGATGATTGGGATAGCGGGTTTGGATCATCACACTCGCCGTCGAGCGACCCTCTTGATCGAGGTGCCGCCCCGCGCGGCCGGCCACCTGGGCAATCCCGGCATAAAGCCATTCCGGTCCCCGAAAGTCAGGGTTCGCTAGCTGTCCATCTGCGTCGGCCACGACCACCAGCCGCAGACGCTCAAAGTCATGTCCTTTCGCGGCCATTTGGGTGCCAACAAGGATGGAGACCTCGCCAGCGTGAATCTGGTTCAGAAGATGTTCGAGGTCTTTAGGGGAGCGAATTTCATCTCGGTCCATGCGGGCCACTGCCGCATCTGGGAAGAGGGTGGCCAACGAGGCCTCCAGGCGCTGGGTGCCCTGCCCCAATGGGCTCAAGTCCTGATGGCCACAATCGGGGCAGGCGATGGGTGGCTGACTGACGAGGCCACAGTGATGACAGATGTTGCGCCATCGACCTTGATGCCGATGCAGGACCGTCGGCGCGGTGCAGTCTCTGCAGTTTGAACGCCATCCACAGGCATCACAGACCAGCACAGGCGCCCAGCCGCGGCGGTTCACGAAGAGGAGGACCTGTCCCCCATCTCGGATCGTGCGCTCAATGGCATGCTGAGCGGGAGCGCTGAGTCCGCTGGGCCCTGCCGGGTATTTCAGCAAATCAATTCGCTCGATGCTGGGTCGTTTTGCGCCGCTGGCCAGAATGCTCATGGTGACTTTTTCATAGCGCCCTCGGCGAACCTGAGCCCAGGTTTCCATGCTGGGCGTCGCAGAGGCCAGCAGCACTGGAATGCCTCGATCGGCACCGAGCCAGACAGCGAGATCCCGTGCCGAGTAGCGCAGGCCCTCTTGCTGCTTGTAGGAGGGATCGTGCTCCTCATCGACAACGATCATAGACAATCGAGGCAGAGGGCTCATGATCGCCAACCGTGTACCCAGAATGATCTGTGCCTCTCCCAGCACTGCGCGCATCCAGCCTTCAGCGCGCTGACGCTCGGTAAGGCCGCTGTGCAGCAGGGTCAGTGATTGACTTGGAAAGCGGGCGTGCATCCGCTCGACCAGCTGGGGGGTAAGGCCAATCTCTGGAACGAGGACCAGAATTTGTGCATCTGGCTTGCGAGCAAACAGTCTTGAAATGGCGGCTTGATAGAGTCGGGTCTTGCCCGTGCCAGTGAGTCCGTGCAGCAGGGTGGTGCGTGGTGGGTGTTGTAGGGCATGCGCCTCGAGTGCCGCCAGGGCCCTCTGTTGTTCCGCAGTGAGGTCTTCATCCGTGTGGTCCGCCGCGAGTTGAGCAGGATGATGGATGGGGTCCGCCTTGGTGCGGCGTTTGAGAATGGTTCTCTCAAGTGCGGTCACAAGCGAGGGCTTGTCGTTGGGCCGGGGCTCATGCGCGTTCAGACGACGAAGCCAGGCGGGGACTGCGTGAAGGGCGACGGAGCCAAGGCTTCGCCGATAGTATCGCGCGACAAATGACATCAGCCGAAGGTGATCTTGGCTCCATCTGGGCAAGCCATCGAGCCGTCGTTCGACGGGCTTGAGCGGGCGATCGAGGTCAGGGGTTTGGGCGGGTGCGGCCACAACTAGGCCTGGGACACGTCGGCGGCCTAGGGGAACAACCACCCATTCACCGACAGACAGGGCTTTTTCGAGGGTATCGAGATAGTCGAGTGGCCCTGAGCCTGGCAGATCAACGGCAACACCCACGCATCGTGCAGTCGACTGCTCAGGCTGTGGATAAGTCTGTGGGGAAGTCATTCGCTCAGAGTATCTCAGAGGCGGCTGTCAAGCTGCATTGAGGCCAGCGCTGGGTCATGGCAATGATTTGTCTCTTGAAATCAAGAGCTTGCGTTACACACCTTTAAGCAACTCTTAAGCGTGCTAGGTAAGCACGCTGACCGCGTTGCTGTGAATAATTTGTGCTACGCGAGATCAGCCGAGGCTTGTGCCACAGCCTCAACCAGGTGGTGCACATGATCAACGGGTGTGAACTGAGAGATGCCGTGGCCAAGGTTAAAGATATGGCCTACGCCCGGCTTACGCTTTCCAAAACTCTGCACGACAGCTTCAGCATGGCGTCGGATTTCAGTTGGCGAACCCAGAAGCACCGCCGGATCCAAATTGCCCTGCAGAGCAACACGATCACCGACCTGTGCTCTGATATCGCCCAACTGAACAGTCCAATCAAGCCCAATCGCTTGGCAGCCCGTTTGCTCAACCACCTGTTGGGCCCAGTGCCCCCCACCCTTCACAAAGACAATGATGGGGATATCCGGGTTGCGTGAACGCAATTGACCAACGATGCGAGCCAGGGGCTGCAGAGAGAAACGTGAGACCTGGGAGGCCGGTAGCAATCCGCCCCAGCTATCAAACAACATAATGGTCTGCGCGCCGGCATCAATCTGCATTTGACAGTATGTGCTTACATGCGCAACGAGCTTTGAAAGTAACTGATCTACCAGATCGGGGCGGCTGTAGATCCATTTCCGAGCGGTCAGAAAATCATCGCCAGAGCTTCCGCCGGAGAGCATGTAACAGCCTAGCGTCCAAGGACTACCGGAAAAGCCGATCAGCGGGACGCGGCCGTTGAGGGTCGTACGGATCAGACTGACAGCGTCCGGCACATAGCGCAGGGACTCCATCGCCTCAACACCAGGAAGGCCTTCGATGTCTGAGGCCTGCTCAATACGACGGTGAAATCGTGGACCCTCGCCCTCGACAAAATGAAGACCCAGTCCGAGTGCATCTGGGATGGTCAGGATGTCAGAAAACAAAATGGCGGCGTCCAGTCCATATCGATCAATGGGCTGGAGCGTGACTTCACAGGCAAGCTCTGGACTTTTGCAGAGTTGTAAGAAGCTTCCCGCCTTCTTGCGGGTTGCGTTGTACTCTGGAAGATATCTTCCCGCTTGACGCATCAGCCAGACGGGCAGGCGCTCCACGGGCTCACGACGCAGGGCCCGAAGGAAGAGATCGTTCTGTAGTGCTGCGTGTGCCAACCTATCGCTGCCCTCGGAACTTCCTGAGGGCTGCAAGCTGGGCCATGGCGACTGCGAGTTCGGCCTGGGCAGCTGCGTAGTTCACATCGTCAGCATTGCGAGCAAGCATGTCCTCGCAACGCTTACGCGCTTCCTCTGCCTTGGCTTCATCCAGGTCTTTTCCGCGAATAGCGGTGTCTGCGAGCACGGTGACCGCCTTGGGCTGAACCTCCAAGATCCCACCCGCGACGAAAACGAGATCTTCTTTGCCCTCTGCATTCTGGATGCGGACAGCTCCCGGACGGATGCGGGTGATCAGTGGCGTGTGGCCTGGCAGAATGCCGAGCTCGCCGGTCTCACCGGGGAGGGCTACAAAATCCGCCTCCCCCGAGAAGATCCGCTCTTCGGCGCTAACAACGGTGACATGAAGCTGAGCCATGAGGCCTGTCCTTCCGGAATGGGTTACTGGAGGGTCTTGGCCTTCTCGAAGGCCTCATCGATGCCGCCGACCATGTAAAAGGCCTGCTCGGGCAGCGCATCGCATTCGCCATCGACAATCATCTTGAATCCACGGATGGTCTCTTTCAAGGTGACATATTTTCCAGGTGAACCCGTGAACACCTCAGCAACATGGAAAGGCTGGGATAGGAACCGCTGGATCTTACGGGCCCGAGCGACGATGAGCTTGTCTTCTGGAGAGAGCTCGTCCATGCCCAGAATAGCAATGATGTCGCGCAGCTCTTTATAGCGCTGCAGGGTCTGCTGAACGCCACGCGTCACAGCGTAATGCTCCTCGCCCACCACGTTGGGGTCTACTTGGCGTGATGTCGAGTCAAGCGGGTCCACGGCGGGGTAGATACCCAGCGAGGCAATGTCACGAGAGAGCACGACGGTCGCATCAAGGTGGGCGAAGGTCGTTGCAGGGGAGGGGTCGGTCAGGTCGTCAGCAGGCACGTAAACGGCCTGGATGGAAGTGATCGAGCCCACCTTGGTCGACACAATACGCTCTTGCAGGCGGCCCATTTCCTCAGCCAAAGTCGGCTGATAGCCTACCGCTGAAGGCATACGACCCAGCAACGCCGACACTTCGGTTCCCGCAAGCGTATATCGGTAAATATTGTCCACGAAGAAGAGAATGTCACGTCCTTCGTCACGGAAGCGCTCAGCCATCGTGAGGCCGGTCAACGCAACGCGCAGGCGGTTTCCAGGGGGCTCGTTCATCTGTCCGAACACCATGGCAACCTTGTCCAAAACGTTGGAGTCCTTCATCTCGTGATAGAAGTCGTTGCCCTCACGGGTACGCTCACCCACGCCGGCGAAAACGGAGAGACCAGAGTGCTGTTTGGCGATGTTGTTGATGAGCTCCATCATGTTGACTGTCTTGCCCACGCCTGCACCACCGAAGAGACCCACCTTACCGCCCTTGGCAAACGGACAGATCAGGTCAATCACCTTAATACCTGTTTCGAGCAATTCAACCGAGGGGGAGAGATCTGCAAACTTCGGTGCGGGTTGGTGAATGGCTCTCAGCTCGTCGCACTGAACCTCACCCGCTTCGTCGATAGGACGCCCGAGCACATCCATGATGCGGCCCAGCGTGCCATGCCCAACGGGCACGGAAATGGCTGCGCCTGTCGCCTGAACCGGCATACCACGGCGCAACCCGTCGGAGGATCCCATGGCAATGGTGCGGACAACGCCATCGCCCAGCTGCTGCTGAACCTCAAATGTCAGGCCTTTTTCGACCAGGGGATGCTCCGCGCTCGGATCCAGTTTCAGGGCGTCATACACTTTGGGTAGGGCGTCAGCTGGAAACTGAATATCGACCACAGCGCCAATACACTGGACGATTTTGCCTTGTGCTGTACTCATCTTGGGTTCCTCTAAGGGTGTTCCGAATGGGGTTAATGTCTAAATAGCGGGCTCAAGCCTAGACTGCGGCAGCGCCCCCAACGATTTCTGATAGTTCTTTGGTAATGGCTGCCTGACGTGCTTTGTTATACGTGAGCTGCAGGCTACCGATGAGAGTCTTGGCGTTGTCAGATGCGGCCTTCATCGCCACCATACGGGCGCTCTGCTCACAGGCGAGGTTCTCAGAAACTGCCTGGTAGACAACAGACTCCACGTAGCGCACAAGCAGGTCAGAGAGTACGGCTTCTGCATCAGGCTCGTACAGGTAGTCCCAGTCGTGCGAGGGGTCCACCCGGTCGAACTCACCATCATTGAGTGGCAAGAGCTGTCGCACCACCGGCTCTTGCTTCATGGTGTTGATGAAGTCATTTGCGGCAAGGTAGACAGCATCGATTTCACCCGCTGCATAGGCATCGAGCTGGACCTTAATCGGCCCGATGAGCGCCTCAAGACGAGGATGATCTCCGAGCTGGGTTGCGTGAGAAACCACTTTGGCACCCATGCGATTAAAGAATCCAAAGCCCTTGTTTCCGAAGGCAGTCACCTGAACCTGCACGCCGGCTGCAGACCATTCCTTCATACGGTTTGAGACTGCACGCAGGATATTGGTGTTGAGACCGCCGCAAAGTCCTTTGTCAGTCGTCACCACGATGACACCCACGCGACGAATCTCGCCCCTAGCCACGAGGAATGGGTGCTTGAACTCCGGCGTGGCATGGCTCAAGTGTGCACAAATCGAGCGGACCGTCTCGGCATATGGACGGCCAGCGCGCATGCGCTCTTGGGCACGACGCATCTTGGATGCCGCAACCATCTCCATGGCCTTGGTGATCTTGCGCGTGTTCTGAACGCTCTTGATCTTATTGCGGATTTCTTTGGAGCCGGGCATGCCGTTTTCCCTTTCTGTTGCCGAACTTAGTAAGCGCCGGTGGCCTTGAAGGCCTCAATGGCGGCACGCAGTTCAGCCTCTTGCTCCTTGGTCATGTCGCCTGCTGTGTCGATGGCAGTCGCCAACGCACCGTGCTTGGCCTTGATGAACTCGCGCAGAGCGCGCTCAAATGCGCCGGCCTTGGAGACCTCTACATCGTCCATATAGTTGTTGTTGACGGCAAAGAGCGTGAGCGCCATTTCCCAGACGCGCATGGGCTGGTACTGGGCCTGCTTCATGAGCTCTGTCACCATACGGCCGCGGTCTAGCTGCTTGCGGGTAGCCTCATCGAGGTCTGATGCAAACTGGGCAAAGGCGGCAAGCTCACGGTACTGGGCCAGTGCCAGACGCACGCCAGCGCCGGTGTCTTTGCGCTTCATCAGCTTGGTCTGGGCAGCACCACCGACCCGAGAGACGGAAATACCCGCATTGATCGCAGGACGGATGCCGGAGTTAAAGAGATCCGTCTCCAGGAAGATCTGGCCGTCCGTAATGGAAATGACGTTCGTGGGAACGAAAGCCGATACGTCACCAGCCTGGGTCTCGATGATGGGCAGCGCGGTGAGCGAGCCCGTTTTTCCTTTGATGGCACCGTTGGTGAAGCGCTCAACGTAGTCTGCACTTACGCGCGCAGCACGCTCAAGCAGGCGGGAGTGGAGATAGAAGACGTCGCCAGGGAAAGCCTCACGGCCAGGCGGCCGGCGAAGCAGGAGCGAGACCTGACGGTAGGCCACAGCCTGTTTAGAAAGATCGTCATAAATAATCAGGGCGTCTTCACCACGGTCACGGAAGTACTCCCCCATGGTGCAGCCAGAGTAGGCAGCGAGATACTGCATGGCGGCGGACTCTGAAGCGGACGCGGCCACCACAATGGTATAGGCCATTGCGCCGGTCTCTTCGAGCTTGCGCACCACGTTAGCGATGGTGGAGGCCTTCTGACCAATGGCCACATACACGCAAATGACACCGGTTTCCTTCTGATTGATGATGGCATCTACCGCAACCGCAGTCTTGCCGGTCTGACGGTCGCCAATGATCAGTTCACGCTGACCGCGGCCAATAGGCACCATCGAGTCGATAGCCTTGAGGCCGGTTTGAACGGGCTGCGAAACCGACTGACGCCAAATGACCCCTGGGGCCACTTTTTCGATCACGTCCGTTAGCTTGGCGTTGATTGGGCCCTTGCCATCGATCGGCTGACCGAGGGCATTTACCACGCGACCGATGAGCTCAGGACCCACAGGCACATCCAGGATGCGACCAGTGGACTTCACCACGTCGCCCTCGGAGATCTCGGTGTACTCACCGAGCACCACAGCACCCACGGAGTCCCGCTCGAGGTTGAGTGCAAGGCCAAGCGTGTTGTTCGGGAACTCCAGCATTTCGCCCTGCATGACATCGGAGAGACCGTGGATACGGCAAATACCGTCGGTGACGGTCACTACCGTGCCCTGGTTGCGCACATCGGCCGAGAGGTTCAGGCCCTGGATTTTGCTTTTCAGCAGTTCACTGATTTCAGACGGGTTGAGTTGCATCATGACTCCTAGTTCATCAGGGCAGAGGCCATCTTGTTGAGCTTTCCGCTCACAGAGGCGTCGATCACTTCATCTCCAATCACCATGCTCACACCACCGATCAGCTCGGGGTGAAGGCTGACCTCAGCCTGCACGGGCTTGCCAAATTTCTGGCTTAAAAGCGCAACGATGTCGTCTCGTTGCGCATCACTCAGGGGCATCGCAGACTGGATCTCAACGGAGAGTCGGCCCTCACGGGCAAACCGAAGGCCGCGGAAAAGATCTTTGATCTGCTCGAGCACGCCCAGTCGACCGTTCTCTGCCAAAGTCTTTACGAAGGACTGCTGTGAGGCTGACAAGCCCCCAGCCGTATCGGCATAGACCGAAGCGAGCTGCGATGACGAGAGGTGGGGGTTTCCGAGCAAGCCGTGCGCGGCGGGATCACGGCCAACAGCCGCGAGACGATCCAGGGCCTGGGACCAAGATGCAAGGGCCTCAGGCTGTTGCGCTAACTCGTCTTGCGCCACCCCAAAGGCAGCCTCCGCGTATGGTCGAGCGAGTGTTAAAAGCTCAGCCATATCAGAGCTCGTTCCTCAGGTTGGCCAAAAGCGCGGCATGGGCCTGAGCATCTACCTCTCGCTGAAGAATCTGTCCGGCGCCTTTGACTGCAAGTGCGGCGACAGCGTCGCGAAGCTGATCCCG
Source organism: Pseudomonadota bacterium (assembly GCA_046047855.1). Taxonomy (GTDB): domain Bacteria; phylum Pseudomonadota; class Gammaproteobacteria; order Burkholderiales; family Burkholderiaceae_A; genus Hahnella. The sequence continues at coordinate 110,974 of JBJOHF010000127.1, read as the reverse complement.
GGCAGACTGCATCGCGGTTTGGGCCTCAGCCTCTGCCGCTTGACGGGCCTGGGCGACAATCCGAGCCGCCTCAGCTCTCGCCTGTTCGATGAGCGCATTGGCCTGCTGCTCTGCTGAGGCTCGCACCTCACCAGCGACGGAACGTGCCTTGCCCATTTCCTCAGAGACACGGCGCTCTGCAGCAACGAGATCTGCTTTGGCCTTATCTGCAGCAGCCAGGCCGTCGGCAATCTTCTGGGCACGCTCGTCGAGGGCCTTCATGATGGGCGGCCAGACGAACTTCATAGTGAACCAGGCCAGAATAAAGAAGACGACCAGCTGAGCAATCAGGGTGGCGTTGAGATTCACGGCGATGTCCTTTGTCGATCAAATTCTTATAGATCCCCCGCGGAGTGCGCACTCGCACTCCACAAGGTCCAAAGTGTCATTAGCCGACGAACGGGTTCGCGAATGCGAACATCATCGCAATACCCACACCGATCAGGAACGCAGCGTCAATCAGACCTGCCAGAAGGAACATTTTGGTCTGTAGGGCGTTCATGAGCTCAGGCTGACGAGCCGAAGCCTCAATGAACTTGCCTCCCATCAGGCCGATTCCGATACAAGCACCAATGGCGCCCAGACCAATGATCAGACCACAAGCCAATGCTACAAATGCGACGTTCGTCATGACAACAGCTCCTCAGTTGGGGATAAAAATCGAAACAACACCTAAACCAGCACTACTCAATGAAACCTGCTAAATACGGCTTAATACTCAATGGCCCTCATGGGCTTGCCCGATGTAGACCAGCGTAAGCATCATGAAAATAAAGGCCTGAAGCACCACGATCAGGATGTGGAAGATGGCCCACACGGTGCCCGCAATCACGTGGCCAATGAAACCAAAGGCGGTCGCTGTCGCACCCAATAGCGCGATGAGCATGAATACGAGCTCGCCGGCGTACATGTTTCCAAATAGCCGCATGCCGAGCGATACTGTCTTTGCGACAAACTCAATGATGTTGAGGCCGAGATTCGCAAGCCAAAGCGCGGGGTGAGAACCAAAAGGCGCACAGAAGAGCTCATGGACAAAACCGCCCAGCCCCTTGATTTTGATGTTGTAGTAAAGCATGAGCAGGAGAACACCCAAGGCCATGCCCATCGCACCGTTGAGGTCGGCCGTCGCGACAACGCGCATGTAGGCGTCATGGGGGTCGGCGACAACGCCTGCAGCCATCAGGCCTTGACCCCACAACATAGGAATCAAATCAACCGGGATCAGGTCCATGGCATTCATGAAGATGATCCAGACAAATACGGTGAGGGCAAGCGGCGCAATAAATGCACGGTTTCCGTGGACGATGCTCTTAGATTGCTCCTCGACCATTTCGACCATCAGCTCAACGAAGCCCTGAAAACGACCGGGTACGCCTGAGGTGGCTTTGCGCGCGGCCAGCCACAAAACAAAAACCGTCAATAAGCCAAGCGAAATAGACCAAAACATCGTGTCCAGGTTGAACACGGAGAAATCGATGATGTCTTTCTGAGGTTTGCCGGTATTGGTGAAGTGTCCAAGGTGGTGAACAATGTATTCACCCGCGGTCGGCCCGTGCTCTGATGCCATGCACCCTGCTCCCTGTTCGTTAAGTCCTCGAAGACCCTTCGCATCGCGCGACGATCTCGTCTATTTTTTTGTTTGCGGCCCTTCGCTCACTCCGTGCAACCAGCATCGGTGAGAAAAGCCAAGCAACCACAACCACCGACAAACTACCCAGCGCCCACGGCCATTCAAACGCGTTCCAAGCCTGTGACCACCAAACCAAACCCACCACACTCGCCAAGAGGCCAATCAGCTTCCCTGCCAACAAGACTAAGGGTCCCCAACTATCCGCGACCCGGCTCACCAACCAGAACAAGGCGAGGTTTGGTATGACCACCAGGCCTGTCGCGATCAGTGCAGAACCAGCCGCTGCGAGCCCGCCCACAAGCCAACCGAGCATACCCACTATGCTACCCATACTCACCTGCACTGCAAAGACTAAGCCGATGGTCAAGTCCTAGTAAAAACCCGAACCCGAGGACGCGATGTGCGCTCGCAGTGTAAGAGTTCGATGGGCGCTTGTCAAAAGCCGTCCATCGTGTCGGAAGGCAAGAGGCGCTGCAGAAGGCCGTCGAGCTCTGCTGGACTTGAAAAACGAACCACCAGCTCGCCTGCGCCCGCTGCCTTCGATTTCAAAACGGTATCCAGTCCAAGATGATCCGAGAGCACTTGCTCCATACGCTGCCAATCCAATGCCGAGGGGTCTTGTGACGCGGCCCTCGATTTGCGACGGGGTGTCGTCTGCGTCAGTTCGGCCAAACGCTTGGCTTGCTGCTCAACCTGCCGAACGCTCAAGCGCTGGGCTACTGCTGACTCCGCCAAGGCGCGCTGCTGCGCCGCTGGCAGCGCCAATAGTGCTCTGGCATGGCCAGCCTCAAGGCGGCCAGACGCCAGGTGGGCCTGAATGGCTTTGGGCAGGGTCAGCAGCCGCAGCAGATTTGTGGTCGCGCTGCGGGAGCGACCCACAGCCTGGGCCGCTTGGTCATGTGTAAGACCAAACTCATCAATCAAGCGTGAGATGCCCTGGGCCTCCTCCAAGGCAGAGAGATCCTGTCTCTGGAGGTTCTCGATCAGTGCGACGGCCAATGCAGCCTGATTATCCAGCGGCTTGATGATGACTGGAATGTCCGTCAAGCCAGCCCGCTTTGCAGCTTGAAACCGCCGCTCTCCGGCGATGATCTCGTAGGGTCCATTGGCCTGCGCTTGCAGTGGTCGCACCAGAATGGGCTGGAGCACACCCTGCTCTCGGATGCTCTGTGCGAGCTCCTCTAACCCCTGCTCATCCATCATTTGGCGAGGTTGATAGTGCCCGGGCTGAAGCTGTGAGAGAGGCATGACACTGAGAGCCCCCCCCTCGGCCTCCCCAAGGCCTGAGCTGCCACCAAGCAGCACCTCAAGTCCTCGACCCAATCCTTTTTTCTTTCCTGACACGACTGGTTATCTCCCTGTAGTCCCGATGGTTAGGCAGCTGAAAGGCGGTCCACCAACTCTTGCGCGAAGGCCGTGTAAGCCTGCGCTCCCCGAGCGCTCGGATCGTAGCTAACGCCTGGTAAGCCGTGGCTTGGTGCCTCTGCAAGGCGCACGTTTCGGGGAATGACCGTTTTAAACACCTTATCTCCAAAGTGTTTCTCGAGCTGCTCCGAAACCTGCTGGGAGAGCGTCATACGTGGGTCATACATCACCCTCAAGAGCCCAATGATGCGCAAATCCCTATTGAGGCCCGCATGGACCCGCTTGATGGAGTTCACCAAGTCGGACAACCCTTCCAAGGCAAAGTACTCACATTGCATTGGAATGATGACACCGTGGGCCGCACAGAGGCCGTTCAGGGTGAGAAGAGAGAGCGACGGGGGGCAGTCCACCAGGACAAAGTCATACTCCGACTGTACCTCCTGAAGAATCTGCCGAAGGCGGCGCTCTCGATCTTCTAGATCGACCAGTTCAACCTCCGCACCCGCCAGTTCCCGATTGGCAGGCAGTACGTCAAAGCCATCTGGGGCCCGCTGACGAACGTCCTGCATCGTCCTAAGGCCCAACAAAAGCTGATAAACCGTGTAAGTGAGCGCAGACTTGTCTATCCCGGATCCCATCGTGGCATTGCCCTGTGGATCCAGATCGACCAATAGGGTACGCCGACCGATTTTGGTCAAGGCAGAAGCCAGATTCACGGCGGTCGTGGTCTTGCCCACGCCCCCTTTCTGATTTGCAACAGCAAAAACCTGCACCCACCCCTCCTCTAGTTCAGCCTGCTGCTCTCATTGTGTCCCACCCAGACCAAATGCCGCTCCATAGAAGCATCAAGTGTCTGAGCCCGAACCCAGAAAGGAGACCGGTTTGGTAACAATTTGACCTCAACCGCACGACCGCTGTCGACCTGAATCGCCGAATCAAGCCCCTCTACCCGCTCCATACGCCCCGCCAAGTACCCCCACTGCGTGTGTGCATTAGAAAGATGGAAGGTCCAATCTACAAACCGCGGCAGTGCGGCAAACGCACGAGAGAGAATGATCTCACAGCCCGAATCCATCTGAAGATCCCTCACATCCGTTTGAGCCACACGGACGCGATCTGCCAAACCGAGTCGCGCGATGGCCTGGCGTAAAAATGCAGCCTTGCGCGCAACCCGCTCAACCAAGACCCATTGGGTATTCTCGAGTGCAATCGCGAGCGGAATGCCTGGGACACCAGTCCCCGCTCCCACATCCAGAATACAAGGCCTCCCTGCCATCCCCTTCAAAGCCTCATCAACACAAGGCCAGGCCCGCAAGGCATCGACAAGGTGACGATCCACCGCAGCCTCCAAGGATGGCACGGCAGTCAGAGAGTGGACTCGGTTCCAGCGATAGAGATGCTCAAGAAATTCAAGGCATGCCTCTACTTGCTGCACCGACAGCGCTGTACCTGACCCGGACCCACCCAAACCTCGAATCAGGCGATCCGCCAGGTCAGGCCGCACGCGTTGGGTCTGTAGCGCGCATGCGCTTGAGGTGAATCCAAAGCAGAGAGATTGCAGCGGGAGTCACACCGGACACACGAGACGCCTGTCCGAGACTCACTGGCTTGGCTCGCGCAAGCTTCTGCTGAACTTCCTTTGACAAGCCCACCACCTGATCGTAATCCAGGGCATCGGGAATGGGGGTGGCTTCATGGTGAGACTGCCGCAAGACCTCGTCTCTTTGTCGAGCAATATAGCCCTCGTACTTCACTTGAATCTCAATCTGTTGGATCACGGCCGGACTCAGGGACCCGTTCTCGGTCATTGGCAGATGCGGCAAGAGCGCCGCATAGCTCCACTCCGGCCGCTTGAGAAGCTCCAAAGCAGTCACCCGGTGGGTCGACTCGGCCGACGTTCCTTCAAGGGCCATGAGTCTCGCAGGATTCAAGAGCGTTGCGGCCAGACGAGATTTCTCTTGCTCAATGGCGTCGCGCTTATGCTCGAAAGATCGCCACTGGTCATCCGAGATGAGACCCAGATCGCGACCCGTGGGTGTCAGCCGAAGATCTGCATTGTCCTCACGCAGGCTGAGCCGATACTCCGCACGGCTTGTGAACATCCGATAAGGCTCGGTTACCCCGCGGGTAACCAGGTCGTCAACCAACACGCCCAGATATCCCTCATGACGCTGGGGCACCCAAGCCTCTCGCTCGCGCACACGTTGTGCAGCATTTATACCAGCGAGCAACCCTTGTGCTGCGGCCTCTTCATAGCCTGTCGTGCCGTTGATTTGGCCGGCGAAAAACAACCCAGAAATGGCCCGAGTCTCTAGAGACGGGAGCAGTCCGCGAGGATCAAAAAAATCATACTCAATGGCATATCCAGGCCGCAGGATGTGCGCATGCTCTAGCCCACGCATGGAGTGCACAATCTGTTGCTGAACGTCAAATGGCAAACTCGTTGAAATGCCATTTGGATAGACCTCATGAGTGGTCAGCCCCTCAGGCTCCAGGTAAATCTGATGACTGTCGCGATCAGCGAATCGATGGACTTTATCTTCAATGGACGGACAGTACCGCGGACCCACGCCCTCGATAACCCCCGTGAACATAGGCGATCGATCTAACCCCGCTCGGATAAAGGCATGGGTCTGCTCATTGGTGTGCGTGACGTAGCACGGGACCTGCCGGGGGTGAAGGGAACGATCCCCCCAGAAACTGAAGACAGGCTCTGGATCATCGCCAGGCTGCTGCTCGAGAACAGACCAGTTGATGGTCTTTCCATCGAGCCGGGGCGGCGTGCCCGTCTTGAGCCGTCCCTGCCCAAGATTCAACTCTCGCAATCGCTCAGAGAGCACAACCGCCGGAGGGTCTCCTGCACGCCCAGCAGAATAATGATCCAAGCCAATATGAACACGCCCGTTGAGAAATGTGCCCGCAGTCAAGACCACAGCGGGTGCAAAGAACTCCACCCCCGACTGCGTCCTCACGCCTCGAACCGAGTCGCCCGTCAACAAGAGGTCATCAACAGCCTGGGCAAATAACCAGAGATTGGGCTGTTGTTCTAAAACGGTCCGAATGGCTTGGCGATACAGGACACGATCGGCCTGAGCTCGGGTTGCTTGAACGGCCGGCCCTTTAGATCGGTTCAAGGTTCGAAACTGAATCCCTGCATGGTCTGTAGCCAAGGCCATCGCCCCACCAAGCGCATCGACCTCCTTAACCAAATGGCCTTTGCCGATTCCGCCAATCGATGGGTTGCAAGACATCTGGCCCAAAGTCTCCAGGCTGTGTGTCAGCAATAAGGTTCGAGCGCCTGAACGCGCAGCGGCCAGGCACGCCTCCGTACCTGCGTGCCCACCGCCTACGACAATGACATCAAACTGTTGAGACCTACTCATAAATGTTTCACGTGAAACCTAATCGAATCGCACCACCTGACGAAGAGCCTGACCCGAAGCCAGACTGTCAAGGGCATCATGCAGATCTTCGAGTCCAATCACCCGGCCCAACAGGGACTGAACGGGTAACTGCCCAGCCTGCATGAGCGCAATATAACGCGGAATATCGCGGATAGGCACTGCCGAGCCCATATAGCTGCCCTTGATGGTCTTCTCCTCTGCAATAAGACTTGCTGCCGCCAGGGACCATCGCGCCGCGGGATTGGGCAGCCCCGCCGAGACCACCTGGCCGCCGCGCTGCGCAATGGCATAAGCCAACTCCAGTGCAGGCACAGCACCCGCCATCTCCAGCGCCACCTCGACCCCGCCAGACGTGAGGCCTTTGACGACCTCGATCACATCTGTCGCCGCGGCATCAAAGGCGTGGGTTGCGCCCAATTCCATGGCGAGTGCGCGCTTCTCGGGCACTGGATCGATCGCGATTCGTATGGAGGCGCCCGCGGCGCGAGCCGCCAAAAGCGCAGAACAACCCACACCGCCCAGCCCCACCACAGCCACGGACTGGCCCGGCCGCACCATTGCCGTATTAAAGACAGCCCCGGCACCCGTGAGCACCGCACAACCAAAAAGCGCTGCAACCTCCCACGCCAAGCCAGGCTCGATCCGGACCGCAGAATGCTGTGAGATGGTGACCACCTCAGAGAAGGCCGCAACACCCATGTGGTGGTGGAGCGCCGCAGAAGCCGCCTGCGGATCGACAGGCCTTAGCCGGTGATAGCCGCCGAGCAATTGGGCCTTGGCGTTAGACGCACTGCCCGGCTCGCAGAGCACGCCACGCCCCACCAGGCACGGCTGACACTGACCACAGAATGGCTTGAAAACCATGACGACAGCGTCGCCAATCGCAAAGCGCGAGACCCCATCACCGATGGCAATAACCTCCCCGGCCGCCTCATGACCGATCACGAGTGGTGTCGGCCAAGGACGATCACCGTTGATCGCAGAGAGGTCGGAATGACAGAGGCTCGCTGCCCTCACCCTGACCTGGATCTCACCGAACTCCGGTGGGTCTACCCAGACGTCCTCAAAAGACAAAGGGCGCGTCTCTCGGAAGGGACCCTTTTGTGCACCCTTTCGCAATACCGCCGCTCGAACCCGCTGCGGCCCGTTCATGCAGTCATTCCAGCCAAGGTCACATACTTCATTTCTAGATACTCCTCGATCCCGTGCCGCGAGCCTTCGCGACCGAGACCAGACTGCTTGATACCCCCAAATGGCGCAACCTCATTGGAGAAAATGCCGCTATTGACACAGACCATTCCCGCCTCAAGCGCCCGCGATACCCGCAAGACTCGAGCAAGGTCGCGCGAGAAGAAATAGGCAGCAAGGCCAAAGACCGAGTCATTCGCCCGAGCGATCACTTCCGCCTCGGTCTCAAACCGAAAGAGAGGCGCAACAGGCCCAAAGGTCTCCTCTTGGGCAAGCTGCATCCCCTCATGCACATCTGCCAGCACGGTCGGCTGAAAGAAAAGGCCGCCCAATGCATGCGCTTCTCCACCCGTAAGCACCCTTGCGCCATGGGCGATGGCATTGGAGATATGCGTGCGCACCTTTTCAACCGCCGCCAGCTCAATCAATGGTCCGATCTGAACCCCGGGCTCCAGGCCAATGCCAACCCGAAGTGCCGATGCGCGTTCAGAGAGTCGCTGGGCGAACGCCTCATAAATGCCAGACTGGACATAAATCCTGTTCGCACATACACAGGTCTGGCCAGCATTTCGAAACTTCGAGGCCAGTGCGCCCTCGACCGCCGCATCCAGATCTGCATCATCAAAGACAATAAAAGGGGCATTTCCCCCTAACTCTAGGGAGAGCTTCTTGATGGTGTCAGCAGACTGCCGGTACAAGATTCGCCCCACCTCCGTTGAACCCGTGAATGAAAGCTTGCGAACGCGAGCATCCGCACACAACGCCTGACCGATCTGAGGAGCCGCATTTGCATCCCCAACGACCAGATTAAAAACGCCCGCTGGGATACCTGCACGCAAGGCAAGTTCTCCAAGCGCCAGAGCGGTTAGCGGAGTGGACTCCGCTGGCTTAACAACAACTGTGCAGCCTGCGGCGAGAGCGGGCGCACACTTTCTCGTAATCATGGCAAGCGGAAAGTTCCAGGGCGTAATGGCTGCGCAGACGCCAATCGGCTGCTTGAGCACCAACAACTCTCGGTCCGTTGTAGGGGCCGGAATCACCTCCCCATAGATGCGCTTGGCCTCCTCAGCAAACCATTCGACAAAGCTTGCGCCGTAGAGCACCTCCCCCCTTGCCTCAGACAAGGGCTTGCCCTGCTCCAGCGTCATCATGAGGGCAAGATCGGCTTGATGTTCAAGAATTAATCCGTGCCAAGCCTTAAGCCGCGCAGCGCGATCCTTGGCTGGCAGACGACTCCAGGCAGGCAGCGCTTGGGCTGCCGCATCAATCGCTGCCCGAGTCTCCAAGGCACCCATGTTGGCCACCTCGGCAATCTGCTCCCCAGTGGCAGGATTGACCACAGCAAATCTGGCCCCAGAACTGGAGGCCTGCCATTGCCCATTCCAGAGGCCCTCAGTCTTGAGCAGCCCCTGATCTTGAAAAGCTGACGCTACGGTTTGCATACCCTCTCCTTTGCATTCATTGCTAGATCCAACGCTGCACCACCGACCAGCACATTCGGGCGATCATGACCAAGAGCACGACCATAAACAGCTGACGAACCCACGCGCTGCCGCCGCGAATAGCCATACGGGTTCCGAGCCAAGCCCCCGTCACATTGCAAACAGCCATGAGTGCCCCTGTTAGCCAAAGCACCTGGCCCGCGGGAACAAAGAACGCAAGGGCCGAGAAATTGGTGACCCAGTTCACCAGCTTGCTCACAGCAGAGGCGTGCAGGAAATCGTACCGAAAGGCACGAACAAAAATAAAGATGAGGAATGCCCCAGTGCCTGGACCAAAGAAACCGTCATAAAACCCGATACAAGCGCCTGTCACAAAGCCGGGGAACCACGCGCGGCGGCCCTGCCATCGGGGCTGATGTTCAAGACCCATCTCTCGCCGCCGAAAGGTTGCAACGGCCACCACCACGAGAAGCACCAGAATGACGGGATCGGCCCAGTGACGGGGCATCCAAGACACCACGGCAGCTCCCATCCAAGCGAAACTCGCCGCCCCCAAGACCGCCGACACCACCACAACGCCATCGAGCCGTACCGAGCGCAGATAACGCCATGCTGCCAATGAAGTACCCGCAATCGAGGAGAGCTTTGCCGTGCCGAGAAGGCTGGCGGCACTGGCCGAAGGCAAGGAGCTAAACAACGCCGGAACCTGAATCAGCCCGCCCCCGCCCACGACAGCATCGACAAACCCTGCGATCAGCGCCGCGAGAGCCAAGACCATCCAAACCTCCAGACCCCAGGCCTCTAGCCCCATAACCGACTCCAACTGAGGGATGATTACAGCATGTCAGAAAGCGTCGATTCTACGAGCAAGCCTGAAGACAGAGCGCTCACCATTGGCATCACCATGGGAGACCCCTCTGGCATCGGACCCGAAATCTGCCTCAAGGCACTCAACATGCTTGCGCAAGCAGGCAGACATCGCTTCATCCTATACGGCGATATTGCGCATCTCGAACAAACCGCTCGCGCGCTGGATATACCCATGCCATCAGAGCTGCACCACACAGGTGTGGGGGGGCCCTATCCCGTGGGCATCATTCACGGCAGAAGCGGAGAGGCCGCCGCCGCCGCAATTGAGGCGGCCGCGCAAGACTGTCTCTCGGGCGCGATTGATGCCATGGTGACTGCGCCAATCCATAAGGGCGCCCTTGCACTCACAGGTCGACCGTACCCCGGTCACACGGAATTCCTGGCCTCACTGAGCAATCCCCAATGCCCTCCCCCGGTCCGGATGATGCTGGTCAACCCGCATCTGCGGGTGGTACTCAACAGCATCCATTTGCCCCTTCGCATGGCGATTGAGCAGCTCAACACGGGTACGCTCGTGGATACCATTCAGATCACGCATCAAAGCCTCTCGCATCAAACAAAGTCTGCTTTGCGTATTGCCGTGGCAGGGCTTAATCCTCATGCATCGGATGGCGGCTTATTTGGAGACGAAGAGGCGCGGATCATCTCTCCTGCCATTGCTCGCGGGAAAGAGATGGGCATCCCGGTCTCTGGGCCCTGGGCCCCTGACAGCGTCTTTCGGATGGCCTGGGGCCTCAACCCAAGCGAGAAGGCTTTTGATGTCGTCGTCTGTCTCTATCACGACCAAGGTCTCATCCCCATCAAGCTGCTTGGCATCGATGACGGCGTGAACTGCACACTCGGCCTGCCCTTCATCAGAACCAGCGTAGACCATGGAACCGCATTTGAGATTGCCGGCCAGAACCGAGCAAACTGCGCCTCACTCCTGGCTGCCATTCAGACCGCCATTACCCTCTGTAAGGTGCATTAACGATGCAAATTCTCACGCTCAGCGCAGGTACCACGCGTCTGCTGATGTTGCCCGGCGAAAGCATGCGCAGCACACCATCTGCCATTCGAAAAGAGCCGGTCAGCACACTGCAGAATCCAACGCCCATCGCGCTCACATCATTGGGCTTGGTCTGCGATGAACAGAGCGATCAGACTGTCCACGGGGGCCAGGACAAGGCCCTCTATGCCTTCCCGGTTGAGCACTGGTCTCTCTGGCGTTCGCCAGAGTGGCGCGAGCCCCAGGCGGGTGTCTTTGGCGAAAACCTCCTCACGCAAGGACTTGACGAGACCTCCGTCTTTGTTGGCGACCGTTGGCGCATCGGGGAGGCCCTGCTGCAAGTGACCGAGCCGCGTATTCCCTGCGATAAATTCTGTGCGGTCATGGGCTCGTCCCAGGCCGCCCGACACATGGTTCAGTCGGGCACATGCGGCTGGTATCTGCGCGTCATCGAGCCAGCCCCACTCGCAGCCGGCATGACCATTGAGGTCATTCCCGGCTCAAGAGACACCAGTGTCGCAGCGGCCTTCGCCTTTAAGTCGAAGCGGGTGCGTTAAGCGGCATAACAGCCGAGCCTAATGCCGAGCGGATGCGAAGCAGTTCAGCGGGGAGGCGATCGCCCAACCGCTCAAGCCAAAGATCGTGCTCTCGCAATTCGGCCAACCACTCCGTTGCCTCGATGGCGGTGAGCTGATCAAAGGCCTGTCGTTCGAAAGCAAGGCCCGCCCAGTCAATATCCTCAAACCGAGGCGATACCCCCACCGCATGCTCTTGTCCTTGGGATATGGAGCCCTCAATTCGAGCAATCATCCATTCAAGCACGCGTGCGTTCTCACCAAAGCCCGGCCATACAAAGCGGCCTTGTGCATCGGTGCGAAACCAATTCACAGCAAAAATCGCCGGCAGGCGGGCTCCCTTTGAGCGCAAGCTCTGGCCCAATCGAAGCCAATGCCCAAAGTAATCACCCATGTGATAACCACAGAATGGAAGCATGGCAAACGGGTCTCTTCGCACAACGCCTTGGGCACCGGTTGCCGCGGCGGTGGTCTCCGAGCCCATGGTAGCCGCTAGGTACACCCCCTCCTCCCAGCTCCTGGCCTCGACGGCCAATGGCACTGTCGCAGAGCGACGGCCTCCGAAGATAAACCCATCAATCACCACGCCTTGGGGATCATCCCAGGCGGGGTCAATCACTGGATTCTGGCTCGCAGAGACGGTAAACCGTGCATTCGGATGCGCGGCTTTGCGCTTGTGTTGCGCCCCAATCTCTGGCGTCCAATCGCGTCCTTGCCAATCGAGACAATGATCCGGTGGGGTATCGGTCATACCCTCCCACCAGACGTCTCCATCATCGGTGAGTGCCACATTGGTAAAGATCACGTGCTCTCGAAGCGATGCCATGCAGTTCGGGTTGGTCTTCTCTCCCGTGCCCGGTGCCACTCCGAAATAGCCAGCCTCAGGATTGATTGCTCGCAGGCGCCCCTGCTCATCGGGCTTGATCCAGGCAATGTCATCGCCAATTGTGGTGATCTTCCAACCCTGATCCGTCATCCGCTGCGGCGGAATCAGCATCGCGAAATTCGTCTTACCGCAGGCGGAAGGAAAGGCCGCTGCAAAGTGGTACCGCCGCCCCTGGGGAGACTGAACACCGAGAATCAGCATATGCTCAGCAAGCCAACCGACACCATCGTGCTGCGCCTGCCGATAGCCCATCGTCGAGGCGATCCGAAGCGCAAAACACTTCTTACCCAATAAGGCATTGCCACCATAGCCCGAACCGTAAGACCAGATCTCTCGCGTCTCGGGAAAATGAACGATGTATTTGGTCTCATTGCAGGGCCATGGGACGTCAGGCATTCCTGATGTCAAGGGATAACCAACCGAATGTACGCAAGGCACAAATTCCCCCTGGTCTCCCAACTGTTTGAACACCTGTTCCCCCATACGGGTCATCAGACGCATATTCACCACGACATAAGGCGAGTCTGTGAGCTCAACGCCAATCTGAGCGATCGGCGATCCGATTGGGCCCATAGAGAAAGCAATCACATACATCGTGCGGCCTCGCATACATCCCTCAAACAGGCCATCAAGCGTCTGACGCATCTCGTGTGGGTCAACCCAATTATTATTCGGGCCCGCATCTGCCTTTTGCTCAGTACACACAAAAGTTCTATCTTCTACGCGTGCGACGTCAGAAGGGTCGGACCAGGCCAAGTAGGAATTGGGCCGTTTCGAGGGATTGAGCCGCTTGAGGGTGCCTTGCTCAACCATCGTCTGAAACAAATCCTGCGCCTCTTGTTCCGATCCATCACACCAGACAATGCGCTCGGGCTGCGTTTTTTCTGCGACGGACTGCACCCATTTCAGCAGCTTAGAATGGCGAGTGAGGGGCGTTCCCTCTGGCATCCGTGGTGAATTCATGATGACGTCTTTCGAAAATAGGAGTGAAATGAGTCTAGCATCTGGCGTTACATTGGCCGTGCTCACCACGGGCGGAACCTTCGAGAAGGTCTACCGGCCGCTAGAGGGTCGGCTCTGGTTTCACGAGAGCGGTCTCGCCACTTGGCGAGAACAATGCCGACTCCCTGACGCCTGCAGACTCGAGGTCGTCATGCTGGTGGATAGTCTCGATATGACAGAAGCGCAACGAGATCATTTGTCCCGGCGAATCGGCGAGGCACCGGAATCACGTATCGTCGTGATCCACGGGACCGACACCATGGTCGCCTCAGCCACGCGTGCAATGACCTTCCAAAGGCCTGATCAAGTGGTGGTCTTCACTGGCGCCATGATTCCCGCAAGTCAAACAAACTCAGACGCACTGTTTAACCTGGGCATGGCTGTGGCCGCCAGCCAACTGCTCACACCGGGCAGTTATATCTGCATGTCTGGTCAGGTCTTCCCATCCAGCCGTGTCCATAAGAACAGGGCTCTCGGTCGATTTGAATTACTTACCGATGCAGAATGAACTGAAGATGGTGCCTAGCAGGTCATCTGAGTGAACTTCGCCTGTCAGTTCTGACAAAGCAGCCTGCACGGCGCGAAGATGTTCCGCACACAACTCCAATGCTCCCTGTGCAAGTGCGGCTCGGGCCTGTGCGAGACAAGACTGCGCCTGTGAGAGTGACTCGAGCTGGCGGCCCCTGGCGGAGTAAACCGTCTCACCAGACTCTTGTGTCCATCCTGCCCTTTGCTTGAGGTTCATACGAAGCGCCTCTAGTCCAGCACCCGTTTTTGCAGAGACATACTGACGCTCAAATGCAAGCGCGGCGGTGCAAGGCAGTGCAGCCCATCGCGCCAACTCCGCTGAATCAGGCTCACCTGCAACGCGGTCCATTTGATTAAAGACCATTAAGAGCGCCGGTGACACGCCCGTCTGGGCACGTTTCTCAAAGAGCTTTTGCGCAAGGCTCTCAACCAGATCTCGCTCCAGGGTATGTTTACCGGTTGCATCCAAGACCCATATGACAAGGTCCGCCTGGCCAAGCGTCTGCCAACTCTTTGCTATGCCCAGCTGCTCAATCGGATCCTGCGACGCGCGCAACCCGGCGGTATCCACCATGGAAACAGGGATGCCATCCATCACAAGCTGGGAGGCAATGCGATCACGTGTCGTCCCAGCCATATCCGTAACGATGGCCAGCTCCTCCTCCGCCAAAGCATTCAGCAGAGACGATTTGCCCACATTTGGAGCCCCAATGAGCGCAATGGTAAGCCCTTGGGCAAGGGCTGCACCCCGTTGGGCTGCAGAGAAGACAGCTGAGAATTGCTGATTGATGGCGTCTAATCTGTGATCGAGCTGCTCTTGTGAGACCACCTCGATCTCTTCCTCAGGAAAATCCAAACAGGCCTCTACACGGACACGCAAGTCCGTTAGGCCTTGTTGTAATGCACCAACAGCCTGACTGAACCCTCCCCGGAGCGACCCCAGTGCTGCTCGTGCCGCCTGCGCACTGCTGGCAGCAATGAGATCCGCAATGCCTTGCGCCTGCAATAAATCCAGCTTTCCGTTGTGAAACGCGCGCTCTGAAAACTCCCCTGGCCGCGCCTGACGAATAGGCTGATCTGAACTTGAAAACGCCAGAACCGCCCGCAAAACGCCCTGGAGTACAGCAGGTCCACCATGGCCCTGGAGCTCCAGTACATCCTCACCCGTAAAGCTATTGGGACCCGGGAAAAAAATGGCAATGCCATCGTCTACCAAGTCGCCACTCGACGCTCTAAACACCACTTTTTGCGCCAGGCGTGGTGCAGGCGGCACACCAGTCATCAGATCCAGTACCCGCGCGGCTGCGGGGCCTGATACACGAACCACACCGATTGCCCCAGGTGCCAGACCCGAGGCAATGGCAACAATCGTGTCGTTAAACGGGGACATTCATCCGTTTCATGATGAACCACTGCTGAGCGATGGACACCACGTTGTTCACGAGCCAATACAAGACCAGTCCAGCCGGGAAGAAGAAAAAGAAGACCGAGAAAACCAGCGGCAGAAACAACATGATCTTGGCCTGAAGGGGATCTGGGGGGGGCGGATTGAGCTTGGTTTGAAGAAACATGGTTGCCGCCATAACAATCGGCAGAATGTAATAGGGATCGGGTGCCGCCAGATCTGTGATCCATAAAATCCAGGGTGCGTTGCGCATCTCCACACTGGCCAAGAGCACCCAATAAAGCGCCAAAAAGACCGGAATCTGAATGAAGATCGGCAGACAGCCGCCCAGTGGATTGATTTTTTCTGTCTTGTAGAGCTCCATCATGGCCTGATTGAACTTGGCCTTGTCCTCACCATACCGCTCACGTAGAGCAGTCATTCGAGGTGCAACTGCCTTCATCTTGGCCATGGACTTGTAGCTTGCCGCCGACAAGGGGTAGAACAGCGCCTTAATAATGATCGTTAATAAAACGATCGCCCACCCCCAATTGGGAACCCATTGGTAGAGCAGCTCAAGAAGCCAATAGATGGGCTTGGCAATGAATGTGAGCCAGCTGTAGTCCACCACCAGGTCGAGGCCTGGCGCAAGTGTCTCCAAGACCCGTTGAACCTGAGGTCCAACATAAAGAATGGTCTCATGGGTCTGCTGTGCCCCAGGCGCAACAGCGGGGAAGGCCTGCAAGACGCCCGCCGCATAACGGTTCTCGCCGACCTTTCGGGTGTAAAACTCACGAGCGGCCTGGTTCTGCACCACCCATGCGCTCACGAAATAGTGCTGGACAATAGACACCCAGCCATCATTGGCCTTTTGAACATAATCGCGTCGACCCTTCTCAATATCTGAGAAGTCCACCTTCTCGAACTTACCCTGCTCGGTGTAAATCGCTGGACCTGTGAAGGTCTGATAGAACGAGCTTTCGCCCGGTGCTGGGTCTCCATTGCGCAAGAACTGCAAATAAATGGTCGGGGTTACGGTATCAGCGCCGGTGTTGAGAACCGTGTGTTGAATACGCACCTGATGCCCAGACTCGGCCAGAGAAATACGTTTAATCAACTTAAGGCCACCCGCCTCAGCGGACAAAAGCAGCGTGCGCTCTGGGGCGTCCTCTGATCGCAGTGGCATGGGCTGAAAACTGAGGGTGTGATTTGGAAGGCTCTTGCCATTGGGGCCAGCACCAACAAGCCCGGTCTGTGCCTCATAGAACCGCTGATCAGCCTGATCAAACAAACGAACAAATCCGCCAGGGTACTGGTCAGAGGCTTGATCCTTGAGGGTCGCTCCGACAAACCGAGCGCCCTGACTGTCGACCTGAAGCTCCAAATCTCGGTTCTTCAGTGTGAATACCTGGGAAGGAGAAGACATGGAGGACAACGCCACTCCATCGGACGAAGAGACAGCTGAAGGCACGGCCTCCACTGCGGGCTTCATCGGCGTTGGTAATGCGCCCGTCGAGGCTGCGTTCGACGCTGTGGTCTCAACACTGCCAGGCGTGGCCGGAGCAGAAAGTGGCGTTGCTTGCCGCATCCACGCTTCCCAAAGCAGGAAGATTGACCCCACAAAAACCAGCATCAGAATCGTACGACGTGCATCCATGGCCTAAGTCCTATCGGATTGGCAGTTGAGAGAAGAAGGTGAAGGCGCGGCGGTTGGCGCTACCGGATCATAGCCACTTCCGCCGCCTGGTCGACACCGACAGAGTCTTGCAGCGGTCATTCGAGAGCCAGACCAAAGCCCATGCGCGCGAATGGCCTCTTGAGCATACTCTGAGCAGCTTGGGAAAAATCGGCATCGCGGTCCGATCAGGGGCCGAATAAACAGCTGATACAGACGGATCATGAAGCAGGCTGCAGCCACCAAACCTTGCCTCACCTTCATTGTGAGACGCACTCTAGCGCCTGAAACGCCTGATCGCACAGCAGCATGAGCGCACCGTAACGGGTTTTACGTTCAGCGGGCGTTGTCCACCGTGGTTTTCCACGACACCGAACCAATAAATGATGCGGCACGGTTAATGGATGCGACTGCCAATAAGCGCGGCACCATCGACGCACCTTATTGCGTTGAACGGCTTTGCGCAGCACCTTCTTGGGAATAACAAACCCAAGTGAGGACCTGGCATCGCAGGCGAATGGCTGAGCGTAAACCATCAGCCAGTCATTCGTCGCTACAGGCCGTCTTCGCATGAGATTGGCGAACGCCTCAGGCTCGGACAGGCGCCCTAGAGTGCTCATATTGATAGGGGTCCCAGCGGCCTCGAAGATTTCCAAGACGCAGGGCTCCGCCGCTACACTCGGCAGAAGATATAACTAGACTGCGAGACGGTGACGACCTTTGGCACGACGTGCACGAATAACTGCACGACCGCCGCGCGTCTTCATGCGCACCAGAAAGCCATGTGTCCGCTTACGACGAACCACGGAAGGTTGAAAGGTCCGTTTCATGATGATTCTCCAAAAAGGGAACCTTAAATTCTAGTCGAAATTCAATCGTCTGGCTAGCACTTCGACTGCGTCCCCCTGTGGATAAGTCCATCACTTCAGGTACACTAGGACTCGTATTTTTCCTTCGGTACCCATGCCTCATTCGCCTTCCAATCCCTCTGAATCATTCCAACAGGCTTGGATTGAGTGCCGCGCGTTTTTCGAGCAGACCCTGCCAACACAACAGTTTAAGACCTGGGTGTCTCCGCTCGTTCTCGCTCAGGCAGAGCAACAAACCGACCAAATTCTGCTCATCATCGAGGCACCCAACCGGTTTAAACAAAGCTGGGCGCAGGAGCAACTCACCGAGCCTATCCAAAAATGGTGGCAGAGCCAATTTCATCTCCCCATCTCAGTCGACTTTACACTCAAGGCGAACGCCGAACATACGGACAGTCCAACCCTCTCACCGGACCCATTCGGTCTGCAGGAACGAGACAGCCATGCGGCCGGGGCCCATGCGGCCCAGACACAACCAGCACACTTAGATCAAGCCCGTCTGAACAGCGATTGGACGTTTGAGAGCTTTGTCCTCGGAAAGGCCAATCAACTTGCTCGTGCGGCAGCCATTCAGGTTGCTGACAATCCGGGCCGAGGCTACAACCCGCTCTTTCTCTATGGTGGCGTTGGACTCGGCAAAAGCCATCTCATTCATGCAGTTGGCAACCTCATGATGGAACGCAACCCCTCAGCAAAGATTCGATATATCCATGCCGAGGCTTATGTAAGCGACGTGGTGCGGGCCTACCAACGCAAATCATTCGATGAGCTCAAAACGTATTACCACTCTTTAGACTTGCTCTTGGTAGACGATATTCAGTTTTTTGCTGGCAAGTCACGCACCCAAGAGGAATTCTTCTATACATTCGAGGCCCTCGTCGCTGCACGTAAGCAACTCATCATTACCAGCGATACCTACCCCTCAGAACTCGGGGGAATCGATACGCGGCTCATCAGTCGATTCGGGTCCGGACTGACCGTAGCGATCGAACCCCCGGAGCTGGAAATGCGCGTTGCCATCCTCTTAAGGAAGGCAGACCAAGAGAACCTCCCCCTCGGTGAAGACGAGGCCTTCTTCATTGCGAGGCAGCTTCGATCGAACGTGCGCGAGCTGGAAGGCGCCTTGCGTAAAGTCGTTGCCTATTGTCACTTCCACCAGAAACAACCCTCAATTGAGGTGGTGAAAGACGCCCTGAGAGATCTGCTTTCTCTCCAAAAAACCCTGATCTCCGTCGAGAACATACAGAAAACCGTCGCAGATTTCTTCAAAATTAAGGTCGCTGACATGTACAGCAAGAAGCGACCCGCCAATATCGCCCTACCTCGGCAAATCGCAATGTATCTGGCAAAGGAGCTGACCCAGAAAAGCCTCCCTGACATTGGTGACCTATTTGGAGGAAGAGATCACACCACCGTCTTGCATGCCGTACGCAAAATTTCCGAAGCCAGACAACACAATGCAGAGCTGAATCGACAACTCCACCTACTCGAACAACAACTCAGGGGATAAGGTATGGAACACCTGTGCATAGATTGTGGACAACATCAAACCAACGACAAGCAAGCACAGGTTATACACAGCTTGAGACGGACCTGAAAAACTTATACACACCCCTAATTCAGCAGTAACAATCTGATTTAAAAGCACTTATTGACTTGATCACAGCTTGAGGCACCCTCTAACTACGACTACAAAGAGATATTTATGATTCTGATCAAAGCACAAAGAGATGCCCTAGTAAGGCCCTTGCAAACCGTAAGCGGCATCGTTGAACGCAGACACACGCTGCCTATTCTCTCGAACGTATTGATCCGTAAGGTTGGAGCAGTTGTCTCCTTTGTATCGACTGATATCGAAATTCAGATCACGAGCCATTCTGAGATTGGACAAGCGGGTGAAGATGCGTCAATCACGGTCTCTGCAAGAAAGCTCTTAGATATCCTAAGGTCACTACCCACTGACTCTGAAGTCACGGTCGCGCTGGCTGGTAAGAAACTCACCATTACGCAAAACAAAGTGCGTTTCAATCTTCAGACACTCTCGGCCGAGGAATTCCCAACCGTAAAGCAGCCAGAACAGATCAGTGCTCGTCTTACCCTGACACAAAAAGCACTCAGAGGTCTCATGCATGCCGTTCACTTCGCCATGGCCCAACAGGACATCCGTTACTACCTCAATGGACTGCTATTGGTTATTGATCAAAACCATTTGCGAGCAGTAGCCACAGATGGTCATCGCCTCGCATTTAATTCCCTCTCCGACATAAGCGTTACCGATAGGATGTCGGACGATAAAATCGAGCTGATTGTGCCAAGAAAGGCTATTATCGAATTGCAGAAGCTTTTGCAAGATAATGATGATCCAGTTCATCTCGAGTTTTCTAATAATCAAATCAAATTTAATCTCGGGTCTATTGAAATTCTCTCTAAACTTATTGAGGGAAAGTTCCCAGATTATCAACGTGTCATTCCTAAAACCCACACGAAACATATAACCTTACAGCGTGAAACTTTTCACGGCGCCTTGAGCCGGGCAGCAATTCTTACATCAGAAAAATTTAAAGGTGTCCGGCTCACACTAGCAGAGCATGCACTCAAAATCTCTTCAACGAATGCAGAACAAGAAGAAGCCATTGAAGAATTGGAGGTCGCCTATGATCATGAGCCACTCGACATTGGGTTCAATGTCCAATACCTTATTGATGTGTTATCCAATCAAAAGGGACAAGAAATTATCTTGTCACTACAGGATACAAACTCAAGCGCACTGATTTCTTGCCCTGAGGAATCAGAATTTAAGTACGTTGTTATGCCAATGCGGATCTGAATTTCCTTTATTAGAAGAAAAATATGACGACTCAAGAATACGGCGCCTCCTCCATTAAAATGCTTAAAGGCCTGGAGGCCGTTCGCAAGCGCCCAGGCATGTATATCGGTGACACCCATGATGGGACTGGCCTTCATCACATGGTGTTTGAGGTTGTCGATAACGCTATTGATGAAGCCCTTGCTGGCCATTGTGATGATATTGTTGTTACGATTCACACCGACAATTCAATCTCTGTAACAGATAATGGCCGGGGTATTCCAACCGATCTCCATGCAGATGATGAATTGGGTCGAAGTGCTGCCGAGATTGTGATGACCGAGCTTCATGCCGGTGGGAAATTTGATCAAAATAGTTACAAAGTATCTGGCGGACTTCACGGTGTTGGCGTATCCGTGGTAAACGCGCTCTCAGATTGGTTGAAACTCAGTATTCACCGAAATGGCGAGACCCACTTCATGGAGTTTCGTCAAGGTGAGCGTGTCGAACCACTTCGAGTGATAGGAACGACATCAAAGAAAGGTACCGAAGTCCACTTTCTTGCCAGTCAAGAGATCTTTCAACATGTCGAGTTTCATTATGATCTTCTCGCCAAACGGCTTCGGGAGCTGAGTTTTCTCAACCATGGTGTGAAAATTCGACTCGTGGATTTACGTGAAGGCAAAGAAGAAAACTTTGCTTTTTCAGGTGGTGTAGCGGGGTTTGTGAGTTATATCAATAAGGCAAAAAACCCTTTACACGCCGAAGTCTTTTCTGCTGCTGGCGAGAAAGATGGCATCACAGTAGAAGTTGCAATGCAGTGGTGTGACCACTTTAATGAGCAAGTGCTTTGCTTTACGAATAACATCCCGCAACGTGATGGTGGCACGCACCTAACAGGCTTGCGTGCAGCTATGACGCGTGTAATTAACAAATATATTTCTGATGAAGAACTTGCAAAAAAGGCAAAGGTAGAAACTACGGGTGATGACATGCGCGAAGGGCTCACTTGTGTGCTCTCGGTAAAGGTGCCCGAGCCGAAGTTCTCTTCACAAACGAAGGATAAGCTGGTCTCCAGTGAGGTGCGGCAGCCAGTTGAGGATGTAATTGGTAAGGCACTGGAAACGTTTCTTCTGGAACATCCAGCAGAGGCAAAGGCCATTTGTAGCAAGATTGTTGATGCGGCCCGTGCGCGTGATGCAGCTCGAAAAGCACGTGAGATGACACGTCGAAAGGGCGTCCTAGAATCATTTGGATTGTCTGGGAAGCTGGCTGATTGCCAAGAACGTGATCCTGCAAAGGCAGAACTTTATCTGGTAGAGGGTGACTCAGCAGGCGGTTCGGCAAAGCAAGGTCGGGATCGGAAATTTCAAGCCATTTTGCCCCTGAAGGGTAAAATCCTGAATGTCGAGAAGGCACGATTCGACAAACTCCTGTCTTCGCAAGAAATCATCACGCTGATTCAAACCTTAGGAACGGGTATTGGTCAGGATGAATATGATCCTGCGAAGTTGAGATATCACCGCATCATCATTATGACCGACGCGGACGTAGATGGATCTCACATCAGGACACTGCTATTAACCTTTTTCTATAGACAGATGCGAGAGCTGGTTGAAAGAGGGCATGTCTATATTGCACAGCCGCCGCTCTATAAGATCAAGATTGGTCGCGAAGAACGCTACATTAAAGACGATGCGCATTTACAGTCCGTGCTTATGGAACTGGCGCTCAAGGATGCGCGTCTGGAATCAGCCACCGGGGTTATTGTTGAATCGCCCTCTCTTCCGACGCTGGCCCAACAATACCGTGAAGCAACATTCATACGAGAGAAACTCTCGCGCTGGATTGACGAGCCCCTTTTGCTTGCCTTGATGGACCAGGTCATGCTTGACCTGAAGGATGATGTTTCCGCCATGGCCAGTGCCGATCAGCTTAGCCAGTGGCTCAAGCAATGGACAGCCCAGCATGCGCCTAGCACGCACTGGCGCGTTCTGGCGGAACTCGATGTCACACGGCAACAGTGGCGGCTGCAGGTTGAACGCAATTGGCATGGCAATTTGAAGCAGACGACGCTAGAGAATGATCTTTTGCAAAGTGAGGACTTCCAAACATTGCGTCGGTTGGGGGCGGTGCTCAACACATCGGTTGAGGCTGGAACCCTGGTTCGCCGTGGACAAGGCGAAAACGCGAGATCTCATAGCATTCTGCGTGCTCAAGACGCCATTACCTGGCTCCTTTCCGAGGCTGAACGGGGTATGACGAAGCAGCGGTATAAGGGTCTTGGGGAAATGAATCCTGAACAGCTGTGGGAAACCACGATGGATGTCCAAAGCCGCACCCTGTTGCAGGTGAAAATTGAGGATGCCATTTCAGCAGACCAAATTTTCACAACACTGATGGGAGAAGAAGTGGAACCGCGACGTCAATTCATCGAGACAAATGCCTTGCGTGTCTCAAATCTGGACGTTTAAGCGCGGGGGGATTTGGATGCCTTTGGCTTTTTGGCCTCGAATTCAAATCCCACTTTTCCCTCAGGAGTCTTCACAAGGTAGGCCTTGAATTTGCGTTTTGTTTTTGCAGATACAAATCCATCAAGTAAATCTGTTTTTCCGACCTGTAAAAGCTTTTGCATTTGTTCTGGAGCAATAGTCTGCTGCAAAATGGTGAGGCCACTGCGAAAGTCACAGGTCTTTTCTGGTCCCACACTTTTTTCACATACGTAACTCGTTCCATGCTGGAAAACAGCGCCCTTACATTTAGGGCAATTTCCAAGCGATTGCGAGTGTGAGAAATCTACAGGCTCAGCATCATCCAGATTGTCTTGTCCGAAGTCGAAGCTAAGTTTGAATTCATCGTCCAGGGTTAGGCTTGCTGCAAACGGCCGCCCCATTTTGCTTCTAAAGCCATCGACCGGGCCAATACTACGATGGGTAATAAAATGCTCCGCTTCACTGGTTTCAAAAAGTCTTCCGGCTGGGCTCTTGGTAAACGAGAAATCGCAGGACTGGCAAGCAAATCTCCGATAATTCTCTTTAACAACACCACCACATTTTGGACACGGGACCTGCAGGGTTGCGTAATCTCCGGGAATGGTGGTGCTGGAGTAATTTTTGGCCTGCTCTACGATATGCGCTGTGAGCCCAGCAATGTCCTCCATGAAGGCTTGACGCGACAGTGCTCCACGCTCAATTTGGGAGAGCTTAAACTCCCATTCACCCGTAAGTGACGGCTTCGAAAGCGCCTCTATCTCGAGACCCCGCAGTAAGGTCATCAGCTGAAAGGCCTTAGCCGTAGGGAGCAGCTCCCGGCCATCTCTCAACAAATATTTTTCACTCAGAAGCCCTTCAATAATCGCGGCACGGGTGGCTGGCGTGCCAAGGCCTTTGCCACTCATGGCCTCCCTGAGTTCGTCATCTTCGATGGCCTTGCCTGCCCCTTCCATGGCTGAGAGCAGCGTGGACTCCGTATAACGTGCAGGCGGTCGAGTCTCGAGTGAGAGGACCTGGACCTCAGCAACAGATGGCCGCTCATCTGGACTGACTGGAACAAGGTTGACCGCGTCTTCTTGGGCTTCCTTGCCGTACACGCTAAGCCAACCTGGCTCTGTCAGGATCTTTCCCTCGGTCTTGAACGGTTGGCCCGCGACCTCACTGATGCGCACCGTATTGAGGAACTCAGCGGGTGGGAAAAAGACTGCTAAGAAGCGCTTACAAACCAAGTCGAACAATTTCTGTTCGGGCTCGGAAAGGGCCTTTGGCACCAGGCCGGTCGGAATGATGGCGAAGTGATCAGAGACCTTGGCGTTATCAAAAATACGCTTATTTGGCTTGACCCAGCCCTGCTTCAAAATGGTCTTCGCCGCGACCGCATAGCTGGTGCCCTCGAACTGCCCAAGGGTTGCCTTCACCGTGTCGAGGTAGTCCTCCGGTAGGGCTTTGGAGTCCGTTCTTGGGTAGGTGAGCACCTTATGTTTCTCATACAGTGCCTGCGCAAGCCCCAAGGTGTTCTTGGCTGAAAAGCCGAATCGGGCATTGGCCTCTCGCTGAAGACTGGTGAGGTCAAAGAGTGCTGGAGCAGCCTGACTGCTCGGCTTATGTTCCTCTCGAACCGTTGCGGTCTCGTTGGCCACATGGGCAGCAATGTCACGCGCTTGGGCCTCATCCCAGATGCGCTCTGCGCGCGCGTCCGGCGCCTCAGCTGACTTTTTGAAACCCGTGTCAAACCATTTGCCCTCATAACGACCTGCGGCACAGGCAAACTCGGCCTTTACTTCGAAGTACGGCTTGGCCACAAACTTACGAATAATCTCCTCTCGCTCGACCACCACGGAGAGTGTGGGCGTCTGCACTCGGCCGACAGTGGTCAGGAAGAAGCCCCCTTCTTTTGAGTTGAAGGCGGTCATGGCACGCGTGCCGTTGATACCGATGAGCCAATCCGCCTCTGATCGGGAGCGCGCAGCCTCCGACAGGGGACGAAGCTCTTCGTCGCTGCGAAGATGATCGAAGGCATCTCGAATGGCTGATGGCGTCATGGATTGCAGCCACAATCGCGCAATGGGCTGCTTGGCCTTGGTGTACTGGACGATGGTTCTGAAAATGAGCTCGCCTTCGCGGCCCGCATCACAGGCGTTGATAATCTTGCTGATGTCTTTTCGACGAATCTGTTTGGCCAGGACCTTGAGCTTTTGCTCGGACTTTGGAAGCGGCTGAAGATCAAACTCGGGCGGGATCACTGGAAGGTGAGCGAAAGACCATTTCCCACGTTTGACCTCATAGGCCTCGGGCGCTTTGATTTCGAGCAGGTGCCCCACAGCAGACGCGATGACCATATCGTCTCGCTCGAAAAAGTCATCCTGCTTAGAGAAGCCTCCAAGTGCTTTGGCAATATCGGCTGCCACGGAGGGCTTCTCTGCAATTACAAGAGACTTGCTCAATTCTAGAATTCCTTCATCCGTGAGGGTGGCCGAAGAGACCACCTGCCGTCTACCAGTCGACTCGCTAAGCCGCGAAGCTCCAAAACCAACAATCCTGCCATGAGATCTGATAAGCGCAGGCCCGATTGCCTGCTGAGGTCTTCAGGCACATTGGGCTGAAAGTCTAGCACCGCCATGATCTTAGCGGCCCGTGGATCAAGTTCCCGCCACTCTTGAGGATCAACAGCGGTGCTGGATGCTTTAAACAAATCAGGCTGCCCACAGGCCGCAAGCACATCTTCGCCACGCTCGATCAGATGGGCACCATCCCGAATGAGTCGATGTCCCCCACTGTAATGGCCACCCGAGACAGGGCCTGGAACCACCATGACTTCACGACCGAGCTCGATGGCCGCCTGAGCCGTGCTCAAAGCACCACTCCGATGTCCTGCCTCTATGACGATCACCCCTATGGATACCCATGCGATGAGTCGATTGCGATGCAGAAAATGATGCGGTCGCGGCGCTGTCATGTCTGGATACTCCGAGAGCAGCAGTCCGCCTTGATCGAGGATTCTCTCTGCAAGTGCTGCATGCTGCGGGGGATAGATCTGGTCAAGCCCATGCCCAAGCACCGCAATTGTTCGCCCATGCGGCTGGGAGAGTGCGCCGAAGTGAGCTGCTGCGTCTATGCCCAGTGCGAGCCCACTCGCAACGCAAATCCCCCGACGCACCAGCTCAGAGGCGATGGATTCAGCGTGATGACAACCTTGGAGGCCAGCGCGACGACTTCCGACAATGGCCATGGTGGGCTGTGACAAGCAGTTCAGATCGCCCCGAAAATAGAGCCGCTTGATGGGGGGTTGAAGTTCGGCATCATGGGCTGGCCATGCGGATTCGGGCACAATTTGTGTTTGCATACTCGCCTCGGAGAGAAAAACACTCTAGGCTAGTGCGCATCCACTTTGATGCAATATCCATTCGTATGGCGCTCTTACCTATTCTTCACTATCCAGATCCTCGACTGCGGACTGTGGCTAAACCCGTCAAGGTGTTTGACGCACGTCTTCAGACACTCATCGCCGATATGTTTGAGACGATGTATGCGGCACCCGGCATCGGTTTGGCAGCCACTCAAGTAGACGTGCACGAACAGGTCATTGTGATAGACCTCACTGAGGACCATAGCGAGCCGCAAGTGTTCATTAATCCGATTGTTCTGTCGCAAAGCCAGGACGTGAAGCGATTTCAAGAGGGCTGCCTCTCTGTTCCTGGTGTGTTTGACGAAGTAGAGCGACCGGATCTGATTGAGGTTCGCGCGCAGCGGGCAGACGGATCAACCTTTGAACTCCAAGCGCAGGGGCTGTTATCGGTCTGCATTCAGCATGAAATGGATCATCTCTCGGGCAAGGTCTTTGTGGACTATTTATCGCGCCTGAAGCAGACGCGGCTGAGGGATCGGCTTCTGAAGGAACAGCGGGAACAGAAAAAGCTGAGAGATTCAGCGCATTTGACGGCTTAAGCCATGCGCATCGGGTTTGCTGGTACCCCAGCGTTCGCAGAACAGCATCTTCAGGCACTTGTCCGTTTCGTTGAGCATAGACCGGAGCACGCGCTTGTTGCCGTCCTCTCCCAGCCAGATCGCGCTGCCGGGCGTGGTAGACGGCTCACGTCGAGTCCCGTCAGTGAGACCGCCAAAGCGCTTGGTCTCCCCCTACTTCATCCCTTGAGCTTTCGAGCTGATCGAGAGGGGGGGGTGCAGGCACAGCAGGCGCTCAAAGCATTGAATTTGGACCTTCTGATTGTTGTTGCTTACGGACTGATTCTTCCACCGGAAGTGCTGGCATTGCCTCGTTGGGGATGCCTGAATGTGCATGCATCACTGCTGCCGCGGTGGCGGGGTGCAGCACCTATTCAGAGGGCTATAGAGGCAGGCGATACGCAGACGGGCGTGTGCATCATGCAAATGGAAGCAGGCCTTGATACCGGGCCGGTATGGAGCCGAGCATCTATTGATATTGAGCCACAAGAGACGAGTACTGCGCTTCAAGCGCGGTTGGCTGCGCTCGGGTCCCAGCAACTGGTGGCCTTTCTCGCGAGTGGGCAGATGCTCACAGGCAGTCCCGAGGCCCAGCCACAAGAGGGCGTCACCTATGCACACAAGATTACTGCAGAGGACCGTGAGGTCCGATTCAATCGGCCGGCACAGGCCGTGGCTGACCAGATCCGCGCGCTCGAGACAGTGCCAGGGGCTGTATCTCACCTGCGGGGAGAGCCTGTAAAGCTAGGAGGCGCTTGCGTGGTGGAACGTTTGGGACAGTGGGGACCGCCAGGGTCGATCCTGAGCATCGGTTCGCCGGAGACGGGTATTGTCATCGCGTGTGCACAGGGTGTGGTCGGTTTGAGGTGGCTACAGCGACCAGGTGGAAAGCCACAGCCCGGTGGGATCTTCGCGAGAGCGCTGGGCCTCAAGCCGAACGAGGCTTTCGGGGTAAAGCCCTGACCGCCGAGCCGACTGGGCTACAGCGGGCGCCGCTCTGGAAGGAGCTTCGCCAGGCTGCTCAACAGATGCGCAGGATCCTCTCTGATCGAGCGGATAAGCCCGGTTCATCCCCATCGCTGACATCGGCCGAGACAGACCTGCTTTATGGCGGCCTGCGGCACTGGGGTCTGACGCAGATTCGCCTCGAACGCATGGCCAAACGAAAGCCAGATCCAGTGCTTGCCATGCTCTTGAGTGTCGTTTTCGGCGCCCTTCGGCGCAGCTATCGCCCTCCAGCCTTGTTGGTGAGCCAAGCTGTTCAGGCAGCACAATCCTGGTCGGGAGTCCCCGGCGCGCGGTTTGTGAATGCCATCCTGCGCCAGACGCTCTCTGATCCGCTATCCGCTGCCCAAGACATGCATCACCCGACGGCGCGATGGAATGCACCCACCTGGTGGATTGAGGCGATGCACGAGAGTCTCGGAGAACGCACGGCGCATTGGTTGGACCATCAGCAAAGACATCCGCCACTCACGGTTCGATATATGGGCCCCGCCGAGCAGAGACAGGCTTGGATAGAAGCCCTTTGCGCACAAGGTCTTCGACCTTGGTCTGTTGGCCCAGCGCTTCCGCGCGCGTTTCACATCGAGCCTGCTCGATCCATCACCCAGCTGCCCGGTTTTTCCCAGGGATGGTTCCGCGTCCAGGATGTCTCCGCGCAGAGGTGCTTTGGCTGGCTGCCCCTTGAGGCCGGACAAACCGTGTGGGATGTCTGTGCCGCTCCTGGCGGAAAGACTTTCCTGGCAGCAGAGCAGGCTGGTGTCCGCATTTATGCAAGTGATGCGTCTGAGAGCCGTCTCAATAAATTGCAGGCGGAGTGGGCGCGCTTGAACACGCAGCTTGCGGGGACCGTTTCTGTGCAGACGTTCGATCCGCTCGCTGGCTCCGCGTGGCCAGCCCACTGGCCTGATCAATTCGATCATCTCATCCTCGATTTGCCGTGCTCAGCCTCTGGCGTAGTCCGCCGACACCCTGAGATTCCGTGGCGCAGAACGCCTGACCAATTGAGGGCGGTAAGCGCATTGCAGTGGGACTTGCTTAAGGCCGTCTGGCCCCGGCTGAGGCCAGGTGGTGAGGCCCTCTTGGTGACCTGTTCGGTTTTTACGCGAGAGGGCGAGGAATTGGCTCGAAGGTGGCAGAATGAGCCATGTCATGTCGAACGGCTTACCGCGCCGGGACTTCTATTAGCCGAGGGCGAGCGGGTCGGCGATGGGTTTTTTATCGCTCGATTTCGCAAGCGAATATAATCGCCGTGGTTCGGGCGTTACTGGTCTGGACTGTTGTCTGGACGCTTTCTGGTCTCGTGTCTGCTGCGCAGTCGGACCTTAAAACCCCTCCTCGGGTCCCAATCGTTCAGCTCAGTGAGCTTGCCCTTATCGATGATCCCGTCGAGGGCGTGATTGTTTCTGGCCAGGTCCAGGTGACCCTCAGTGCGGCCCTTATTCAGGCTATCGAGCGAGGTGTTCCGCTTCGTTTTGTTTCAACGTTTCAGGTCATCCAGCCCCGATGGTGGTGGTGGGATCGGCAGGCATACAGTCGTACCCGTTCTGCAGATCTGGTCTTTCATCCTTTGACGCGGCAGTTTCGGGTCACGATCGATGGGGCACCGCCCTTGGTCTATGCGGATTTTGGTGAGGCATTGCGCGCAAGTCTGGCTGTGAAGGGCTGGCGAGTGGCCGGCCCGGCATCAGGCATGACGAAAGAAGGCGTGTTTCGAATCAGACTGTCACTCGACCTTGGGGCACTGCCCAAGGCGATTCAAGTGACCGCTCTGACCAGTGAACAGTGGGCCTTTGATTCAGGCTGGTCTCGAATCGACGACACGCGTGCGAAGCCTGGCAACTGATATGACATTTGCATTCAGGCTCGCACTCCTTCTGGTCTTCGCGCTCGCGGGCGGGATGCTCGCGGTGCTGTCTATGGCCTCAGGCCTTGAGAGTCGGCTCGATGAGGTGTATCCCGTTCTAGTGGCGGCCAATCTCGCGCTGGTCCTGATCATGGCGGTGATGGCGATCGCAATGGTTGTGAAGGCGTGGCGGCGTTATCGTCGACGCGAGTTCGGTTCGCGCCTCACCATTCGACTTGCGACGGCACTCACGCTCATGGGCATTCTTCCCGTCGCGCTGGTCTCTCTGGTGTCGGTGCAGTTTCTCGCCCGGACCATCGATAGCTGGTTTTCCCAGAGCGTTGAGGGCGCATTGCAGTCTGGCGCTGATCTGGGGCGTGCAACGGTGGAGTCTATGCGGCGAGAGGCGATGAGTAATGCGCGACGCCTTGCCTTGGCAATCGAGGCGGTGCCCGATAGCGAACTCAATTCACTCATTGAATTGGCTCTCGAGGGACGCCCACAGGCTGAGGTCATGGTGCTCAACACGCAGGGGAAAGTCTTGGCCATTCGAAGCGCAACACTCTTTAGGCTGGTACCAGACCTACCCTCGTCCGAGGCCCTCAGTGCCGTGAAAACGAGCCGGCAGTTCGCGTTGGTTGAGCCTGCTTCGGGCGTTGAGCCATGGGCCTTGCAAACCCGGGCCTTGGCGCTCTCCGTTCGCAAAGAACTCAGTCAAGACCCCGTGAGGATTGTGCAGTGGCTCGAGCCAGTTCCTGCGCGACTGGCCCAGCATATTGACGATCTCAATCAAGGGCTCAATGACTATCAACAACTCGGGCTTGGGAAACAAGGTATTCGACGCATTTATGGGATCACGCTCTCATTGGCCTTGCTCCTCGCAATCTTCGGGGCGCTCTCGATTGCCGTGCTGCTCAGCGGATGGCTCGCTGGACCCCTTCGCGCACTGGAGCGCGCTACGCGAGAGGTTGCAGTGGGCGATTATCCAAGGCTGCGGGAGGACCTGATTGATCATGAGCTCAACGACTTGATTCGATCGTTCAATCAGATGACCGCCCAGCTCAGAGATGCGCAACAGCTGGCCGCTCAGAGTGAGGCGCAGCGTGAGCAGAGCCTTCAATTCCTCAAGCAGATGCTGGAAACGCTCTCAGCTGGGGTTTTGGTGCTGGATGAGGACCTCTGTTTGCGAGAGTTCAACCCGAGTGCTGAGCGTGTCTTAGACCGAAGCCTCCACACGGCCCTAGGAGCGCGGCTCAGTGATTGGGAAGCCTACGGGCCTTTGATTTCACTTATGGAAACGTTGCGTGACGAGGGCACACTTCGAGCCCAGCACACGCTGGAATGTCCAGTGGCCAACGGAAGCTTTCGGTCCCTTCTGGTGCATGTTGCCAGGCTTTCAGGGGACAGTAGCCATTATGGTGCCGCCTGGGTGGTTGTCGTGGACGACATTGGAGAACTGCTTGCGGCTCAACGCGCAAAGACATGGTCAGATATGGCGAGACGGCTTGCACATGAGATCAAAAACCCGCTGACGCCGATTCAACTCTCTGCGGAGCGACTGGAGCGCAAGTTAGCGCCTAGCCTCACAGAGAGCCAACGCGAACTGCTCTCCAAGTCCGCTCGGACGATTGTGGAACAAGTGTCGGCATTAAAGACCATGGTGGATGCGTTTCGAAACTACGCGCGCCTGCCTGATGCAAGCCCTTCGGTCTTTTCTTTGGCCGCATTGGTTCAGGAAGTCATGACCCTTTACGCCTCTGATGCCCGCGTCGGCTTGGGCACGCTGGATACCCAGGCACGCGTATTTGCCGACCGAGGTCAGATGCTTCAGGTTATTCACAACCTGATTCAGAACGCGCAAGACGCGGTCGAGTCAGTTGTAGAGCCGATGATTCAGGTTTCGGTCCTCATGGAGGGCGGGCGTATTGTGTTTCGTGTGGATGACAACGGGCCTGGGCTTGCTCCGGAGTTTGCGCATCGCGTTTTTGAGCCTTATGTCACAACGAAGGCCAAGGGCTCCGGTCTCGGCCTGGCTGTGGTCCAGAAGATTGCCCAAGAAAATCAGGCGGAGGTCTCGCTGGTTACGCTGCGCGCAGCTGACGCACGGGTGCTTGGGACGCGAGCGGAGTTCTCATTTGCGCTCTTGCCGCATGTGGCAGAAAATTAGGCCATGGCGAATATTCTGATCGTAGACGATGAGCTTGGTGTGCGAGAGCTTTTGCTTGAAGTATTGGAAGATGAAGGGCATGCAGTGACTCTGGCTGAATCTGCCACGCAGGCCAGAGCCTTTCATGATGGTCGATCTTACGATCTGGTCCTACTGGATATCTGGATGCCAGATACCGACGGCGTAACCCTGCTCAAGGAGTGGTCCTCGCAGGGTTTGCTAACGGTACCGGTCGTGATGATGTCTGGACACGCGACCATTGATACAGCCGTTGAAGCGACCCGCATGGGCGCTTTTGATTTTCTCGAAAAGCCGATTGCATTGGCCAAATTGCTCAAGACCGTCAGTGCTGCGCTCGCCAGAGCCCAAGCCCAGCGCGCGTGGCGAGACGCGGTCGCTCAGACCCAGCAAGTGCTTGGCGCGGGGCTTGTCACGCTTGAGGAGGACGATGAGCTCGACGCGCAGCAAGGGGACCCCCTCGATATGGCGCGCCAGGCGCTTTTGGCACTCGATCTCGATGCCCCGTTGCGAGAGGTTCGCGAGTCGTTTGAGCGCATTGTGCTTCAGTATCAGCTCGACAAGGAGGGAGGCAGCATGACCCGCTTGGCTGAGCGATCTGGGCTTGAGCGAACCCATCTCTACCGCAAGATTCGGCAGCTCGGTATGGAGCCGCATCGCACCCCGACTAGAAAGGCCGCTGCTTGAAGTTTCTCATTTTGGGGGCTGGACGCGTCGGGTCTGGCCTGGCCGAGATGCTGGTGTTGGAAAAGAATGACGTGACGGTGGTTGACACCGATGTGGAAGCGTTAGGGCTTTTGCAGGAACGTCTTGATCTGCGAACGGTTTATGGGCACGCCACCTCTCTCGAAGTGCTTACTTCGGCGGGCATTGAAGAGGCAGAGATGCTGATTGCCGTGACGGCGAGCGATGAGATCAACCTGACCGCTTGTAAGCTGGCCCAAAGGCACTTCAATGTGCCTCAGCGGATCGTGCGTCTGCGCTCACCTCAATGGATGGCGCACGAGGAGCTGCTCTCAGACGAGGGTTTTGGCGTCAGTGTGGCCATCAGCCCAGAGAAGATGATCACAGACTACCTTGTCAAGCTGATCGAAATTCCGGAGGCGCTTCAGGTCTTGGAGTTTGCGAAGGGCCGTGCCGGCTTATTGGCTGTTTCGGCCCGAGAAGGCAGTCCCTTGGTGTCTCATGAGATACGAGAACTTCGACAGCATCTTCCCGATGTGGACTCACGCGTGGTTGCAATCTTTCGGGCAGGGCGGGCCATCTTGCCTGAGGGCCACACGCGCATTGAGCCCAACGATGAGGTCTTTTTCTTGGCGGCTTCTGAGCATATTCGTGTCGTGACTCAGGAGCTTCGACAGCAGGACAAGCCGGTGCGCCGGGTCATGATTGTCGGCGGAGGCAATATTGGGCGCCGTCTCGCTGAAGCCATCAGTGACAGCATGATTCCCAAGATCATTGAAGGCAATAAACAGCGTTGTTTGCTCTTGGCTGAGTCGTTGAACGGCAAGGCGCTCGTGCTGCATGGCGATGCGACCGATGAGGATCTGCTCATCGAGGAGAACGTGGCTTCAATGGACCTCTTTCTCGCGCTGACCAACGATGATGAGAACAACATCATGTCAGCACTTTTGGCTAAGCGCCTTGGCGCCAAGCGTGTTTTGGCACTGATCAACCGAAAGGCATATGCCGAGCTTATGGAAGGGGGTCGCATCGATATTGCACTCACCCCCTCTCATGTAACGCTTGGTGAGCTTTTAAAGTATGTACGTCGCGGAGATGTGGCCGCTGTTCATAGCCTCAGGCGAGGTGCTGCCGAGGCTTTGGAGTTGGTGGTTCATGGAGATCACAAGACCTCTAAGGTGGTGGGCCGAACCATTGAATCCATTCGTTTGCCAGAGGGAGCGATGATTGGTGGTCTCGTGCGCGGGGAAGGCGAGCGTGCGAGCGTCATCATGGGTCACCATGATGTGGTCATCGAGTCGGGCGACCACCTCATTGTGTTTGTGACCGACCGCAAGACCATTCCTAAAGTTGAGAAGCTTTTTCAGGTTTCTGCCGGTTTCTTCTGATGCAGACTGATTCTCGACCGCGACAGTCGAGCCTCGACTCAGCGGTGGCGCTCGTTAATGTCCTAAGCAAGCTGGTCTTGCTGTTTTCACTGACCTTCTTGGTGCCGATTGCGGTGTCCTTGGCGACCCATGACGGTGTGCTCTGGGCGTTTATGCAGGGGGCAGCCATTGCCCTGGGCGTGGGTCTGGTTGGTGTTTGGGTCACCCGTGGGCATTCAGCCGAGCTTTTTCCCAGAGATGGGTTTCTGTTGGTTATCCTCTGTTGGGGGGCGCTGGTCGGACTCGGGTCCTTGCCTATTGCTTTCGCAATGGAGGACTTGCGGGGCTGGCAGGCATTCTTTGAGGCGATGTCCGCCCTCACAACGACCGGGGCGACCGTTCTCACGGGGCTCGATGCAGCACCCCGATCCATCTTGGCGTGGCGGAGCCTACTTCAGTGGCTCGGCGGTATGGGCATTCTGGTCTTGGCCGTTGCGATTCTCCCGCTCCTCGGCGTGGGCGGTATGCAGCTCTACAAGGCGGAAACCCCTGGGCCCATGAAAGACACCAAGCTCACCCCTCGCATCACTGAGACTGCCAAAGGGTTTTGGGGCCTTTATCTTCTCTTCTCGCTTGCTTGCGCAGTGTCCTACTGGGCTGTTGGTATGGACTGGTTTGATGCCTTCATCCATGCTGGCACGACGATGAGCATTGGTGGGCTCTCGAGCTACGACGCAAGTCTTGGACAATTTCAGAGTCTTGGAGTTGAGCTAGTCGCTATCGTGTTCATGATGATTGCAGGGGTCAATTTTGCCGTGCACTTCTCGGCTGTCCGGTCGGGCAGCATGAAGCCCTACCTGCGTTGTCCAGAGGCGCGTTGGTTCGTGATGGCGGTGAGCGCTGGCGTGTTTGTGGTCACCCTTGTGCTGTGGAGCGAGCAGACCTACAGTACCTTTTGGGAGGCCCTGCGGGCAGCAGCATTCAATGTCGTCTCCATATCGACTACGACGGGCTATGCCACACAAGACTACGCGGCCTGGCCTGTATTCGCGCCATGGCTCATGATTTTGTTAGCCGCTTTTGCGACTTGTTCTGGCTCGACAGGGGGTGGCATTAAGATGATTCGTCTGGTGATCATGGCCAAGCTCGCGCAGCAGGAACTGGCCAAGATCATTCATCCACGGCTTGTGAACCCGGTGAGTATTGCAAGAGGCACCAGCGTCGGCCACAACGTCATCTTTGCGGTTTTGGCCTTCATGCTGGTCTATGGCTTTACGGTGATGGCGGCCACATTCTGTCTTTTGCTCTCAGGCATGGATGATGTGACCGCGATTAGCGCGGTCTTGGCGTGTGTCAATAATTTGGGGCCCGGCCTCAACGAAGTTGGGCCCGCGGGAAATTACTCGGGCCTTACGGATTTTCAGCTGGCGGTTCTGTCCTTCACCATGATGCTGGGCCGACTGGAGCTGCTGACGGTGGTGGTGTTATTTTCACCCGCCTTTTGGAGACGGTGATATCAAGGCGTCGGACCATCGCCACTGAAAAATGAGGGTGAGCAGTACCCAGGCCGCAAGCCCCTGGAATGCGAGTTCATAGGCTTCTATTGGATACAGCCGCACGCCTTCAATGATGCTGCCCTGCCATTGCGCATCGAGTACCTTGCCAAAGAGTGGCGGAAGTCCAATGCTTCCGGTCATGACACAGAGGTTCATAAACGCCACGACGGCTCCTGTGTGATGGCCCTTTGCGACGTCTTTGGCGGCCGCAAATGAGAGCACCATCGAACCCGCGCTCAGCCCCATGATCCATAGGCAGAGCGTTGTTGCAATGAGGTTCTCTGAGCATACGCCGGTGCCCAGGAGTGCCAACATGAGAATGACCCCTGCGGTGCCGAGCATGAGGGGCTTGCGACGCGCTTGAAGGCGATCTGACCACCGCCCAAAGAGCACGCCACCGAGTGCGAAAAAGACCATCATGCACGACGACAGCAGCGTCGCCGTACTCGCTGTCACCGCGAACCCGGTCTTGAGGAAGGGCACACTCCAGAGCCATGCAAGGGCGGCCATGCTGCCGGTCACACCCATTTGTCCAAGGCCCAAGACGATCAGTGAGCGCCAGGGCAGTGCTGAGAGCGAAATGGGGGGGGCAGCCGATACGCTTGTCCGAATGGGCGCGTTGTCCGATGTCTGCGGTCGGTCACGAATGAGCCACCAAAAGAGGATGGCGAGCAGAATTGCGCAGGCGCCGGTGCCGAGCAAAACCTCGCGCCATCCAAACGCCTCAGCAAGTCGACTCAGTGGAAATCCTGCGAGCACCGCGCCGATGGCGCCAACCGCAAGCGATAGCCCAGTAATGCCAGCAAACTTTTGCGGCGAGAACCATTCGGATGCGAGCTTGAGCAAGGCGATCCAAGCCACAGCGCCTGTGGCCCCAAGAATAAGTCTGCCTGCGATGGCCTGTTCCATCAGGGGCGCAAATGCAAACACGGACACACCCACAGCGCCACCGACTGCGGCGATCGTGAGTACTCTTCGAGCACCGAGTCGATCGACAAGCAGGCCCGCAGGGAGTTGAAATCCAGCATAGGTTAAAAAGTAGGCTGAAGACAGGGTTCCGAGGGCAAGCGCAGTTGGAGCGATCTCTCTAGAGAGATCAAAGGCTAGGCTCGCTGGCGAAACGCGCTGAAAAAAATCGAAGATATAGAACAGGGCCGCAAGGCCCCACATGCGGTATGCGAGCTGCACGGTGTGGCGCTATGGGTACTGATAAAACCCGCGGCCCGTCTTGCGGCCAAGATGACCAGCGGCGACCATCTCCTTGAGCAGAGGGGCAGGTCGATACTTCGGGTCCTCGAAATGATCTGACAGCACATGCATGACCGCCAGGAGCACATCGAGCCCAACCAGATCGGCGAGGGCCAGTGGCCCAATGGGGTGATTGCAGCCGAGCTTCATACCCTCATCAATCTCTTCGGCACTTGCTAGACCTTCGGACAAGACAAACACCGCTTCGTTGATCATCGGGCAGAGTAAGCGGTTCACGACGAAACCGGCGCTATTTTTAACAACAATCGGGGTCTTTCCAATGTCCTGGGCAAGCGACTGGATCGCCTCAACAATATGAGGAGATGTCTGCACGCCATAAATCACTTCGACCAGCGGCATCATTGGAACCGGGTTGAAGAAATGCATGCCGACGAATCGGTCGGGATGCTGAAGTTTTGACGCCAGCGCGGTAATCGAGAGAGAAGAAGTATTGGTGGCGATGATGCAGTGTCTTTCGACATGTGCTTCTAGCCCTTGGAGAATCTCGATCTTGATGCGTTCATGCTCCGTTGCGGCCTCCACAACCAGGTCTGCCGCGCTCAGTGCTTCGGCGTTGGTCGCGGTCTTGATTCGGCCCAAAGCCGCTTGCTTTTCGGTCTCTGTGAGGTTCCCTTTTTTAATCAGTCGATCGAGGGAGCTCTCAATGGTTTTCAATGCCTTATCAAGCGCTGACGCATGCACGTCTTGAAGGATCACGGAGCGACCTGCACAGGCAAACGCTTGGGCAATGCCATTGCCCATCGTGCCCGCGCCAATAATGCCGACGGTTTGAATCATGAATGAGACTCCTCATTGGATTTTGCATGGAACTGATAGACCGCCAGCGTCGCGCGAAGCGAAGCCAGTCGTTGGACTCGACTCAATCGGCCCGACTCATCCTCGCGCAGATATTCACACCGCGTGATGCGCAGCGCGAGTCGATTCAGCAAGGCCTCAAAGTCATTGGTGGTGGCGAAATGTAGGTTTGGTGTGTCAAACCACTGATACGGCAGGCGACGGTTGACGGGCATACGCCCATGCAGCAAGGACCAGACATGCGACCAATGTCCAAAGTTTGGGCTGCTCACAATGGCCTCTCGACCCATTCGGGCAATTTCACGCAGGACCTGCTCCGTGCGATGAGTGGCCTGCAAGACCTGCGACAGGATGATGGTGTCAAAGGTTGCGTTTCCCAGCAGCGCAAGGCCCTGGTCAATATCTCCTTGCACCACTGAGAGCCCCTTCGATATGCAGGTGAGTAGCTTGTCGTGATCAATTTCGACGCCGTAGACCTTGCAGCCTTTCTCAGTCTTGAGCCAATGCAGCAGGCTTCCATCTCCGCATCCGAGGTCCAGGACGCTTGCGCCGGGCTGCACCCAGGTTGCAATCAATGCAAGGTCTGCACGAAGCGGAGAGGAGCGGGTCATGAATGATTTCCGGTCTGCTGCGCTATGGAATGGGCAATGCGTTCGAAGTAGGTTCGAATCACCGCATGATAGCGGGGGTCTGCCATGAGAAAGGCGTCGTGGCCATGCGGCGCATCGATCTCAGAGTAGGTGACTTCGTGGCCACCTTCAATGAGTGCGGCCACAATCTCCCGCGAGCGTTCGGGAGAGAAACGCCAGTCTGTCGTGAAAGACACCAGACAAAAACCACAGCGCGCTGGCGCGAGGGCAAGGCTCAGAGATCCACCCACGTCTCGTGTGGGGTCGAAGTAATCCAGTGCACGTGTAATCAGAAGATAGGTGTTCGCGTCAAAGTAGCCTGAAAACTTTTCGCCTTGATGGCGAAGATAGGACTCGATTTGGAACTCCACGTCGAACCCATACTGGTAGCGCTGCGCTGACTGCAGGTTGCGACCAAACTTCTGGGCCATCACATCGTCAGACAGATACGTGATGTGACCGACCATGCGGGCAATGGAGAGGCCTAACTTGGGGACGACTCCATGGGCATAGAAGTCACCTCCGTGAAAGTCTGGATCGTTGAGTATCGCCCGACGAGCGACTTCGTTAAACGCAATATTCTGTGCACTGAGCCGTGCTGTGGAGGCGATCACGATGGCATGCGCAAGCCGATCTGGATAGGCAATCGACCATTCAAGTGCCTGCATGCCCCCTAAGCTACCGCCCATGACAGCTGCAAATCGGTTAATGCCAAGGTAATCGGCTAAGCGTGCTTGGGCGTTTACCCAGTCCTCCACCGTAATGACGGGAAAGCGCCCTCCATAGGGCTTACCTGTGGAGGGGTCTGTGCTTGCAGGACCAGTGGAACCAAAGCAAGACCCGAGGTTGTTCACGCCAATGACGAAGAAATGATTGGTATCGACAGGCTTTCCCGGGCCGACCATGTTGTCCCACCACCCTCGGTCCTCGGGATTGCCTTCGCGGGTTCCTGCAACATGATGAGAGGCATTGAGCGCATGGCATATCAGCACTGCATTGGATCGGGTGGCGTTGAGCGTGCCATAAGTCTCATAAGCGAGGCTATAGGGCCCAAACGACTGTCCGCTCAGCAGCTGCAGCGGCGTTTCAAAATGTGCGATCTGGGGCGTTACCGGTCCGAGATCCTGGGTGTGTGAGGCCATGGGCTGA
Organism: Pseudomonadota bacterium; assembly: GCA_046047855.1. Classification (GTDB taxonomy): domain Bacteria; phylum Pseudomonadota; class Gammaproteobacteria; order Burkholderiales; family Burkholderiaceae_A; genus Hahnella. The sequence goes on along the minus strand of JBJOHF010000127.1, from coordinate 71,386 downwards.
AATTTGACACAATTCTTTGCAGTTTGGCGGCTTTGGCGCTCTGACACTGCGAGCTCCTTAACCATGACTTGAACTCTCTTGGAGCCCATCATGACTGATGCCATCACCAGCCTCTTGGCTGCGCAGCACTATGACCGCCTGAACCCCTCGACTCGGCCTGCCCGACGGCTGCCGACGGCCGCAGAATCGACGCTCTCGCCCGGAAACCGCCGGCATCTTAAGCCGGGAGGCCATTCCGTCATTCGGATTGAGGTTCAAGAGGTGCGAGCAGATACTGCGCCTTGGGCGGCGCTGACCCCGCGGCAGTTTGAGGTATTGGGCTACCTGGTTGAGGGTGCCCCGACCAAAGTGATCTGTCGAAGCCTGGGGATGTCGGAGGGGACGGCCAAGGTCCATATCAGTGCGATTCTGCGTGCATTGAATGTTCAGACGCGGACAGAGGCTGTGCTGGCGGCGGTTCGAGCGGGTTGGATTCAACCGGTCATCTCAGCTGCTCAATGACTCTAGACCCGCTCTCACGCGTCTGCTGTCTGGGAGGCGCAAAAGCCTTGCTACAGGTCTCTCAAGCAGGCGCGTGTCGGACTTTAGAACTTCCTGCTTGACCCGCAGAATCTCGACCGCATGCATCGAGAAGCTCCGCAGCCCCATACCCAGCAGCAGCCGCGTGTACTGCGGCTCTCCTGCCATCTCACCGCAGAGAGAGATAGGCGTTTGCGCTCTATCACATGCACGAATGGCATCTCGAATCAGCCGAATCACAGCGGGATGAAGGGGATCGTAGAGGTGAGAGACCTCCCGGTCGGTTCGGTCAATGGCCAAGGTGTACTGGATCAAGTCATTCGTGCCAATGGAGGCAAAGTCCATATGGGCTAGCAAGCCATCAATTGCGATGGCGGCAGATGGCACTTCGATCATGGCCCCGACGCGAATCTGGGGATCAAAGGCCTCCCCTCGCGCACGAAGCTCACCCATTGCGCGTTGAATCATGCGACGGGCAGAGATGAGCTCAGAGGGCCCACTGATGAGTGGAATCATGATCTGAAGTGGGCCATATGCAGAGGCCCTCAGCAGGGATCGAAGCTGAACGAGAAAGAGCTCAGGCTCGGCGAGGCACAGCCGTATTGCACGCAGTGCAAGCGCGGGGTTAAGGGGTGGAGTACGGTGGAGTTCGGAGAGGTAACCAATGGCCTTGTCCGCCCCCGAGTCCAGTGTTCGAATGGTCACAGGCTTTCCGTTCATGGCCACCACCACAGCCTTATAGGCCGCCGTCTGGTCCTCCTCGCTTGGGGCGGACTCGCGATTCATGAACAGGAACTCACTGCGAAAAAGACCTACACCATCGCAGCCTGCGGCGGCGGCTGCTTGTGCGTCCTCGGGCAAGTCTAAATTAGCCATGAGCTGCACACGCTGCCCATCGAGCGTTGCGCTGACTAAGCTCTTGAGCCGCTGCAGCCGCTCATCTCGCAGCCGCTGTTCAGCTTCTTCTTGTAGGTAGTCGTTCCGCAGCTCTGGGTCCAGCCCCCCCACCACAACGCCCGAGCGGGCATCCAGCACGAGCTCCTCTCCTTGCTCAACCAGGCCAAAGAGATGGCCAAGACCGACGACAGCAGGAAGCCCCAGACTTCGGGCCAGGATTGCAGTGTGGGCGGTAGGGCTTCCTGAGTCTGTCGCAAACCCAGCGAATGCATGCTCTCGAATCAGCAGCATATCGGCGGGCGCAATATCACGCGCCACAAGAATCCAGGGCTGCTGGGCGTCCTCGGTCAGCTCCTTGAGCTGCTTGCTGAGGCCCGGACCACCTGCCATGGCCTTTAGGATGCGTTCGACCACTTGTTGGATATCTGCCTTGCGCTCTCTGAGATAAGGGTCTTCGAGCGCATCAAACTGATCCGCGAGCAGGTCGTATTGCTGAACCAAAGCCCACTCCGCATTGCAGCGTTCACTGGCAATGCGTCCTTCGGTCTGTTCGGCAAGCAAGGGATCACTGAGCACAAGGCTTTGCAGATCGAGAAAGGCCATCACTTCAGGCGCGGAGTGATCGGCGAGACTGTCACCTACGGCGGTGAGCTCAGCCTGCACGGCCTCGATGGCCTGCCGAAATCGGCGTTGTTCCTGCGGCACTTGGCTCGGTTCTATGCTGTGGCGAGGCACTTCGAGGTTGGCGGGTGCCAGCACCCAGGCTTTCCCGATTGCAACACGGTCTCCCACGCCTGTTCCGTGGATGCTCCAGGTCATGCGAGCGTCTCTCCGAAACCACTCGCGATCAGGGCCACAAGTGCCTGCATGGCCTCATCCTCCTGGTCACCACTCGTTTCGATAGAAATACAGACCCCCGGACCAGCAGCCAGCATGGTGACTCCGAGCACGCTCTTAGCATTGATTCTTTTCGTTCCACGCGAGAGCCAGACCTCACAGGGAAACCGACTGGCCGTCTGCGACAGTTTTGAAGATGCCCGAAGATGAAGCCCCAGAGCATTGACGATGGTGACCTCTTGAGAGGGCATGTTAGGCCTGTGGTAAGGGTGAGATACAAGCGTGGGCTGAGGCCAGCAGTCGCTCTCCGAGGGCTCGAGCAGGCTGGTCTCGGTGACTCAGGGCACGCAGCAGCATGGGAAGGCTCACGCCAGTGAGACCGGCTCGTGTCTGCGGGGCCCGCGCAAGCCATTGGTTGACTCCATTGCTGGGGGTCGCTCCGAGCAGGTCGGTGAGCACCAGAACCTGTTCGGGTCGACCCTCTTGAACCCAGAGGGCCTCGAGCTCTTCAATGACCGTGGATGGTGTCGCACTGCTCAGCACGTCCACCACTCGGATTGCGCTGAGTGTCATTCCAAACCCGTGGCATGCAACAGCATGAAGGGCTGAGGCCATTGGTGCATGACAGGTGAGCACAATGAGGGTCTGAGGGGCATTTGTTGTGGTCATAGCCGGGCTTCAAGGGCCTCAATCCAGGCCAAGGCGGGATCCGATCCAGTCTGCTGGGCAATTTCTTGGAAACCGGTTGGGCTCGTGACATTGATCTCCGTGAGATGTTCGCCAATGATGTCTAGGCCGACCAGAAAGAGTCCGCGCGCCTTGAGAATGGGTCCAAGGGACTGTGCGATCCGAAGGTCGGTCTCGCTCAGTGGGCGTGCTTCTCCTCTGCCCCCTGCTGCAAGATTGCCACGAGAGGCTCCCTCGGGCGGGATGCGAGCCAGACAATACGGAAAGGGCTCGCCATCAATCAGCAGGACACGCTTATCGCCTTCTACGATTTCTGGAAGCCAACGTTGCACCATAATCTGGCGCCTTCCATGCTCACTCAGGGTTTCCAGGATGACGGGCAGATTGGGATCGGAGGCGTGGCTGAGAAAAATCCCGCTGCCACCCATGGCATCGAGTGGTTTGAGAACAATACGTGCATGCGCTGAAGCAAAGGCTTGGACGGCCTCAAGCTGGGTGGTGATCATGCCCTGCGGCGCCCACTGACTGAACTCCAGCACGGAGGTCTTCTCGCCATGGTCTCTGAGCGCGCGCGGTCGATTGAAGACCGCCACACCCTGACCTTCGAAATGCTCTAGTAGCTGGGTGCAGACGTGGTAATTCACGTCATAGGGGGGATCCTTGCGCATGAGAATGGCTTGGATGTCCTGGGGTTCGAGTACCGCGCGGTCTGTCACCTCATACCACGGGGATGGCGCTGCAGTGGCATTTAGGATCTTGAGTTTGGCCGCGCGCGCTTGCACGCATACCGGTTTACTTGGCGTGCTAGGCCACTGCACGCAGAGGTCATGGGGCTCGGCAGCCCAGATCACGTGACCACGTGCAGCGGCGGCGCGCATCATGGCAACGGAGCTGTCTTTGTACGCTTTGAGGCTCTCGAGTGGGTCTAGGATGAAGAGCAGAGCAGCCATCGGAGTCTTTAGATTCTCGTGGCGGCAGGATGCGTCATTTCAAGCTCTCTTGCTGCGGCAAGCAGGGCGAGTCGAGAGATCACACCATAGAGATAGAGTCGATTTGGAGTGGCGTCCGGGTCTGAGTCACGAAGCGGCTGCTGGCAGCCCTCCTCGAAAGGCAGCGGAATGAATCGCGCACCTGGCGCATTGAGGTTCTCATCCGGGCCACGTTCTTCGTGAACCCGATAAAAGCCGCCCACCACAAATCGGTCGATCATGTAGACAACCGGCTCTGCGACTGCATCCCCCTTTGGGGTTGGGATGGTCTCAAAAGAGTGCACGCCCTCTTGAATGAGCACATCCGATACGGTCTGGCCCTCTTTGATGACCGACATTTTGTTGCGCTGTTTGCGGTTAAGACCCCGCACCTCGCTCGCATCCTTCACTGTCATGATGCCCATGCCATAGGTACCGGCGTCAGCCTTCACGACGACATAAGGCGTGTGCTGAATATCGAGCTCTCGATATTTCTCACGGATGCGCTGGAGCATGCGATCGACCGAGTCGGCGAGTTCGCCCTCGCCTATACGTGATTGAAAGTCGATGCCGCGACAAGCCTCGAAGTAGCTGTCTATGAGCCAAGGGTCGATCTGAAGTCGATCGGCAAACTCGATGGCAACTTGTCGATAGGCGGTGAAATGTTGGGATTTGCGCCTTGAGGCCCAGCCCGCATGAAGCGGTGGAAAAAGCCTCTGTCCGGAAAGTCCCTGGAGCACGGGCGGCACGCCAGCAGACAGGTCGTTATTTAACAGAATCAAACAGGGGTCAAATCCGCCGACGCCGACGCGTGAGCCATTACGCTCGATGGGCTCCAGCGTGAGCGAATGGCTTGCGCCATCGGGGCTTTCAAAATCAATGGTCGTTGGCTTGACGACCTCTGGCAGCAATGTCCCAATCCGCACCTCCAGTCCAGCCTGACGAAGCAGGCCTGAAAGGCGGGCGACATTGGCTAGATAGAAGAGGTTGCGGGTGTGGTTTTCCGGGATGAGCAGCACACGCCTGACATCGGGACAGTGATGCTCAATCGAAGACATGAGGGCCTGGATCGCAACTGGGAGCGCAGCCTCGCTTAAGTTGTTGAAGCCACCGGGAAAGAGATTGGTGTCGACGGGTGCGAGCTTGAAGCATGCATTTCTGAGGTCAACAGACCCATAGAAAGGGGCATGGTGGGAGCGCCATTGGGCCCGAAACCAATGTTCAATGTCGAAGCTGTGCTCCAAAACTCGTGATTCGAGCTGTCGGAGCCTTCCGCAGAGCTGAGTCTGGAGCTGGGGCGTCATAGCAGCGCATTGTAGTCTTGGAGAAAAAAAAAGGCCCGCGGACAATGCCGCGGGCTGAGAAAGACCCTGAGGAGAACGGGCCGAGGAGAATGGCTTAGAGGTAGTACGCTTTTTCGCCGTGGGTGCTGATATCCAGACCCTCGCGCTCTTCCTCTTCAGTGACGCGAAGTCCCACAATCATGTCAACCAGCTTGAAGGCTACAGCCGCAACGACGGCAGAAACGACCATGGTAATGATCACGCCTTCGGCCTGAATGGCAACCTGGGAAGCAATGGAGAAGTCATCGGCACCCGTGCCGCCGAGCGACGGAGCAGTGAAGACCCCGGTGAGCAAGGCACCCAAGATGCCTCCAACGCCGTGCACACCGAAGACATCGAGTGAATCATCTGCGCCGAGCATCTTCTTGAGCACGGAGACAGCCCATAGGCAGATCAGGCCGGATAGCGCTCCGATAACGATGGCGCCCATGATTCCAACCGACCCGCAGGCGGGGGTGATGGCAACGAGGCCAGCGACTGCTCCCGAGGCTGCACCCAGCATAGAGGCCTTGCCGCGGAAAACCGCCTCACCCGCACACCAGGCCAGCACTGCGGCAGCCGTCGCAAAGAGCGTATTTGCGAAGGCAAGTGTTGCACCTGAGTTCGCCTCAAGGGCAGAGCCCGCATTGAATCCGAACCAGCCCACCCAGAGCATGGATGCACCCACCATGGTCAGCGTGAGGGAGTGGGGTGGCATCGGTTCTTTTCCAAAGCCAATCCGCTTGCCGAGCATGTAGGCACCCACGAGGCCCGCAACGCCTGCGTTGATATGAACCACTGTGCCGCCGGCAAAGTCCAGCGCGCCCTTGTCGAGCAGATAACCGCCAGGACCCCAGACCATGTGGGCAATCGGAAGGTAGCAGAACGTAAACCAGAGCACGGAGAAGAGCAAGACGGCAGAGAACTTAACGCGCTCTGCGAACGAGCCAACAATCAGCGCACAGGTGATGCCAGCGAAAGTGCACTGAAATGCGACGAAGATCATCTCTGGGATCTTGACTGTGTCCGTAAAGGTATCGGCCAGTGAGTCCACCGTCACCCCAGACAGGAAGAGCTTAGAGAAGCCTCCGATGATGGGACCACCTTCGGTGAATGCAAGGCTGTAGCCGTACACCGCCCACAGAATGGCAATCAATGAGAACACGACCATGACCTGCATAAGCACGGAGAGCATATTCTTGGTCCGCACGAGCCCACCGTAAAACAATGCAAGGCCTGGAATGGCCATGAAGGTCACCAGGAGGGTTGAGACCATCATCCAGGCGACGTCGCCTTTGACGACCTCGGCCTTGACCGCCTCGGCGGCAGCGGGCGCAGCCTCAGCCACAGCTGTGGCAACGGCAGCAGCCTCTGGGGCAGTCTGGGCGAGCACTGGAAGCGCAATAAGGCCGAGTCCGGCAACCAGGGCGGACATGAGCCCCTTACCGGAAACGACATCGTGTAGGGAAGAGACGGGTTTCATGGGGAATCCTCTATTTTCTGGGGTGTTTAGAGTGCGTCTGCACCGGTCTCACCGGTACGGATGCGGATGACGGATTCGAGGGAGCAAACGAAAATCTTTCCGTCTCCAATCTTTCCGGTCCGCGCAGCAGTCTCGATTGCCTCTACCGCACGCTCTGCGAGATCTGCCGTAACAGCGACCTCCAGCTTGACCTTGGGGAGAAAGTCGACAACGTACTCTGCGCCCCGATAAAGCTCGGTATGGCCCTTTTGACGACCAAACCCTTTGACTTCAGTGACGGTGATGCCTTGGACGCCGATACTCGAGAGCGCCTCGCGCACCTCGTCGAGTTTGAACGGCTTGATGACTGCAGTGATAAGTTTCATCCTTGGGCCTCTTTGAGTGAAGCCCCGACCTGAGATTCAGGTGGGGCGCAGTGGATTAAAACGACTTGGAGATGGAGACCATCAGGCCGGATTTGCCCAGGTCTTTGAACTTGCCCTCTGAGACCTGTTGGCCGCTGGTGAAATCTTTCAGATCACCTGAGGTACCTACCCAGGCGGCGCTCACGGTCCAGCCCGATAGATCGGTGCTCAGGCCCACGAGATAGTCTGTGCCATCCACCATGTCGCCTTTGCCCTGTACCTGGCCAATATGAACCTTCCCGGTGATGCCAGGAGCGATCTCGGTGCTTGCTGTGAGATCGAGATAGAGGGTTCCCTTGGAACCAGCGACCCCGAAGTACTCTGAGGTGGCATAGGAGGTCTTGAAAGACAAAATGCCGTGGGAGAGCGCGACGTAGACTTCGTTGGTGTGCGGTTTGATAGAACCGACTGCACCGGGGTAGTAGTAGTAGAGGTTTCCAATGTCGAGACCAATCCCACCAACCTCTGTGCGGTAGCCGCCGTAAAAGTCCATCTCAACGCCAGCGCCACTGAAGCTTGTCCATTCAGAGATGCTGCTGTTCCAGTTACCGAGGTAGAGCCCAGACTTTGCAGTGAAGTCAATACCGCCTTGCACGGCTGGCAACAGGTCTGATTGGCTGACGCCACGGTAGCGGTAGTCGCTGGTTACAGCGAAATTGCCCGCGATGCTGTAGTCCGGCTCTGCAGCGGGTGCTGTCTGAGCAAAGGTCGATGTTGAGGCGGCAGCGATGGCAATGGCCAAAAGTGTCTTGCGCATTTCGAGTTCTCCTTTAAATAGGTGAACGCATCTAGCGAAAGCCATGCCACGCTTGCAAGCGTATGAATCCTCTCAATAAATTTTTTCTTCCAGCCTTAACCGCTCCGTCGCGGTGCGTACTTGCGCACGTTTATGGTGCGTTGATGGAAACGAAGCGCGTGCGGGCGAACACTTTTGGTGCAACCCAGGCACGAGGGGATTGGCTAGAATCGCAGCCATGGCCTTTACACCCCCCGACTTTGCCGCGCATCTGGCAGAACTCCAGCAACGACTTCAGGCATTGAGTCAATCCATGACGCAAGCAGATCGAAACCAGCTGCTGCAGACCTTGGTGGGCGGGTTTGCGGATCGGTTCGAGCTGGTCAAACAGGAAGAGTTTGATGCCCAACGTCGGCAGCTGCAGCGCGCGTTAGAGCAGATTGCTCAACTCGAGGCCCGATTGGCTCAACTGGAGTCGGGTCAGACACTCAGCTGAAGCACAGGCTGCACGCCTCATTGAGGATGGGGCATGACACTCGCTTGCACCCAAACCCTCAATCTCTGCGGCCTCCAGGCGCATCGCGTTCGCGTTGAAGCGGACCTCTCAGGTGGCCTTCCTCAGTTCAATCTCATTGGTATGCCCGCGCATGCCGCCCGCGAAGCGAGGGATCGCATTCGCGTGGCGATTCAGAATCTAGGCTTCGGATTTCCAGCTGGCCGCGTGACGGTTCAGCTCACTGCTCCTGATGAACTGGCGTCCCCCGAGCTGGCAGATCTGGCAATCGCGGCGGCCCTCTTAATCGCGATGGGTCGACTGCCGGCTGCGGTCATTGAGCACGTATCGCTGCTCGGGCAGCTCTCCATATCCGGTGCCTTGTTACCACTTGATCATGAGCTGGCTTGGATCCAAGCCGCTCGGTCTGCTTCTGACCAGCTGATGACACCTGAGCTGAGAAGTGCCTTACCTTTTGGGGTGTTGGTGCATCAGCATTGGACCCTTCGTTCGTTGGAGGATCTTGTGAACGTCGGTCTGGGGCGCGCTGCGCGCACGAAGGCCTGTGTTCAGGCCCATGGCCCGACTGGTTGCAGCTCAGACGAGTCTGTATTGGATCCCTCTGTCTGGGACGAGATACACGGTCAGCCTCTGGCCAAACGGGCGGCTGTGGTGGCGCTGGCAGGCGGTCATAACCTGCTGATGTTGGGCCCACCCGGTGTGGGGAAGTCCATGATCGCGCATCGTTTGCCGGCATTGCTACCGCCGCTGGAGCACGAAGTCGCTCAGCAGCTCGCTGCGATTGAGGCCTTGCATCGAACGAGCCTCGATACTCAGGCCCGTCCTCAAGGCCCTCTTTCAGCGCCCTTTCGTGCTCCTCACCATACGGCCTCGGCTGCGGCCCTCTTTGGGGGTGGGCACCCCTTTCGCCCAGGGGAAATCTCTCTGGCACATGGGGGAGTCCTCTTTCTGGACGAACTCGCTGAGTTCAGACGAGATGCCCTCGAGGCCTTGAGAGAGCCGCTTGAGACGGGCTGGGTCCAGCCCGCTCGTCTACAGTCGCGGTTTGTCATGCCTGCTCGTGTCCAGTTGATTGCTGCCATGAATCCATGCCCTTGCGGCCTCTTTGGGGTGGTGCGTCCATATTCAACGCCTTGTCGCTGCACACCTCGGCAGGTTGAATCCTATCGAGGCAAGCTATCAGCCCCACTGCTTGATCGGTTTGACCTGGTCGTGCTCATGCAGTCTGGGGGCTTGGTTGATCAGGCGTCGAGCCTGAAGTCCGGTTGTGCGCCATTTCTGGAGAGTTCGGATTGGTCAGGGGCGTGTGCTCGCGACGCAATAGCCCGAGCACGCACCATGGCCAGAATGCGCCAGGGCGCGCTCAATGCCCACCTATGCGAGCGCACACTTCATCAATTGCCGACACAACAGAAGGTAACAGCGCTACTGGGTGAGCTGGCCGAATCTGCAGGCTGGAGCCGCAGAGTAGTCGGGCGCTTGCTGCGGGTCGCAAGAACCATCGCGGACCTGCAAGGCCTTGAGGTTGTTGACGAGCAATGTCTTGCGCTGGCGGTCAACCTGCGGCGGGGGCTTCAGATCGAAGAGGGCCGAGTGACATAGGCCCTCTGCATCCAGACCAAGGCGATGACCTGGGTGCCGACCCAGAGGCCCACTGCAGATTGAAGGCCATGGATCTTGGAAAAACCGGCGAACTGAACGAGGTCAACGACGATGCCCATCCCCCATTGCACAAGAAAGGCGCCGACAAAGACTAAAAAGTTAAATGCAGTGGTCGCTCGGGCAGAGAGTTCTACGCGAAATGAGAGCGCCACCACGCTGTAGCTGAGGGTTGTGGCACCGGCAGCAAGAAACGCCAGCCCCCATCCAATGATGGGGTGTGGCCAGATGGAGAAAGTTGCAAGTCCGCTCAGGCCGGCAAACAGCCATAGCCCCAGGCGCATCAGCAAGTCCAAGCTCATGCGCGGCCCAACGAGTTTCTGGGTCAGTGTTGCCCAGGACATGTGTCCGATCATGATGACCCCAGTGAGCCAGAAGAGCTGCTCTGCGGCTTGAGACTGTGTCGCGCCCTCTACGTCCATAAGCCAAGGACCGAGCCAGAGGCCGTGCAGGGCCAGAAAGCCCCCATAGCTCAAGACACCAAAGGGCAGCAAACGCAGAAACGCAGGGTGTCTGAGCACCTCGATCAGCCCCTCCCACGCGGCTGGCGGAGTGCTTACTCCCAGCCCGACCCGCTCGAAGTGCCTCTCAAGGCGGCCAAGTGCGAGCCAAGCGATCGCAAAGCACCCGCAAAGCAGCCAGAAAATCCCTTGCCATGAGACCCACGCGAGCAGCAGGCTCACCGGAAGCGTGGCTGAGAGCGCGCCGAGGGACCCGAGCACCAGCATGATCGATGCGAGGGGCGCTTGCATTCGAGGCTCAAATTCCAGGCGAAATGCTTTGTATGCGGACATCAAGCAGGCCGAGACCCCAATGCCGATACACGCACGACCAAGCCACAAGGTCCAGAAGTCTGTGGAGACTGCGCTCATCATGCAGCCGAGGACGGCGACCAATAAAAGCCGGCGCTCTATCCTGACCGGGTTCTTTCGATCCAGCGCAAGACCGAGTGGGATCTGCATCAGCGCAAAGCTAAAAAAGTAGGCGCTTGCCAAAAGTCCAAGGTCCGCAGCGGATAGGTTTAATGCACGCTCGAATTCAGGTGCCAATACGGCATTGATGGTTCGAAGCGCGTAGGAGAGCGCATAAGCCAATCCAAAGGGCCATACGAATGCGAGCATGGGGTGTCTATTGAAGGACAAGACGTGCAGACTGAAGAAAAGTCTCGGCGGCCTCATCATCAAAGCCTTGAGCCGGTCCTGCAACCAGCGCCTCCACGACCCGGTTTCCTTGGACCTCTGTGCGCATCATCAGTCGCGCCTTGACGGCTGGCTCGCTCGGCTTGAGCTGCATCTCGCCAGTGGCGGAGAGCACCGCGTTGGTGGGCAACAACTTGGCGCCAGAAAGGGTGGACGCCAGATCTGCGCCGATGTTCTTTAACCGAGAAAACATCAGCGCCGAACGGAGCTGACTGGGCGTGTAGCGCGCTGACTCGCTCACACCGATGGTGAAGGTCTGCTCCTGGATGCGGACAGACCAGAGCGTCATCGAGACCGCTGTGAGGGTCTCACCACTCTCGGTGGGCATATTAACCGAGCGCGTCACTTGAACGGGCTTGTCGGGAAAGGTTGCGGACCATAACCCATCCGGATGGTGGACGATCCGCCAGTTCAACGCAGGCGTGCAGCCGAGCAGCCCAAGGAGCAAGAGCCCAGAGAAGGCGCGCATAATGGTCTGCATAGTCACCTAAGGAGTGTAGCGCTGATGGTCACTTTCATGAGTAAGTCTGCAGCCTCCTTCATCATGACGGATGCGGTCGCTCGTTCCGTCATCGAGGCTTCTGGTTCAGACTGGTCCGATCAGGGCATCTGGCGGGTGGAGCGACTACAGGAGGTGCAGGCAATACTCGAGCAGCGGGCAGAGCAGTCTCGTCAAGAGGAGCATCAGAATGGCCTTGCTCCGGGCGCGATTGCTTTTTATCAGCGGTTGGCTCCGGTCCTCGAGATGTTGAGGGCCGCCCAAGCAGACCAGAAGCCTGTTGTCTGGGAGCGCAGCTGAACTAGAGCAGGGGCGCGAGCCGCTTGCGTGCCTCTGATTCTGGCACCTTTGCCCGCTGACAGTAGTCTTCAAGCTGATCGGTCCCGATAGGCCCGACGTTGAAGTAGGAGGCCTCAGGTCTCCAGAAATAAAAGCCGCTGACGGAAGAGGCGGGAATCATGGCCAGGCTCTCGGTGAGCCCGAGCCCCACCTCACCCGCATCGAGTAGTCTAAAGAGGTCGGATTTGATGCTGTGGTCTGGGCAGGCAGGGTATCCCGGTGCAGGCCGAATGCCTTGGTAACGCTCTTGAATGAGGGCATCTGGGCTCAGGCACTCGTCGCTGGCATAGCCCCATAGCTCCGTTCTCACACGCAGGTGCAGATGCTCAGCGAAGGCCTCTGCAAATCGATCGGCGAGCGCCTTCACCATAATGGCGTTGTAGTCGTCCCCAGCGCGCTCGTAGTCTTGGGAGAGACTCTCTGCACCATGCACGCAGACCGCGAAGCAGCCCATGTAATCACGCAGCCCCGCTTCGCGAGGTGCGACGAAGTCGGCCAGTGATTTGTTGGCCGTTCCCTCGGGCTTTTCGGTCTGTTGACGCAGCCCAACCCAATGGAGCAACGGGGCAGTCAGTGCCTCGTCTTCATAAAGCGTAATGTCCTCAGGGCCAGTTCGACGGGCCGGCAGCAAAGCGACGACAGCATGCGCAAACAGTCTGCGTTCCTTGAGTAAATGCTCGAGCATGGTCTGTGCATCGGCAAATACGGCACGTGCTTGCTCACCAACGATGGCGTCGCTGAGGATGGCTGGATAGGGGCCGGCAAGGTCCCATGTCTGAAAGAAGGGTGTCCAGTCAATAAATGGCACGAGGTCATCGAGTGCCTGCAGGCGAATGACCTGTCGACCGAGCTGTCGTGGCATGGGCGCATCCGTGGTGAATGCCAGAGACTGAGCCTGTGCTCGCGCTTTGCTCAGGCTCAGCATGGGCGTGGCCTGACGTGCTGCATGACGAGCACGCAGCGTCGCATACTCGGCCTGATGGGCCGCGAGGAAAGTGGCCTTTTGCTGGGCATCGCTCGTTAAGGACTGTGCGACTGGTACAGATCGCGATGCATCGGGTACCCAGATCACAGGCCCCGAATAGTGGGGCGCGATCTTGACTGCCGTATGGACACGCGAGGTTGTAGCGCCCCCAATGAGCAGCGGAATCTGTCGGCTGCGGCACCAATCGTCGCGCTCCATCTCTCGCGCCACGTGGGCCATCTCTTCGAGAGAGGGGGTGATCAGGCCCGACAAGCCAATGAGGTCAGCATTGTGTTCCCGCGCGGTTGCAAGGATCTGTTGTGCGGGGACCATGACCCCCATATTGATGACATCGAAGTTATTGCACTGGAGCACCACAGAGACAATATTTTTTCCGATGTCGTGCACGTCGCCCTTCACGGTGGCGAGCACCATCTTTCCGCGTGCCTGCACTTGTCCACTCGCAGCCTGCTCGGCCTCGATGAAAGGTACCAAGTGCGCCACGGCAGCCTTCATGACGCGAGCTGACTTCACCACTTGCGGCAGAAACATCTTGCCTTCAGCAAAGAGATCTCCAACCACGTTCATGCCGGACATCAGTGGGCCCTCGATGACTTCGATCGGTCGCCCCCCTGACGCGAGAATGGCCAGCCGGACCGCCTCTGTGTCTTCCACAATGAATTCTGTAAGGCCGTGGATGAGCGCATGTTCGAGCCGTTTCTCAACGGCCAGCTGTCGCCAGGCGAGCTGTTCGATGGCTCGTGACTCACCGCCTTGCAAGCTGGGCGCCAGGGTAATCATGCGCTCGGTTGCGTCGGGACGGCGATCGAGAACGATGTCCTCTACATGCTCGCGAAGCACGGGATCGAGGTCCTCATAGACACCGAGCTGACCCGCATTGACGATACCCATTGTGAGGCCAGCTCGAATCGCGTGATAGAGAAACACCGTATGAATCGCTTCTCTGGCGCGATCATTCCCACGAAATGAGAAGCTGACATTGGATACACCGCCAGAGATTCGCGCGTAGGGCAGGTTTTCTTTGATCCAACGGGTCGCCTCGATGAAGTCAATGGCGTAGCGGTTATGAGCCTCAATACCGGTGGCAATCGCGAAGATGTTGGGATCGAAAATAATGTCCTCGGGCGGGAACTCGACCACAGTGGTGAGCAGGTTATAGGCCCGCTGGCAGATGGATTTGCGACGCTCAAGGGTATCGGCTTGCCCAGCCTCATCGAAGGCCATGACGACCGCCGCTGCGCCATAGCGCTTGCAGAGCCGAGCCTGACGCAGAAATTCAGCCTCGCCTTCTTTGAGCGAGATGGAATTGACGATGGCCTTACCTTGGACACATTTCAGACCGGCCTCGATGACATCCCACTTGGAGGAGTCGATCATGATGGGCACGCGAGAAATATCTGGCTCGGAGGCAATCAGGTTGAGAAACCGGGTCATGGCCGCCTTGGAGTCGAGCATGGCCTCATCCATGTTGACGTCGATCACCTGCGCGCCATTCTCGACCTGTTGGCGGGCGACTGCAACGGCCTGCTCAAAGTCTCCATTGAGGATGAGCTTGGCAAACTGCCGCGAGCCCGTCACATTGGTGCGCTCACCCACGTTTACAAAGAAGGAGTCTTCATCGATGTTGAATGGCTCCAGTCCGGAGAGCCTGGTTTTTACCGGAGGGTGTGGCAGGGTGCGGGGACTCAGTGTGGATACGGCCTGGGCAATGGCCCGGATGTGCTCAGGTGTGGTGCCGCAGCATCCGCCGACCACGTTGACCCAGCCCGACTCTGCAAAGGTCTTGAGCAGGCCCGAGGTGATCGGCGGGGTCTCGTCAAATCCAGTGGGCGCCATCGGGTTGGGCAGGCCTGCATTCGGATAGATGCAGATGGCGGTGTCAGCGAGTTTGGCAAGCTCCTGCACGTAGGGCCGCATGAGCGCTGCACCCATTGCGCAATTCAGGCCGACCGTTATGGGCTTGGCGTGTCGAACACTGTTCCAGAACGCTTCGACGGTCTGGCCACTGAGCACACGGCCAGAGGCGTCGGTGACTGTGCCTGAGATCATGACTGGCCAACGTTGCTGACGCCTCTCGAATACCTCATCGCAGGCAAAGAGCGCCGCTTTTGCATTGAGGGTGTCAAAGATGGTTTCAACCAGAAGGAGGTCTACACCGCCATCGAGTAGCGCTTCAATTTGTTCTCCGTAGGCGCCAACAAGCTCATCAAAGTGAACATTGCGTGCGCCGGGATCATTCACATCTGGAGAGATAGAAGCGGTTCGAGGAGTCGGTCCTATGGCCCCTGCGACCCACCGCGGCCTGTCCGCGTTGGCGTAAGCGTCGCGCGCAGCACAAGCAATCCGAGCGGATGCAAGGTTCATGTCGCGTGCGAGTGCTTCCAGCCCATAGTCCGCTTGCGCAATGGAGGTTGCGCCGAATGTGTTGGTCTCGATGAAGTCTGCGCCCGCTGCAAGATACTGGGCGTGAATGGATTGGATCGCCGCGGGCTGCGTCAGGGAGAGCAGTTCATTGTTGCCCTTGACCTCGATTCCGCTTGCCAGAGCACCCTCAAGCACCGCCAGTGCAGGCCCCTTGAGCGCAATCGCTTGGGCCCCTTCGGTGCCCCGATAATGCGCCTCGGTAAAACCCAGCTGTTGAATCATGGTGCCCATAGCACCATCGATCACCAGGATGCGGTGATGGAGGGCACGCGTGATGGCGTCGAAGCTGGGTGATCGAGCGAGTTTGGTCAAGCCATCGATTATAGTCGGTCAAGCCAGCAGACCAGCCCATCTGAGTTGAGGCGAAGGTCAAGGCCAATCAAGTCTTCGAGCTCGGCATCGGAGTAGTTGATGCCATGGTTTCGAGCCGCGTCGAAGAGATAGGTTCTGAGCTCTTGGTAAATCGCTTCTGCACGCTCTGGACCCTTAAACCCATTTCGTTGCGCGATGGCGGCATAGCTGTCGACTTGCCGCAAGAGCGCTTCACCGACTGCCTGTACGGCTGTGACCTGCGCGAAGTGCGTGAGGTAGACCGCGGGCACGTCACTGTTCAAGATGCGACGAATCGATGCCTGATGGGCCGGGGGATCGAACTGGCTCGGCGAGGCACTGACAAAAGCGAAAGGTCCATGATGGGTGTCAAGCTCTCGATAAGAGATGCCGAAGGTGTCACCTGTAAAAACCCCTTTGGTTTTCTGGTCTTGAACAAAGACATGGTGACGTGCGTGTCCAGGAGCATCCCAGAATGCCAAGACACGATTGGCCAGGCGGATTTCTGTGCCTTCCGAGGTCTCGATGATGCGACCGGAATCAATGGGCTGTGGTTCTCCATACTCGCGCTCAGCCATCTCTGAGCCATAGACCTCCACGACTGCCGCCCATAGCCGCTTCGGGTCCACCATATGGGGCGCGCCACGGGGGTGAACGGTGAGCTGCGCGTTCGGACAGAGCTCCATCAGGCGACCCGCTCCGCCGGCATGATCGAGATGCACATGGGAGAGCACGACATAGTCCACGGCCTCAGGCCCCAGGCCGAGGGTCTCCAGTGCTTGCAGTACCAGGGGCGCAGCATGCTTTGTTGCCGTATCAATGATGGCCACACGGCCCTGCTCAACGACGAGGTGAATCGCATCGAATTGAGGTCGGATGTAGCCTGAATCAATGGCAAAGATGCCATCACCAAAGGACTGGAGGCGAGCGGTCATGACGCGATTCTAGATGCCAAGGTCACTGCGCATCGAGCGCGCCGCACGCTCTGCTATGAGCATGACAGGCGCGTTGGTATTGCCCGAGGTAATCGTGGGCATGGCTGAGGCATCCACCACACGTAGGTTCTCTATCCCCCGAAAGCGCAGGTCCGTATCGAGCACCGCTCCAGCATCGTCGTCATGACCCATGGCACAGGTGCCCACGGGATGGAAGATGGTCGTGCCGAGCGCCCGGGCTGACTCGATCAGAGCCGTCTCTGATGTGCGCTCAGGTCCAGGCAACAATTCCTCAGGCGAAAACGGTCTGAGGGCCGGCATTTGCATAATCTCGCGGGTCTTGCGAAGGCCGGCAAGCGCGACTTGGAGGTCCTCATGCGTGCTGAGATATTGGCAGTCAATCCGAGGGGGTTCGAGTGGATTCTGACTCCGAACCTGCACCTGGCCACGAGAGCTTGGCCTTAGGTTACAGACGGACGGCGTAATGGCACCGAAGGGGTGAAGAGGCTCGCCGAATTTGGGCAGCGAGAGCGGCTGCAGATGCCACTCGAGGTTTGCGCTCGTCTGTTGGGCGTCACTCTTGGCAAAAGCGCCAAGGGTTGAGGGCGGCATGGTCATGGGCCCTGTCCGAAAGAACAGGTATTGCAGCCCCATGCCCAGCCGTGTCAAGGGATTGCGATAGAGGGTGTTGACTGTCGGTGCTCCAGAGATGCGGTAGACCGTGCGGATTTGCAGGTGGTCTTGCAGATTACGACCTACCCCTTCAACGGAGAGTCGAATGGGGATCTGGTGCGTTGCGAGCCACTCTGCAGGGCCGACACCAGAGACCTGCAGTAGATGTGGGCTTGAAATCGCACCGGCCGAGAGCACCACCTGCACCCGGGCCTGGACTGTGCGTTTTGTCCCGCGGTGGACTACTTCGAGTCCTGTTGCACGCAGCTGAGCACCTCGCCAGGCCTTGGGCGTCTGCAGGTCTTGTCTCGGTGCTTGGTCCTCAAACAGCAGTCGCGTGACCTGCGTGTGGGTCATCACCGTCAGGTTGGCTCGATTTCGAATGGGATGTAGAAACGCATCGGCCATAGACCAACGCCGACCGCGCCTCTGCGTAACATGGAAGTAGGCACTGCCTGAGTTGTCTCCTCTGTTGAATTCTTCGATGGGCAAAATGCCAGCCTGCTGCGCAGCAGCTTGCCAGGCATCGAGAATCTTCCAGCGCACACGAGGGGATTCCACCCGCATTTCGCCCCCAACGCCATGCCATGCATTCTCGCCATCGAAGAAGTCCTCGAGGGACTTGTAAATCGCTAGAGTCTGCTCGGACCATCTCCAACGATCATCGCGCGTGGCGTCTGCCCAGTGATCGTAATCACTCGCCTGCCCCCGCATGTAGATCATCGCATTGATGGACGAGCAGCCACCAAGCACCCGACCTCTCGCATAGTGGATGCTTCTGCCACCGAGCCCTGGGTCGGGTTCTGTCTTGAAGCACCAGTCTGTTCTGGGGTTGGCGATGGTGTAGAGGTAGCCCACGGGAATCTTGATCCAGTGCCAGTCGTCCTCACCGCCCGCTTCAATGAGCAGGACGCGGTGTTCGGGGTTAGCACTCAGCCGATTGGCGAGCAGGCAGCCAGCACTGCCCGCCCCTACGATGACGCTGTCAAATTCCATGCAAATCGGGTCGATTCTTGAATCGAAGCTCTTCTGGGTAGGGGAAGACATCATCCAGCAGACCGCTTTCAATCCGTCTCTTCTGGTCTGCCCATGTCTGATGGTGGAGGAGGTCTGCGTGGTAGCGCATGAAAGGTGCTCTGAGTCGCGGCTGTCCCAACAGGAAGGTTTCAAACTCCTCGGGAAACACGTCGTTCGGTCCAATGGTGTACCAAGGCTCACTGGCCATCTCATCCTCTGGCGTGCGAGGCGGGGGAATTTTCCTGAAGTTGCACTCGGTCATGTATTGGATTTCGTCATAGTCATAGAACACAACGCGACGGTGTCGGGTCATGCCGAAATTCTTGTAAAGCATGTCTCCAGGGAAGATATTGGCAGCCATGAGCTGTCGAATGGCATCTCCATACTCCCGCACTGCATGTTCAGTCTCCTGCTCGGTGGCATGCTCTAGATACAGGTTGAGCGGGACCATGCGGCGCTCGATATAGACATGACGAATGATGATGCGCTTGCCTTCAATATGCACCATGCTCGGGGCCATGTCTTGTAAACGCTCGAGCAGCGCCGGAGCAAAGCGCTCCAGTGGGAAATCCACATTGGAGTATTCCCAAGTGTCGGCCATGCGGCCTGCTCGATCATGCAGCTTCACCAGCTGGTATTTACTTGCAATATGCTCTCTGCTGACATCCTTGGCACGCTTGTCCTTGATCACCTTGAAGACATATGGGTAGGAGGGAAGCGTAAAGACCAGCATCACGAGTCCCTCAATGCCTGCAGCCAGACAGAACTGATCGTTCGAATGTCTGAGATGGTGGAGGTAGTCTCGGTAGAAGAGCGTCTTGCCCTGCTTTTGCAAGCCCAACATGGTGTAGAGCTCGCTCTTGGGCTTGTTGGGCATGATGGACCGCAGGAATTGAACATAGGCCGATGGCACTTCCATATCCACCATGAAGTAGGCCCGCGCAAAAGAGAAGAGGACCGAGATCTGCTCGGGATCGAACATGACGGTGTCGATGCGGAGTCGGCCACCGCGCGACCGAAGAATAGGGGCAGCAAAGCCAATCGGCTCGCCATCATTCATGATTCGCCCAATGAGGTAAGCGCCCTTGTTGCGATAGAAGAGCGACCGCAAGACGTGGATCTGCAGGTCACTGCTGGCGTTAAAGGGGCGGGCGAGATCTTTACAGGCGGCCTTCAGGACATACCGAAGGTCGCGGTCAATGTCTTCCCAGGGACAGGCCATGCCCAGATCGACGGCAATGTCATGCAGGCAGCCGCGAATCCCACGCGTGTGGGGATAGTAAATTCGGTAGGAAGGGGGCTCACTGTCGAGGTAGTCGGTTGAGACTGCAGGCCGCACGAACAGTGTCTCGTTATGAATGTAGGCTTTCGAGAGCAGGCGTGTGGTGACCGAATTGAAGAAAGTCTCGGCGAGTTCGGGCTGACGGTGATCGGTGAGGAGCATGATGTAGGCGCGCTTGACCTCTGCCCAGATCTGTTCATCGGATATCGACTCTGAAAACAGGGTCGAGAGTTGGTCACAGGCCTCTCGTACCCGCTGATCATAGAAGGCAATACGCTCTCGAGCCAGCCCACGAATGGCTTGGAAATCACCCGACTCAAATCGAGACTTGGCTTGCTGTGCGTTGTAGCGAAAGAGCCCGTAATGTCGATCGAATCCCTCGAGAACGACCCTCGCGATCGCATGTGCTGCATGTGCTGGACCGGGCGTATGCATAGGGCTCCTGTTCGAGGGTGGCTAACGCTGCAGAGAGAAACCTTGGGTGACGCGAGATCGATCGCGCGCAATGCTGAAGATCAGGCCAATACCCACCCCCAGCGTGACCATCGCGGTGCCGCCATACGACATAAAGGGCAGGGGAACACCGACCACAGGCAATACACCCACCACCATGCCAAGGTTCACGAAAGCGTAGGTAAAAATGACCAGCGAGAGGCTGCCGGCGAGCAGCCGGCCAAACAATGTGGGCGCGCCAATTGCAATCCAGAGGCCACGACCAATCAGCCCCAGATAGAGCGCAACGAGCAAGAGGGCACCGAGAAAGCCAAACTCCTCGGCGTAACCGGCAAAAATAAAATCCGTGGCGCGTTCAGGGATGAACTCGAGCTGGGTCTGGGTGCCCTGCAACCAGCCCTTTCCGACAAGCCCTCCAGAGCCAACCGCGATCATGGATTGGAGAATATGGAACCCCTTGCCCAGGGGATCACGCATGGGGTCAAGCAGGGTACAGACCCGCTGGCGCTGGTACTCTCGGAACCCTGGCCACTCCACACCCGCTGCGCAGGCCGCATCGCCAAAGCCGACAAGCAGGCTAATGGCAAGGAGCAGTGCGCCACTGACCCAGAGGATAAGCTTCCAGGGCAGTCCCGCCAGATACAGCACGAATACACCGGAGCCCAGCACCAAGATTGCGGTCCCTAAGTCTGGCTGCTTCAGGATGAGCACCACCGGTATGGTCAACAGGGCTATCGCAATGGCCCAAGCGGTCCAGCTTCTGAGGCCCTCTTGCTTATGTACAAACCACGCCAGCATCAAGGGCATGGCGATCTTCATGATCTCTGAGGGCTGTATGCGGGCAATGCCCAGGTCAAGCCATCGTGTTGCGCCTTTGGCGGTAAAGCCAAAGAGTTCGACGAGCACGAGCAGAACCAGGCCCGCGCTGTAAAGCGGAATGGCTACCCGTTGAATCTGCACTGAAGGCAGTTGCGAGAGCACGACCATAATCATTACGGCCATCCCGAGATTGCGCAGATGACTCATGAAGCGCTCTGGATCATCGTGGCTTGCACTGTAGACCGAGAAGAGGCTGATCATGATGATGCCCATCATGATCCAGAACAGCGGTTGGTCTAGGCTCTCAAACTTGGTTTTGAGCCAGTACCCCACCATACGCCACCCTGTCTGGGCCCGTCGCTGGCTGCTGTTCATGGCAGTTCCCTCCCTTCGGCCTGACGCTTGACCAGCAGGTAATCGAGCGCTTTTCTCGCAAGAGGCGCTGCCGCTGCCGCACCAAAGCCACCATTCTCGACGACGACCGCTAGCGCGACTTTGGGATTATCTGCGGGCGCGAAGGCGATATAGAGCGAGTGATCGCGCAGCCGCTCTGCCACCCGCGAGGCCACATACTTTTCGTTCTGTCCAACGCTAAAGACCTGAGACGTGCCAGTCTTGCCCGCAGGCTGATAGGTTGCCCCCTGAAAGACACGCGCGCCTGTGCCTGATAGGTTTACTTCCACCATCGCTTCCTTGACCAGCGAGAGCCACTCGGGCGCGAGTGCTAAGTCTTCGGGCTCTTCAAGTGGAATCTCTGTCTTGGCTTTGGTAAACGGCTCCTGAACAGCCTTGACCAGTCGGGGCCGAACCAGTTTTCCTCCGTTGGCAAGGCTTGCGGTGGCGCGGGCGAGCTGAAGAATAGTGAACGCGTTGTACCCCTGCCCGATACCAATTGAGGGTGTCTCACCGGTGAGCCAGTCCTTACCGAATCGCTTCTTCTTCCACTCCGATGAGGGCAGAATCCCCGCGACTTCTCCGTCTACATCGATCCCAGTTCGCTTGCCGAACCCGAACGGCGTAATGAACTGGTGGATGGTGTCTACGCCCATATCGATGGCGAGCTTGTAATAGTAGGTGTCGCTGGAGACAACGATGGATTTTTTAAGGTCCACGGTGCCGTGACCCTCGGGTCGGCTGTCTCGAAACCGGTGGTTGCCGAGCATGAAGTAGCCTGGGTCCTGAATTGTGTCTCCCGGTTTGCGCTCCCCGGAGGCCAATGCAGCAATCGCCATAAAGGGCTTATAGGTCGAGCCAGGCGGGTACACACCCTTGAGTGCCCGGTTGTAAAGCGGTTTATCAATGGAGGTGTTCAGTGCGGTCCAGAGGTCTGGGTCAATACCATCCACAAATTCATTTGGGTTGAAGTTGGGCATGGAGACAAAGGCCAGTATCTCGCCGGTTTTGGGCGAGAGGACCACCATGGCGCCGCGTCGAGGGCCGTATGCCTCTTCAATCATCTGTTGAAGGCCGAAGTCAATCGATAGGACCAGGTCCTGCCCCGGAACAGCAGGACGCATGGCAAGCTCACGAACAATCCGCCCGCCAGCGGTGACCTCAATGCGCTGAAAGCCGACCTCGCCCCGCAAGACCTCCTCATAGCTCTTCTCGATACCGAGCTTGCCCATATGGGTGACACCAAAATAGTCTTGTGCCTGCTCTCCCGCCTCAAGTCGCTCGACATCATCTTTGGAGAGCCGCCCAATGTGGCCCAGCAGGTGAGAGGCTTGCTCACCAAAGGGATAGGCACGAACAGTCCTGCGCATGACTTGAACCCCGGGGAGTTGATCCAGCTGGCTGGCGAGTCTGGCAACCTGCTCGTCTGTGAGCTTGGATTTGAGGAGCACATTATCGAACCGACGCGCCTCTGCGGCCAGACGTTTGAATCGCCGAATCTCTGCGGGAGAGAGATCGAGGATCTCGGTGAGCTTTTCGAGTGAGGCTTTGAGATCCTTCGAACGTCCAGGCTCGATCTCTACGGAAAAGCCTGCATCGTTGCGCGCGAGGATTTCTCCGTACCGATCCAAGATTTTGCCCCGGGGAGCTTGAATGGGAAGCAGTGCAACCCGATTGTTTTCTGCCTTCACCGCGAACGCATCGTGCTGCCATATCTGCAGGTTGGCAAAACGAATGAGGAGCAGTGCGAAGAACAGGCCAACAACAAGAATGGACACGGTGGCCCGAAATCGAAAGTCGCTGATCGCAGAGGATCGAACCGCCATCGCTCGCCTTAGCGGAGGGGGGCGTTCGGCCTAGAACGCGCCTTGGCCATGCGCACGCGGGGACGGCGCGATAAGAGTGCTAGCAAAACCCGATGGAGGACGACCCAAGCCAGGGTATTAGACGCGATGAGTAAAAGCGCGTGCAGGTCTGGGGTGCTTGAGGTGGCCACCCAACGCACCAGCACCAATGCGCCCTCTGCAATGGCAAATAGCCCAGCCAGGTGTGCGGCCTGACCCCAGGCAGAAAAACCCGAGAGCCTTCGGTGCAGGGTTACGCCGCCGTAGGCCAAAAGGCTGTACGCCAGCGCATGCTCACCGAGCAGCACGCCTTGATGGACATCCATGAGCAGGCCTAGGAGCCAGGCTGGCCAGAGCAGAGAACGGCCTGGGAGCTGCAGGGCCCAGAATACGAGACAGACGGCGAGCAGGTCTGGTAGTGGCCAAGTAGGAGGCCAGGGCAAGAGGTTGAGGACAAGTGCCGTGCCAAGACTGCCCAGAAAAAGTTGAGCGGATGGCTCGCGTGCCAGAACGACATGAGTCATGGCCGAGCTGCCTGAGCAGGGGTCAGAATGAGGACCTGCTGTTGAAGACCAATGGTCGCCATGGGACGCGCAAGTACCCGGGGGAACTGCCCCTCTCGCCCAGGAATGATTGCAGTGACCTTGCCGACGGGCAGGCCAGCCGGATAGAGGCCATCGAGCCCGGAGCTCAGCACGTCATCGCCAATCTGGATTTCAGCAGCCAGATTGACGTACTGCACCTCAAAGCCATCTTGGCTACCGAGCCCTTGCGTAAGCGCCCGAATACTCGTTCTTGGGAGCACAACGGGCACGCGAAGCTGGTCATCGGAGAGCAGTCGCACCTCGGCGCTCAGCGGATAGACACGGCTGACTTGACCGATGACGCCCGCTGCGCTAATCACCGGACTGCCGACTTGTACGCCAGCGTCCGTCCCTTGGTTGAGGACCACCTGTTGGGCCAGTGGATCTCGCCGGGCTGAGACAAACTGGGCCACCACACCCTGAGTCGGGTTGGCCTGCTTGAGATTGAGCAAGGCCCGCAGGTTTTGATTTTCGGCCTGAAGCTGCGACCAGAGCAAGCTGGCGGCAGCTTGTTCAGATTGCGTCTGCTCGAGCGCATCAACCTGAGTGCGAAGCGCCTCGATACCTTGTATGGTCTCCCACCCCCAGACCGCAAGGTCTCTCGGCAGAATGGCAGCCTGCTCCAAGGGATAGAGCAGCACGCTTAGGCCCTGTCTGAGCGGCTCTGTGAGCCGGGCTTGATGGTCGAGCTGCATAAGCCCGAGCGCGGAGAAGACCGCAATGAAGAGCCGTATGCGGCCCGAGACCCCTTGGTGAAAGAATGGCTGAGGGCTTGGGGAGAGAGACACGGTCTCCGTCGGGGGGCAGTGAAGGTTATTCGGTCGACAGAATGCTGCTGAGCTCGTCTAGCTGTTCGATGGCCTTGCCGCAGCCACGCACCACACAAGACAAGGGGTCTTCCGCAACATAGACGGGGAGTCCTGTTTCCTCGGCAAACAGTCGATCGAGGTCATGCAGCAGCGCACCACCGCCGGTGATCACGATTCCGCGTTCGGCAATATCCGCAGCGAGTTCAGGGGGCGTGTTCTCGAGGGCATTCTTGATGGCGACCACGATCTGACTGATCGGATCGGTGAGCGCCTCCAGGATCTCGTTGGAGGAGACTGTAAAGCTGCGGGGAATACCCTCGCTCAGGTTGCGGCCACGCACTTCCATCTCGCTCACGTGGCTGCCGGGGAAGGCTGATCCAATCTGCTTTTTGATGGCTTCCGCAGTCTGGTCTCCAATGAGCATGCCGTAGTTGCGTCGAATGTAATTGACAATCGCCTCATCAAACTTGTCTCCTCCGACTCGAATGGAATTGGAATAGACCAAACCACCGAGGGAGACCACACCAATTTCGCTGGTACCGCCACCGATGTCGACCACCATCGAGCCACTGGGCTCAGAGACGGGAAGTCCTGCCCCAATCGCAGCAGCCATGGGCTCTTCAATCAGGTAGACCACGCTTGCACCCGCTGAGAGGGCAGATTCCCGAATGGCCCGTCGTTCGACCTGGGTCGAGCCACAGGGCACGCAGATAATGACCCGCGGGCTTGGGGCAAAGAGCTTCTTCTGGTGGACCATCTTGATAAACATCTTGAGCATCTGCTCGGTCACCGTAAAATCGGCGATCACGCCGTCTTTCATGGGCCGAACAGCCTCAATGCTTCCCGGGACCTTGCCCAGCATGTTTTTGGCCTTGGTTCCGACCGCCTCAATAGTCTTTTTCCCACCAGGCCCGCCCTCATAGCGGATGGCCACCACGGAGGGTTCGTCGAGGACGATACCCTTGCCTTTAGCGTAAATCAGGGTGTTGGCCGTACCGAGGTCGATGGCCAGGTCTTGGGAGAGGTAACCGCGCAATAAGCCGAGCATGAGAAAATCCAGGGTTTAAGAAGCAACAAACTGTCGTCGACAGAGATTATCACTCAACCACACAATGACACTGACACTCGAAGATTTGCAAAAGCTCGCAAGGCTCTCTCAGCTTGCGCTTACCCCTGCTCAGGCCGAGGCCTTGCTGCCTGAATTGCAATCCATCTTGAATTGGGTTGGTAGCCTGTCTGAGGCCCCGACTGAAGGGGTTGAGCCCATGTCTCATCCGCATGACCCGCACCTGAGATTGCGCGCCGACCTGCCACAGGCACTGGCAAGTCGCGATGAACTGATGGCCAATGCGCCCTCCCAGGCCGTGGGGCACTTTCTTGTCCCCCGGGTGGTGGAGTGATTATGGACCTTCGATTTTCAGACCTCTCCGGACTCAGTAAGGCGCTGGAGGTGGGAATGGTCTCACCCGTTGAACTGGCCCAGGATTACCTGCAGGCCTTGCAAGATGGCACGCTTGGAGCAGTGATTAGCGTAGACCCCGAGGTGACGCTCGCGCAGGCGCGCGCTGCCCAGGCGCGGTTGGACCAAGGGGAGACCGGACCCCTCTTAGGCATTCCGATCCTCCACAAGGATGTCTTCGTGACGCGAGATTGGCCGACAACTGCGGGCTCTCGCATCTTGGGCCAGTATCGAAGCCCATTCGATGCGGAGGTCGTGGCTCGGCTTGGCTCGGCAGGTATGGTTGGGCTGGGCAAGGCCAGCTGTGACGAGTTTGCGATGGGCTCGGCAAACCAGTTCTGCGCCTTTGGTCCTGCGCTCAATCCTTGGGACCCCACACGTGTGCCCGGAGGCTCATCTGGAGGGTCCGCCGCGGCCGTGGCTGCTGGCCTCGCACCCGCTGCGACGGGAACCGATACAGGCGGCTCGGTGCGTCAGCCGGCTGCCATGTGCGGCATTAGTGGGATCAAGCCTACCTATGGCCGCATTTCTCGCTGGGGCATGGTGGCATATGCCTCCAGCCTAGACCAAGCCGGGCCGATGGCCCGCTCAGCCAGAGATTGTGCGTTGCTCTTGAACGCGATGTCCGGTTTTGACCCAAAGGATTCCACCAGTGCTGACCGTCCGTCGGAAGACTTCACCCGTGCGCTCGAGGGCTGGAGGCCCTTTGAGCCTTCGGAGCAGCCGCTAGCGGGGCTGCGCATTGGGCTACCCAAAGAGTACTTCGCCCAGGGCCTTGATGATGGCGTGAGGCAATGCATTGAGATCGCAGTGCAAGTGCTTTGCAGACTTGGCGCACAGACGGTGGACGTAAGCCTGCCACGAACGGCGCTCTCCATTCCAGCCTATTACGTCATCGCCCCTGCAGAAGCCTCGTCAAACCTCTCGCGTTTTGATGGCGTGCGATACGGACATCGCTCCTCGCAGGCGTCTGATCTGCAGTCACTCTATGTGAACAGCCGTAGCGAGGGCTTTGGAGCGGAGGTCCAACGGCGCATCCTGGTGGGGAGCTTTGTGCTCTCGCATGGCTACTACGACGCCTACTACCTCAAGGCTCAGCAGGTTCGACGCCTGATTGCACAGGACTTTCAGCAGGCATTCGCCGCGTGTGACCTGCTTTTGGGACCCGTCTCACCGACCGTTGCATGGAAGCGCCCCGGCCTTGGAGAGCAGCCTGCTGCTCAAGACCCGCTTCAAGACTATCTCGCCGACATCTATACCCTCGGTGCAAGCCTTGCGGGCTTACCGGCGATGTCGATTCCTTGCGGATTCTCATCCCCTGAGCCGGGCGGGAAAGCGTTGCCTGTGGGCCTTCAGCTCATTGGACCCGCCTGGGAAGAGGCTCGGCTACTGGAGGTTGCCCATGCCTATCAGCGTCAGACCGACTGGCACCTGCAGACACCCTTGTCGGCGGTCCGGTCTGCAGAGAATGGGGGTGAGCGATGAGCTGGGAAGTGGTGATCGGACTGGAGACGCACGTGCAGCTACGCACGGACTCGAAGATTTTCTCACCGGCCTCAACGGCCTTTGGAGCGCCCGCGAATACGCAGGCGCATCCGATCGACCTTGCCTTGCCTGGTGTTCTGCCGGTGCTCAATCGTGCCGCAGTTGAGGCAGCGATTCGATTTGGGCTTGCCGTTGGCGGCCAAATCGCGAGGCGTTCTGTCTTCGCCCGCAAAAACTACTTTTATCCCGACTTGCCCAAGGGCTACCAGATCAGTCAGTTTGAGCAGCCCATTGTGGCAGGGGGTTCGGTTGCCATTGTGCTCCCCGATGGGGAGTCTCGGCAGATTGAGCTGACCCGAGCCCACTTAGAGGAGGATGCGGGCAAGTCTGTTCATGAGGGCCTTGAGGGCATTCCGCAGGGCCAGTCGGGCATTGACCTCAATCGCGCCGGAACCCCCCTGCTCGAGATTGTGACGGAGCCTGTTATGCGCTCAGCGGCGGAGGCCGTAGCCTATGCCAAGGCCCTCCATGCATTGGTGCGCTGGATTGGAATCTGCGATGGAAATCTGCAGGAGGGGTCCTTTCGGGTTGATGCAAATGTCTCCGTGAGGCGTAAGGGGGAGACGCGTTTTGGAACCCGTTGTGAGATCAAGAACCTGAACTCGTTTCGTTTTCTTGAGCGCGCCATCCAGGTGGAGGCCCAAAGACAGGTGGAGCTCATCGAAGACGGCGGTATCGTCATTCAACAGACCCGCCTCTTCGATCCCGATCGCGACGAGACCCGCGCTATGCGAAGCAAGGAGGATGCGCATGATTACCGGTACTTCCCCGATCCAGATCTCCCGCCCCTGACCTTGACCGAGGATTGGATCTCGCAGGTGGAGGCCGAGATGCCAAGCCTGCCAGGCGCGCGTCGTGCGCGACTCGAGCAACAGTTTGGCCTGTCTTCGGTCGATGCTGCCCTCGTGACCGCCTCTCGCGAAGCCAGCGACTATTTTGATCAGGGTATTTCGATCCTCGCGCTCCAAAACGCCGATGATGCGGCCCATGTGAAGCTGCTGGCCAATTGGGTGATGGGGGAGTTGGCGACTGCCTTAAACCGAGAGGGTCTTGAGATTGATCAATCGCCCCTATGCGCTAAACGGCTGGCTGGACTCATCATGCGGGTGGCGGATGGCACCCTCTCCAACAAGATTGCCCGTGAGGTCTTCGCCAAGCTGTGGGCCAATGGCACGCTCACGGCCGATGCGGTCATCGAGCAGGACGGTCTTCGTCAGGTCCAGGACAGTGGGCAGCTCCAGTCTTGGGTCGCAGAGGTGGTTGCGGCCAATCCAAAAATGGTCGAAGAGTTTCGCGGTGGCAAGGACAAGGCACTCAATGCACTGATGGGTCAGGTCATGAAGCGAAGCGGCGGCAAGGCCAATCCACAGGCAGTCACTGACCTGCTGAAGAAGGCAATGGAGGCTGATCGGCCCGATCAATGACGGGTCTGAGCCAGGCTAGCATGATCAGACCGGGCAGTGCAGCAGCGAAGGTGCTCAGAAAGAAGGGCCCCCACCCGTAGTCCGTCGCAGCAACGCCTGCGACGGGCCCTACCCATACGCGGCCTACGGATGCTAGGGCGGAAAGCAGGGCGAACTGTGTGGCCGTGAACCGAGCGTCACACAGCGACATCAACAGCGCGACGAAGGCGGCGGTGCCCATGCCACCGGCGAGGTTCTCGAGCAGGACCACGGCAGTCATATCCGTGAGGCTGGGCTGGCGAGAGGCAAGCCACCAGAATCCGAGGTTGGTTATGGCCTGCAGGAGTCCGAATCCCAAAAGCGCTCGCCAGAGCCCGGTTTTTGCAAGCAGCCAGCCTCCGAAGAGTCCGCCTACCAGGGTCGCCACCAGTCCAACCCCCTTGTTGACTGCACCCACTTCGGCCGGCGTAAACCCCGCGCCTCGGATCAAGAATGCAGTCGAAAGGCTTCCCGCGAATGCGTCACCCAGCTTGTACAAAACGATGCAGATCAAGAGGGCGACCGCGCCCTTTCGGCTAAAGAACTCCCTGAAGGGCTCGATGACGGCCGCTCTGAGGCTGCCTGGTGTTCGCGTTTGACTCGGCTCAGGCGCCACGGCTGCAATGACTGCCAGGAGCACACACAGGCCAGCCATGACGCGGTAGGTCCCCTCAAAACCCAGCCAGAGGTCTGCGAGCATCAGTGCAAGGCCACCCGAGGTGAGCATCGCCAGTCGGTAGCCAATGACGGACCATGCAGCACCGAGACCGCGCTGCTCTGGGCTCAAGGACTCTGCGCGCCAGGCATCAAACACGATGTCAAAACTGGCCGACAGCACAACCAATACAAACGCAAGGCTTGCGAGCTTCGCAAGGTTGGTGGTGGGAGAGGAGAATGAGAGGGCAAAAAGCACGGCGGCCATGGCAAGCAGGAGCACGGTGAGCCAACCACGTCTGCGGGCTGCCCATCGACCCGGAAGGGGATATCGATCGAGCACAGGCGCCCAAGCGAACTTGTAGGTATAGGGCAGTCCAAGCACCGTCAGCCAGCCGATGGTCTTGAGATCAAGGCCCTCCACTGTGAGCCAAGCCTGTAAGGTTCCGGCAGACAATGCCAGTGGAAGGCCACTGGCAAAACCCAGCAGCAGGGTCATGAGCAGCAGTCCCTGCCGTGGCCGTGATGCGTTTTGAGGTTCGGACGTGTTGTGCATGGTGCCCGCCATGCTAACGCGAGTACTTGGAAAGGGGTGACTGGATTGCGACTACTGATGCGAGCGCAGCCTTGGGCTTTGAGCTGGGCCTGGCTTGGGGTTTTGTTCGGAGGCCTCATGGCGGCAGATATGGCCTGGTCGCAGGCGCCTGCTGTCGATGTAGGTGAGGCCTCTAGACTGCGCAAGATTGTCCCTGCCGAGGCGCTTGAACGCGCAGCCGATCAGCAGTACAGAGCCCTGCTCACGAGCGCCCGGCAAGCGGGGCGATTGGTGCCCGCCACGGATCCTCGCGCACAGCGGCTGCGCGCTATCGCCGCTGACCTCCTGCCTCATGTTGAGCAGTGGAATCCACAGGCGAGGCAGTGGCGTTGGGAGGTTGCGCTGATTGATCAACCGACCATCAATGCGTTTTGCATGCCAGGGGGCAAGATTGCCTTCTTCACTGGCATCGTTGATCAGCTCAAGCTCACCGACGAGGAGATTGCTGTGATCATGGGCCACGAGATGGCCCACGCGTTGCGCGAGCATGCCCGTGAGCGAGTGGCCAAGGAGCAGCTCACCGGGGTCGGCGCAAGCCTCTTGGCGGGTCTTCTGGGGTTAGGCGACCTGGGCCGATCTGCACTGGGCGCTGGGGCGCAGCTCATGAGCCTCAAGTTTTCCCGAGATGATGAGATTGAGGCAGACCGTGTAGGCCTTGAGATCTCAACCCGGGCGGGTTATCACCCCCGCGCCGGGGTGAGTCTCTGGCAGAAGATGCAGGCAGCCCAGAAGGGGGCGCCTGCCCAATGGCTATCGACTCACCCCTCGGGTGATCGCCGTGTGCAAGAAATGCGGGCGCTGCAGGAGAAGCTTATGCCCCTCTACCGTCAGGCGCCCCAACGGTCTCGATAATCGGCCACGGCCTGTGCGTGCTGTCTGAGCTCAGGGGATGATGAGTGATCGAGGAGTTCGAGCAGGTCTGTCAGGCCCGCGATCGCAATGACGGGTATTCCAAAGGCCTGCTCAGTCTCTTGCACCGCTGAATGCGCGCTGGGCGCCTCGGCGGTTCCACCCTTCTCCATGCGATCAAGTGCAATCAGAACGCCACAGGGGTGGGCACCCAGCTCCCGAATCAAGGCCACTGACTCCCGAACCGAAGTGCCTGCTGAGATCACGTCATCAATGATCAAGACTTGCCCTTGCAAGGGCGCCCCGACCGTGACCCCACCCTCACCGTGGTCCTTGGCCTCTTTGCGATTGAAGGCAAACGGCATGTCATGGCCTTGCGAAGCCAGTGCCACGGCGGTCGCACTGGCCAGGGTGATGCCTTTATAGGCAGGCCCGAACAGGAGATCGACCTGGAGGCCCCGCTTGGCCTGTGCTTCAAGCAGGGTCTGAGCATAAAACCCCGCCAGACGGCCAAGGAGCCCCCCGGTATAAAACAAGCCGGCATTGAAGAAGTAGGGCGATATGCGACCCGCTTTGGTTTTAAAACTGCCGAACCGCAGCACACCGCTCTCGATGGCAAACTCTAGAAATGACTGTTGAGTGCTGAGCATAGAAGGAGAATATACGGCATGCGAATCATTAGCCTAAACCTCAACGGCCTGCGGTCTGCCGCTCAAAAAGGGGTGATGGAGTGGCTTTCAACCCAATCTGCCGATGTGGTCTGCGTCCAGGAGATCAAAGCCCAGGCAGCTGACTTGTCTCCGAGCCATTTGAGTTTTCCGTCAGACAAGGGCCCAGTGCAGGCCTGGCTGCACTGCGCAGAAAAGCGTGGCTACAGTGGTGTCGGACTCTATTCGCCTCATCGTCCCGAACGGGTTGAGACCGGATTTGGGGCACAGGAATTTGATGCTGAGGGGCGGCTTGTCCGGGCCGATTTCTCGGCGGGCACCTTTGGTTCGTCGCCCCTGTCGGTCATGAGCCTTTATGCGCCTTCAGGCAGTGCTTCAGAGGAGCGGCAGGCCTCCAAGTTTCGGTTTATGGAGGTGTTCTTGCCTCGCCTAGAGGCCTGGATGCGCGATCATCGATCGAGCGGTCGTGAGTATGTGATTTGTGGGGACTGGAACATCGCCCACACAGAGAAAGATCTCAAGAACTGGCGCGGCAATCTCAAGCAGTCGGGATTTCTCCCGCAGGAGCGGGCTTGGATGACGGAGGTGCTTGGTGGCTTGGGCTGGGTGGATAGCTTTCGCAGGCTCTACCCTGACGAGGAGGCGCAAGGCTATACCTGGTGGAGCAATCGTGGGCAGGCCCGCGCGAACAATGTGGGATGGCGGATTGACTACACCTTGGTGACGCCCGGTCTCGCAGAGCGTCTGGTCGATGCCCGAGTGTACAAAGATCAGAAATTCTCAGACCATGCCGCCTTGGTAGTCGATTTTCAGTCGTCGCGTGTCACTCCACGGTGACGCTCTTGGCGAGGTTTCGGGGTTTGTCGACATCATGCCCTCTGGCCAAGGCCACGTGATACGCCAGCATTTGGAGCGGAATGACATGCAGGATGGGAGACAGCAGGCCGGCATGACCTCCCAAACGAATGACCTCCACCCCGTCTGAAGGCTCGAATGCAGTGCCTTGGTCTGCGACGACAAAAAGCCGCCCACCCCGCGCCCGGACCTCTTCAAGATTGCTGCGAAGCTTCTCAAGCAGCTGATCATTGGGTGCCACT
The DNA here is from genome assembly GCA_046047855.1 of Pseudomonadota bacterium. GTDB lineage: Bacteria > Pseudomonadota > Gammaproteobacteria > Burkholderiales > Burkholderiaceae_A > Hahnella. The sequence goes on along the minus strand of JBJOHF010000127.1, from coordinate 38,467 downwards.
GCAACCACTGGCATGTTGTCGTCCACCAGCGCAAGGGGTCCGTGCTTGAGCTCCCCCGCGGCGTAAGCTTCCGCGTGGATATAGCTGATCTCTTTGAGCTTGAGCGCACCCTCAAGCGCAATCGGGTAGTGAATCCCGCGTCCTAGAAATAGGGCATGGTCTTTGTTTACGAAATGCCTTGCCCATGCAGCAAACGAGGGCTCGGCCTCCAGGACGGAGTTCAGCGCGGCTGGCAGGTGGCGCAGCGCCTGCAGATGGCTTTGAAGATCAGACGCGCTTAGGCTGCCTCGGTGGCGGCCAAGCGTCAGGGTGAGCAGAAAGAGCGCAGCCAACTGCGTGGTAAACGCCTTCGTAGACGCCACGCCAATTTCAGGCCCTGCACGCGTCAAGAACCGGAGTCGGCAGGCTCGGATCAGCGAGGATTCGGGCACATTGCAAATGACCAGGGTGTTTGTGAGCCCCTGGCGGTGGGCGTGCTCGATGGCAGCCAGGGTGTCAGCTGTCTCGCCTGACTGGGAGATGGCCACCACGAGCGTGCCCGGCTCGCTCACGCTCTGACGGTATCGATATTCGCTGGCGATTTCGACCTGACAGGGCAGACCGGCAACCGCCTCTACCCAGTAGCGAGCCACCATGCCCGCATGGTGACTGGTGCCGCAGGCCAGAATGAGCACACGCTGGGTCTGGGAGAAGACTTCAGCGGCCTCTGCCCCAAAGAGGCCATCAGAAATACTCGAGGCCTGCATGACCATTTCCAACGTGGCTGCTACAGCACCGGGCTGTTCGGCCATTTCCTTTTGCATGTAGTGGCGATAGGGCCCCAGAGCAACATCAGCGTCACTCAGGGCGCTCCGGACGATCGGCCGCTTCACAGGGCGCCCGCTCTCATCGCGGATCTGCATATCGACACGTTGATCATCATCGGCATAAAGCGAGAGCTGGTCACCGTCCTCGAGGTAGACCATGTCTCGTGTGACCTGCAGCAAGGCCGATGCATCTGATGCAAGAAAGGCTTGCCGTGGATCTTCGCTGACGCCCAGGATGAGTGGCGCCCCACGCCGACTCGCGACCAAGGAGCCGGGGTCTTGGGAGCTGATCGCCGCAATCGCATAGGCCCCTGAAATCTGTTGGAGCACGCGACCAAAGGCGGAGCGCAGATCTGGGCTCTCAAGACGTTCGCGGTGCAAGAGATGAGCGATCACCTCAGTGTCCGTCTGGGATTCGAAACGGTATCCCTGGGCAGTCAGCATTTCTCGGAGTGCCAGGTGGTTCTCAATGATCCCGTTATGCACCAGACACACCTTTAGACCCTGTCCATCAGACCAATGGGGATGCGCGTTGTCTTGAGTGACACCTCCATGGGTGGCCCAACGCGTATGCGCAATGCCAAGTGTGGCGCTGAGCGAGGCACTCGCCTTGACGAGCTCTGCGACACGACCGACGGCGCGCACCCGGCTGAGCTGGCCCTGGGTTGCGCAGGCTAGGCCAGCTGAGTCATAGCCGCGGTATTCGAGGCGCTTGAGGCCCTCAAGCAGGAAGGGAACCACATTCTGGGTTGAGAGGGCTGCAACGATTCCACACACGGGTCAGTCTCCAATGCTCAATGAGATGTTTTCTTGGGCCGCTTCCATCGAGCAATGCTGGTCTGTCTTGCGCGCGATAGCGTGAGCTGACCCGCAGGGGCGTCGGTCGTCAAGGTGGTCCCGGCACCGAGCGTTGCACCCTCGCCCACCACAACGGGGGCAACAAGCTGCGTATCGGATCCAATGAATGCATCATTGCCGATGATGGTTCTATGTTTGTGGGCACCGTCATAGTTGCAGGTGATGGTTCCCGCACCAATATTGACCCGCTCACCTACCGTTGCGTCACCGATGTAAGAGAGGTGATTGGCCTTGGACATGGCACCGAGGCTGCTGTTTTTGATTTCCGTGAAGTTGCCCACATGAGCGCCCTCACCGAGCACTGAGCCTGGTCTGAGGCGTGCAAAGGGTCCAACTACGGCGCGAGGGCCAAGCTCGCAGGCCTCGAGATGAGACATGGCCTCGATGCGGGCACCAACCCCCACCCGTACGTTCTTGAGCACGCAGTTTGGCCCAATCTCAACACCATCTTCCAGTGTGACTTCGCCTTCAAAAAGGCAGCTGTGGTCGATGCGTACATCACGGCCGCAGGTAAGAGACCCGCGAATATCGATTCGAGCGGGGTCGGCAAGGCTCACACCCGCCTCAAGCAGCGCATGGGCGAGCCGCAGCTGGAGTTGCCGCTCAAGTGCGCTGCGATCCTCCTGACTGTTGACGCCTTGCGTTTGGGTGGGGTCGGTGCAGCAATGGGTGGCCACACGCATTCCGGCGCGGACTGCCATGGCCAGTACATCGGTGAGGTAGTACTCCCCTTGCGCATTGTCATTCTTGAGGTCGGAGACCCAAGACCTCAGCAGGCGGGTCGGGGCCACCAGAACGCCTGTGTTGACCTCTTGTATTTTGCGCTGCTCTTCGTTGGCGTCTTTTTCCTCTACACAGGAGGTCAGCTGCCCATCGGCATTGCGCAGAATACGTCCATAGCCTTTTGGGTCACTCAGATGCGCGGTGAGCAGCCCGACGCCGTCTTGGCTCCTTGCAAGGCTAAGAAGGCTGCTCAGGGTTTGCGGGCTGAGCAAGGGGACGTCCCCATACAACACCATGGTCTGGCCCTCGTCGGGCAAGTGGGGCATGGCACAGGCTACGGCATGGCCCGTGCCCTGGGGTGGCGCCTGAAGGGCAAAGGTCAATCGAGACTGGTCTGCAAAGGACGCTCTGGCATATGCCTCAACCGCCTCTGCGCCTGAGCCAACCACACAGACGATGCGCGTCGCATCGAGGTTGAGTGCCGTGGAGAGCACGCGCCCAAGCATGGGCATGCCCCCGATCGGGTGTAAGACCTTGGGAAGTTCGGAGCGCATGCGGCTTCCGCGTCCAGCCGCGAGGACAACCGCAAAGAGTGTTTCGGGCCCTTGGTTGGCGCTCATCGATGTTCCGCTCCCGGGGAGAGGCCATGCTGATGCCCACGATGGGGGTTGGGCGAAAGTGTGGACCCTATGACCATGCCGATGAGGCTGAAGAACAGGCCAATGAGCTGGGGCTCTACCAGCAGTTCGGCCCCACTCGCCTCCAAAAGTAGCCAGGTTCCGAGCCCGAAGAAGATCGAGAGGCTCGCCCCCAGATTGCTCGCCTTACGCCAAAAAAGGCCTGCAGCCAGGGGTACAAACGCACCGGCCAGGGTAATGCGATAGGCATTTTCGACCATGCCGTGAATGCTCTCATCCGTGAGCAGGGCATAGCTTGTGACCATGACCGTGAAGACCGCTACGGTGATGCGGGTCGTCAGCAGTAGCTGACGGTCCGACATGTGTGGCTGGCCACCTTTGAGCACATTCTCAGCAAAGGTAACGGCGGGCGCGAGCAGGGTCCCAGAGGCGGTGCTCATGATCACCGAGAGCAGGGCACCAAAGAAGACCACTTGAACCCAAAAGGGCATGTACTGCAGGACGAGGGTGGGCAATACGAGTTGTGAGTCTTGGTCCATGAGCTTTGCAGTGAGATCTGCATCAATCATGCTGGCGGAGTACGCCAGAAAGAGTGGGACCGCAGCAAAGATGAAATACGCCACCCCGCCCAGGGTGGTGCCCCAGACAGCGACGGACTCGTTCTTGGAGGCATTCACGCGCTGGAAGACGTCTTGCTGGGGAATCGATCCGAGCGCCATCGTCATGAGCGCAGCCGCCCAACCCAGCATGTCCAGGGGTTCGAGCGTGGGGAGCCAGTCGAATTTGCCCTCTGCAGCGGCCTTGGCAATGACGGGTTCGAAGCCGCCTGCCATGTCACCTGCCATCCAGGTCACGATGAGCAGGCCCACGACGATCACGATCATCTGAATGAAGGTTGTTGCAGCCACGCTCCACATGCCTCCAAACAAGGTGTAGGTGAGCACCACTGCTGCCCCGATGATCATGCCCATTTGCATCGATACCGTGTCATTGGAGAGTACGTTGAAGACGAGGCCAAGTGCGGTGATCTGCGCAGAGACCCAGCCGAGGTAGGACACGACGATGCACAGAGAGATGATGAGTTCGGTCTGCCGGTTGTAGCGTCGTTTAAAAAAATCGCCCAGCGTCAGGAGTTTCATCCGGTAGAGCGGCAACGCAAAAATCAATCCAAAAAGCACCAGGCAGAGTGAGGCTCCCAGAGGGTCAGAGATCAGTCCTCGAAAGCCCTCCTCTAGGAAGGTTGCAGAGACGCCAAGCACCGTCTCTGCCCCAAACCAGGTGGCAAAGACCATGGCCATAACGACAGGCATGGGCATGTGTCGTCCGGCAGTGATGTAGTCCTGTGCGGAGTGAACCTGCCTTGCTGCAACCAGGCCAATCAAGATAGAAACAAAGAGATAGATCGAAACCAGGGTTAAGAGCATGTCGCGTCCTTCATGAGAAAAATGCGGCAAACAACCAGGGGGAGACCACAATGACCAACACCAAAACCTGGAGCCAGCGTCGCGTGCGGCGTGTCTCATCCGTCAGCCTGCGAATCGCTTCAGCTGTCTTATCTTCTCGCGGGTAAGCCGCCTGCGAGAGCGCGGCATGGGCGAGTCGGGGGATCTGGGGCAAGAGCTTGGCCCAGCGCTCTGCCTCGCGCATGCCCTGGGCCCGCAGCGCCTCAAAGCCCACCTGCTCCTTCATCCAGCGCTCAAGGAAGGGTTTTGCCGTTACCCAAAGGTCGAGGTCTGGATCGAGCTGTCTGCCAAGGCCCTCGATATTGAGCAGCGTCTTTTGCAAGAGCACCAGCTGCGGCTGGATCTCGACATTGAACCGCCGAGAGGCTTGGAAGAGCCGCATGAGCACCTGCCCGAGCGAAATCTCCTTCAGTGGGCGATCAAAGAAGGGCTCGCAGACGCCCCGAACAGAGGCCTCCAGCGCATCGACACGGGTATCGGCCGGCGCCCAGCCTGACTCGACATGGAGCTCTGCGACCCGTCGGTAGTCTCTTCGAAAAAACGCGAGAAAGTTCTGGGCAAGATAGTTCTTGTCGTACTCCGAGAGTGTGCCAACGATGCCAAAATCCAGTGCGATGTAGTGACCGAAGTGTGGCCCTCGATCAGAGACCAGAATATTGCCTGGGTGCATATCGGCATGAAAGTAGCCGTCTCGAAAGACCTGCGTAAAGAAGATCTCCACCCCTTCGCGGGAGAGCTGCTGTAGGTCTACACCTGCCTCACGCAGCCGATCCATTCGACCGATCGGAATACCGTAGACCCGCTCCATGACAATGACATTGGGCTGGCAGAGGTCCCAGATCATCTCGGGGATAAGCAGCAACCCTGAGTGCTCGAAGTTTCGCCTGAGCTGGGCGGCGTTGGCCGCCTCACGCACCAGATCGAGCTCATCGTGCAGATAGTGATTGAACTCTTCAACCACCTCGCGGGGCTTGAGGCGACGACCGTCCGGAGAGAGCCGCTCAACCCATTGGGCCCCGAGCGCTAACAAGGCTAGGTCCTTGTCGATGATCTCCAACATGCCAGGCCGCAGCACCTTAACCGCCACCTCACGCCCATCGTGTAGCTGCGCAAAATGAACCTGTGCAATGGAGGCACTCGCGACCGGTGTCGGGTCAAAAGCCTGAAAGAGCTGCTGAATAGAGCGCCCAAAGGCCTTTTCAATGGCAGCAATCGCCTGCTCGGAGGGGAAGGGGGGCACCTGGTCTTGCAGCAGCGCGAGTTCGTTTGCGATGTCTTCTGGGAGCAGGTCTCGACGGGTCGAGAGCACCTGACCAAACTTCACAAAGATAGGGCCCAGGCTCTCAAGTGCTTCACGAATGCGCTGTCCTCGGGGTGCAGAGAATCGTCGACCCAGCCGCAGGACAAACAGCGTTCCTGCGAGGACACGCGAATTGAGCCCCCGCTGGGCGCCATCGACGGCGAGCTGATCGAGCCCGAACTTCCAGATCACCCAGAAAATGGTGAGGAGTCGAAAGAGCGCACTCACGAGCAGCTCCCCTGTGGATCGAATGCTTTGTCCCCATCTGCCCTCACCTGACCGTCAGCCATGATGGATTGAAAGGGAAATGCGCTCTGATCAAGTAGGTGGGAGGGTTTGAGGTTGCTGAGCGCTTGAAAAATGGAGTCAACCCGACCGGGATGCTGACGGTCCCAGGCCTGGAGCATGGCCTTTACCTGCTGCCTTTGCAGGTTTTCTTGCGAGCCACAGAGGTCGCAGGGAATGATGGGGAAGGCCTTGTGTACCGACCAGGCCTGCAGGTCGGATTCCTCGACATAGGCCAGAGGCCGAATGACAACATGGCGCCCATCGTCTGAGACAAGCTTCGGGGGCATCGCCTTGAGTGAACCGCCAAAGAAGAGGTTTAGGAAGAACGTTTGCAGGATGTCGTCGCGGTGGTGACCGAGCGCGATCTTGGTGGCGCCAAGCTCGCTGGCGACGCGGTATAGCGTGCCTCTGCGAAGACGCGAGCAGAGCGAGCACATGGTCTTGCCCTCGGGTATGACGCGCTTGACGATGGAATAGGTATCTTGGGTTTCGATATGAAAGGTCACGCCGAGTGCGCGCAGGTAATCTGGCAGCACGTCCTTCGGAAACCCCGGGTGGCCTTGATCAAGGTTGACTGCAATCAGCTCGAAGGCGATCGGTGCTCTGGCCCGCAGCGAGATCAGCAGGTCCAGCAGGCTGTAGCTGTCTTTTCCACCCGAGAGGCAGACCATGACACGGTCGCCCGCCTCAATCATGTTGAAGTCGGCAATCGCCTGTCCCGTGAGGCGATGCAGGCGCTTAGAGAGCTTATTGATCTCAGTCGGATTGCGCAGCGTGCGCGGCGCCGCCTGAAGATGCACCAGACTTAGCTGCGCCATGCTTCTGTTTCGATTCCTACAGTCTTGCAGTCGGGGTATACGTCTGGCTTCTGTGTCGATACGCGCACACCCTCTACTTGTGGAAAAGCCATGCAGAGCGAGAGGATCTCGTCGACCAAAGTCTCTTGGAGGTTGTAATGTCGTTGCGCGACGAGCGCTTGGATGCCAGCCCTCACACGATCGTAGTCGAGCAGGTCTGCGACATCGTCGCTTGGGCTCTGAGCCTGCACAATCGGAACGTAGAGATCGACATTCACCAGAATACGCTGGCGCGCCGTGCGCTCGAAGTCATGGAACCCAATCGATGCCATGAGGCTGAGCTCATGCATAAAAATGCGTCTGTGTCCGGAGGTAGAGGTCATGATGCCGCCTATTATCGGGTAGAGAACATCACATCACGCGCTAAAGGCAGCAAATGCTGCCCGCCGTCGACTAACAGATGTGTCCCGGTAATGGCAGGAGATCTGGCGAGCCAGAGAATGGCCTGGGCGATGTCATCGGGCGTACTGGATGCGCCCAGCGGGGTTTTCGAATGTGTCTCTCGAAACTCCTCCTCGGACTGGTCAGCACTGGGCAGCGTAATGCCCGGTGAAACCGCCAAAACGCGCAGGGTGGGGGCGAGTGTCTGAGCCATGAGCCGAGTCGCCCAGAGTAGCCCAGCCTTTGAGAGCGTATAAGAGAAAAAATCAGGGTTGGGGTTGTCGAGCTTTTGGTCCAACAGGTTGATGACGACCCCCTTCATTTGGTTCGCTTGGCAGTGCCGGTAGAGTGCCTGGGTGAGCAGAACCGGTGCAATCAAATTGGTCTCGTGATGGCCACGCAGGCTGGAGGCACTGGCCGAATCTGCGAGGTCGAACTCGAATCGAGAGGCGTTATTCACGATGAGTGTGACGGGCCCGATACGTTTGTGAATGTCTGCGAGGTATTGGTCGGCCGCCTCCGGCGTGAGGCGCTCATCGAGTGCAAGCGGACAGGCAATCGCCTGCTGCCCCTTCGCTTCAAGCGCGTTCACCAGTGCTTTGGCTTCTTGGGCAGACTCACGATAGTGAATGGCTACCCCCCAACCCTGCGCTGCCAAGGCCTCAACGATGCTTCGTCCGAGGCGCTTGGCGCCACCGGTGACCAGTGCGACTGGGCTGGGTGTCGATGATGGATGGGCGGTCGAACGCATGGCACAAGTGTAGCTTTGATACCCTGCCACGCATGTCGCACACCGTATCACTGCAACAGCATCTTGAGCAGGAGGCTATGGCCCAGGGGGGCTGGCTTGCATTTGATCAGTTTATGCAGGCCGCACTCTTGCACCCCAAAGGCGGCTATTACACCCGTACCGACCGTGCCACCGGGCCTTTCGGCGCTGCGGGAGACTTTCAGACCGCTCCTGAGATGGGGCCCTGGATGGGCTTTGCCATGGCCCAGACCTTTCGCAAGCTGACCCAACAGATGGGCGAAGCGCTCTCTATTCTTGAGGTTGGACCGGGCACGGGCGCGCTGGCTGCTCAGGTGCTGAAGTCCTTGGCGGAGTCGAATTGCCTTCCACAGACGTATTGGCTGGACGAGCCGAGCGCCCACCTGAGGGCCCTTCAGCGCGCCACGCTCCGTAAGGCCTTCTCGAATCGACCCGACGCGGCGGATCTCTGGTCCAGACTGGCCTGGGTGGGCGAGCGCGCACCTAGGGGTCTGGGCATGCGGGGGCTGGTGATTGCCCATGAGGTCTTCGACGCGCTACCCGTTAAGCGATTGGAGTGGAGAGGGGTTGATGGCGGCGGCCGCGATGAGGTGCTTGAGTGGGGGGTCGTATGGGATACACGCGAGTCGCGCTGGCAATGGAGCGCTCGGCCGGCCAGCGAGTACCTCACAGGCGTGGTCCGTGACCGAGCCCGTGCTGCCCAGGCCTGGGGAGGATGGGCCCGCGGACATCTCTGTGAGATGGCGCCGGGCCTAGAGGACCTTCTAAGGGGGCTCTGGCAACCTTTAGAGGCAGGACTTCTACTGGTGGTGGACTATGGCTATGAGCGACCGGAGCTGGATCATCCAGATCGGCACCTGGGCACGCTGGCAGCGCATTGGCAGCACCGACGGCTTGATGACCCCAATGAATGGATATGCGAGCCTGGTTCTCGCGACCTCACAGCGCATGTCGATTTCACTCAGCTGGCTGAGCACCTCCGCGTCATGGGGGCCACTGCCCTCAGCTTGAAGTCTCAGGCAGCCTGGCTGCTCGATCAGGACATCCTCTCGCTCGCGCAACATCTGATCTTTCCTGAGCCTGGTGATCGGGGCCAAGCCCCACAAGACCTCGAGCGCTTGCGAACCCTCGCCGCATTACAGACGCTGCTTTCAGACTCGGCGATGGGGCAGACCTTCTCCGTTATGAGCGCCTTGAAGCTGCCGTGTGAGCCAGTCGAGTCGGTGGGAGCGCACGGCCAGCGGGACTGATTGCTTTGTGCTTGCGGCGCGCTGGGCCGCCTCGCCAACGGGTAGCGCGACGAGTCCTCGAATCATGTTCAAGGCCAGTGCGGTACTGGGTGTCGGGTCTGCAAATGCGAGTAGGGGCTCGATTCGCTCGGGGCGCCGATAGAGATCGGCCTGATCGGCCCAATCGGCAATGGCTGCCGCCGTTTGGGCGGGATGCTCGCTCATTTCAATGGGGTTAACCTTCGCTAACCAGGCCGGTCTGGCGAGGCCCGAGGCGAGGAGGCGACGCCAGTCCAGTACCTGTTTGGGGAGCGCGGGTTCAAGCCGACCCGCTGGCCAAAAAGAGAAAAGAAGCCCTGCGAGCACAGGTGTTGGCACGCTGCGCTGCTTGGCTTCGGTGAGCTTGAATAGGGCCTCATCGGGCCGTGCTTGAGCCTCAATCGGGCTCACCAGTTCAGGCCAGGCGCCAAGTGATTCTATGAATGCCATCATGCGCGCCGGGGCTGCGGCGTCTAGCCCCTTTTCAAGTTCTATCCAGACGCGCTCAGCCACGAGTGCTCTGAGCTCACCATCTGCAACCATCGTCTGGCAGAGCGCAAATGTCTCCTCTGCGACCGAGAAGTCTGGCCAGCGCGCACAGAATCGAGCCAACCGAAGCAGCCGAAGCGGGTCTTCACGAAAAGCCGGGCTGATGTGGCGCAAGGTTTTTTGTTTGAGGTCTTCACAGCCGCCGAGTGGGTCATGTAATTGCCCCTCAGAATCGACCGCCATGGCATTGATGCGTAAATCCCTTCGCATAAGGTCTTCTTGAAGGCTAACCTGCGGCCCCGTATAAAAAACGAACCCTTTGTAGCCCTGACCCGATTTGCGCTCTGTGCGAGCCAGCGCGTATTCGGCCTGCGAGACGGGATGAAGAAAAACGGGAAAATCTCTGCCCACGGGCCGGAAACCTGCTGCAGACATCTGCTCGGGGCTCGCACCTGTGACCAGGTAGTCTCGGTCGAGAGCAGTCTCACCGAGAAGACAGTCGCGGACGGCACCACCCACGCAGTAGATCTCTGCGCTTTGGGGCAGACGGGACAGGGTGGCGTCGCTTCGCTGCGGAGCGAGCGAAACCAATCCCTGGAAATCCATAGCCTCTATGCGCTCCCAAGCATGAGGGGAACCGCGCTGTGAAATCGGGTCAGCGGGCCGAGGTTGAGCAGCGGATTCATAGGCCCAGAGGCTAGGCTTGGCACCGTTGCTGATGCAAGGTTGTCCCGAGAGACGAGGGTGGGCCCGGGAAGATGCTCCATGACCGCAGCTTGAAGGTGAGCAAGCCCATCGGAGAGCGGAAGGATGATTCGGGGGTGTCCTGCGTACGTCGCAGCCCAGTGCACGACCTCGTAGAGCGTGAGCACATCTTCGCCTGCAAGCTCGAAGACCTGCCCGATTGTGCGTGGCTCTGCAAGGCATTGCGTGATGGCGCGCACCAGATCGCCGACATAAATGGGTTGGAAACGGGCGTGTGGGCTTGCAAGGGGAATCACAGGCAGCCATCGCGCAAGCTTGGCAAAGAGGCGCACAAACTGGTCTTCCGGGCCAAAGACCACGGAGGGTCGGAGAATCGTGAGATCGATTGTCTCGGCGCCTCGAAGCAGGGCCTCACCTGCGGCCTTGCTGCGCAGGTACATCGAGGGTGCGGATGAGGAAACCCCGAGGGCACTCACGTGAACGAGCCGGCGAATCTGGTTTCGTGCCATGCATCGGGTGAGTCTTGCGGGGAGGCGCACATGGGCCTCATCGAAGTCCGGACCCCAGGGCTTGCCCGTTCGACTGTGCAGCAGGCCAACCAGGTTCACGATGGCCTCACAGCCAGCGAGCCCCTCTGCGAGATTCGCCTCATCTTGATAATCGACCTCGAGGACTTGCACCTTGGGCAGCGTCCAGAGCGCGCGAGCGCGTGCTCGGGCTCGGGTCAGGATGCGAATCTCTCGGGGACCAGCCTCAAGCTGAGAGAGCCGGTTCGCGAGGGCACGCCCAATGAAACCGGTGCCCCCGAGGATGGCAACGCTGTGCGGATAGGGAGTCATGGCTGTGATTCTAGGCCCTGCTGCTGCTTGCTGATAGGCCCGAGCCAGGTCAGCAGTTTCTGGGGTGTGCCCGGGGCCTGATAGGCGGCGGCATTCGCTAAGACATTCTTGACGTAGTCGCGTGTCTCCGCAAATGGAATGGACTCAGCAAAGGCCGCCCCGGGAATCGGTTGAACCAAGGTTGCGCGCCAGAGCCGGCTGCGCGCAGGACCAGCGTTATAGGCTGCCGTTGCAAGAACAAGAGAGCCATTGAACTGGTCGTAGAGCGATCGCAGGTAGCGCGTGCCCAGGCGCACATTGAGCTCAGGCTCTGTGACAGCCGACGGCCGAAAGTCTCGAATGCCCTCTTCCTTGGCAAGTGACTTGGCGGTTCTGGGCATGATCTGCATCAGGCCAGCTGCGCCAACCGGAGAAAAAACGCCCGACAGAAACCGAGACTCCTGTCGGATAAGACCGTAGACCCAACCGACCTCCAATTCACGGGACGCCGAGTAATGGTCAATGGTTTTTCGATAGGGCTTTGGATAACGAAGGTCGAGATCGTGAGATTTTTGGGTTCGGATGGCTGCATTGATGGCTCGGTCATAGTGTCCCGAAGCCAGTGCGATCTCAGCCGCAGCGAGAATGAAGGCGTCAGCCTGCTGCTCCAGCAACGAGCGCCACTCCGTCGCAGACTCTGTTCGAAGCCCGAGGGATGCCAGAGAGAGTGCGCGATGCACCGTGTCTTGAGCCTGAAGCTGCTCCCGGGCTCGTGCAATTTCGATAGCAATGCCTGAGTCACGTCGAGTCTGCGGGGCTGCGCGATCGAGTTCTGCTGAGGCGAGCTGCTGGTAAAACCCCCAGCCAGTGGGAATGCTCTGCCAAAGGCTCTTGGCTAGGGCCGAGTCTCCCCTTTGTTGCGCGAGCCATCCCCGCCAATATCGCCAATGATCCTCTGCCTGGATAGCGAGTGGTAGGGCCTCTAAAATGCGATGCAGGCTTGCCCAATCTCCCCGACGCAGACTGAGTCGAGCAAAGGCCTCAAGGCTGGCCGTGGGCATCTTTTGAAGCAGTTGAGCATCTGCAAGCATCGCATCTTGAAAGAACGACCAGGCCTTCGGGTCCGAGCGCACAAAGAGGCGTCCAGCCAGGATTCCTTTGGCAAATGGGATCTGGTCCTCTCTCAGACGAATCTGCCCACGATCGAGCTGGTGAGCAACCTGCACGCTGTTGGACTGGGAGCGAATCAGCAGCTGCAAGAGTGGGCGTTCACGCTCAAACTGGGCCTCGCCCCGCGGTGTGATGAGCCAGATGCGCCGGGCAGCCGGCAAGTCTCCTGTGGCGGCTGCCCAGCGTGCACGCAGCTGCAGGGCCTCCAAGGGGAGCGGCGCTTGTCGATGGATGGCCTCAAGCAGATAGAGACAGCCCTCTCTTGACTCGTGTCCGCGGACCAGAAGTAAGGCGTCAGCGGGTGATGATTGACCGCGCTCGAGCTGGAGCCTTGCCTGAGCGCAGGCAATTCCCGGTGATTCGAGGGTGGCTGGGAGGCGATCAATCACGCTTGCAATCTGATCCCACGGCCCCTTGCGAATCGCTGCGTGCCCCCAGTCGCGCTGAATGGCGGCTGCGAGCGGGTGGGTGCCTGCCGTTCTCATGAACTGCTCGAGACTCTCAAGTGCGGCAGCGCCAAAGGGTTCCTGAGTGAGTGAGAGTCGCGTGACCCAATAATCTGCCCAGATTCTCAGGGGGTCTTGCCCTAACTGCCGCTGTGCGTGGACCAGCTTGGGAAGATTCGATGCCTCGAATGCAGCCTTTGCCGCCACAATCGGGTGGTCCACTTGGGGCTTTGCCTGAGTGGCAGTTCCAAAGAAGCTCATCAGAATGATGACGAGCGTTGCACTGAATGAGGGGTTGCGCATGAGCCTACGATACATCGGAGCCGTGGAACAAGAACAGGAGTCGCCTATGGAATTGACGCCCCAGGCCTGTCGGTCTAAAGCAGACTGGCGTCGTTGGCTGCTTCAGGCTCGGCAGACCCTAAGCCCGGATGAGCGCAGGCGCGCAGAGCGCCAGATTGCCGACATTCTCTCCGCTCAGGCGGTTTTGAGGGCCTGGAGTCAGGTTGCCGTATTTCTGCCGTGGAGGGGTGAGCCAGACCTGGTGGTGGTCTGGCGGGCATGGCACCAACGGGGCGTCGGGCTCTCTCTGCCCGTTGTGATTGCCGCTGAAGCGCCACTGCAGTTTCGAAGCTGGGTCCCGGGCCAAGCGCTCGTGAGAGACGCTCAGGGACTCTTTACGCCTGATGGCCAGGAACAAATGGAGTGTGATGTCTGGATTGTTCCTTGCGTCGGCGTGGATCGCCAGGGCGCAAGGCTGGGGGCGGGTAAAGGCTACTACGACAGAACCCTAGCGGAGCGCCGAGCGAGTGGTCGACCCGACCCGATGATGGTGGGTGTGCTCTTTAAGCACGCAGCCGTTGATGCTGATCTTGGGGAGCCGCATGACCTGCGGCTCAATGCTTGGGTTCATGAAGGTGGGTGGTGTCAGGCCGATGCGCCAGCGCCGCCGAGCCCCAGTCTTTGACAGATCGCAAGCGTAGGCTCAGCCCGGTTCATGGTGTAGAAGTGTAGGCCGGGCACGCCCGCAGTGACCAACTGGTCGACAAGATCTGTTACGACGTCGAGCCCAAACGCGCGAATCGACTCCGCATCGTCGCCGAAACCCGCGAGCCGCTGACGGATCCATCGCGGGATTTCAGCCCCACAGCTGTCTGAGAATCGCGCAAGCTGCGTGAAATTGGTGATGGGCATGATGCCGGGGGTGATGGGCGCTTCCACCCCTTTGGCATAGGCCTCATCGACCAGTCGAAAATACGCGTCTGAGTTGAAAAAATATTGCGTGATGGCGCCATCGGCACCAGCCTTCATTTTGGCAACAAAGTGGTCCAGATCTGCCTGTGCGCTTCGGGCCTGCGGGTGCACCTCGGGATAGGCTGCAACCTCAATGGCGAAGTGACTCCCGAAGTGTTGGCGGGCAAAGCGCACGAGGTCGATGGCATGGGCGAAATCTCCGCCCTGACCAAATCCTGACGGAAGGTCGCCACGCAGGGCTACGATGCGGTCGATCCCCTGAGAGCGATAGCCATTGAGTAGGTCCGTGAGCTCCGCGGCGTCTGCACCGATGCAAGACACATGTGGAGCGACCGATGCAAAAAGCGAACGCATCTGAGCAACCGTCGCGGCAGTGCCCTCTCGCGTGGACCCCCCTGCCCCATAGGTGACCGAGACATAGGCGGGATTCAAGGCCCTGAGAGCCTGTGCAACCCCGCCCAGGGCCTGCGATGCGGCTGAGGTCTTGGGCGGGAAAAACTCCAGACTGATCTGCATGGATTTAGTAGCGATAGGCCTCTGGCTTATAGGGGCCCTCGAGCGGCACGCCGATATAGCGAGCCTGCTCAGGGGAGAGCTCGGTCAGCATCGCGCCCAATTTCTGGAGCTGCAGGCGCGCCACTTTCTCATCGAGATGCTTTGGCAGCACGTAGACCTTGCCCTTCTCGTAGAAGTCCTGGTGGGTGTAGAGCTCAATCTGAGCAATGACCTGGTTCGCAAACGAGGAGCTCATGACATAGCTTGGGTGCCCCGTGCCACAGCCTAGGTTTACCAGGCGACCTTGTGCAAGCAGGATGATGCGCTTTCCGTCCGGGAAGATGACGTGGTCGACCTGGGGCTTGATCTCCTCCCAGGTGCATTGCGACAGAGAGGCCACATCGATTTCGTTGTCGAAGTGTCCGATGTTGCAGACAATCGCCTGGTCCTTCATGCGGGCCATGTGATCGAAGGTGATGACGTCTTTGTTGCCCGTTGCGGTTACGAAAATATCGGCCTTGTCTGCGGCGTATTCCATGGTTACCACGCGATAGCCTTCCATGGCTGCTTGCAGGGCGCAAATGGGGTCAATCTCGGTGATCCAGACCTGGGCGGAAAGGGCGCGCAGGGCCTGGGCAGAGCCCTTACCCACATCGCCGTAGCCTGCGACGACCGCGACCTTGCCTGCAATCATGACGTCCGTGGCACGCTTGATGCCGTCGACCAGCGACTCTCTGCATCCGTAGAGGTTGTCAAACTTGCTCTTGGTCACCGAGTCGTTGACATTGATGGCCCGAAACGCCAACGTGCCTTTAGCGCTCATCTCTTTGAGGCGGTGCACGCCGGTTGTGGTCTCCTCGGTGACACCGATGATGGCATCGAGGTTGCGCTGATAGAAGCTTGGGTCTTTTGCGAGCTGTGTCTTGATGGAGGCAAAGAGGCAGCGCTCCTCTTCGCTGTGGGGGTGGTCGAGCACGCTGATGTCACGGGCCGCGTCTGCGCCGAGGTGCAGCAGAAGGGTTGCATCGCCGCCATCGTCGAGAATCATGTTGCTGGGCTTGCCATCCACCCAATCGAAAATGCGGTGGGTGTAGTCCCAGTACTCCTCAAGCGTCTCGCCTTTCTTAGCAAAGACGGGCACGCCGGCAGCGGCAATGGCTGCAGCTGCATGGTCTTGTGTTGAAAAAATATTGCAGGAGGCCCAACGCACCTCTGCGCCGAGGGCTGTCAGTGTCTCAATCAGGACCGCGGTCTGAATGGTCATGTGCAGCGAGCCGGTGATCCGGGCGCCCTTGAGCGGCTGGGATTTGGCGAACTCTTCTCGAATGGCCATGAGACCGGGCATTTCAGTCTCAGCAATACGAATTTCTTTGCGGCCCCAGTCAGCCTGACTCATGTCGGCAATGACGTAGTCTTGGGTGCGAACTTCTTTTAAAACAGCGCTCATCTCGCGCTCCTTTCTGTGGGGTTAGGAATACGCGAGCGCCGTTGCGACAGGCACAGGGATGTGCCCTGCTCGAGCCTGGGAGGGCGCACCCTCTCGCAACGCTCCTCGAGCAATCAAGGAGTATGACGAGGGAATGCGCCTAGGTCAATTGATAGGGAAATTTACAGGCAATGCTGGCGAAGGGCTTCAGCCTTGTCGGTGCGCTCCCAGCTGAACTCAGGCTCTTCTCGACCGAAATGCCCATAGGCTGCCGTCTTCTTGTAGATGGGTCTGAGCAGGTCCAGCATCTGGACGATGCCCCGAGGCCGGAGATCAAAAACAGCCTCGACCGCTGCAGCGATCTTCTCGTCCGGCACCACACCCGTGCCCTGCGTGTCTACGAACACGGATGTCGGCTTGGCGACTCCAATCGCGTAGCTGACCTGAATCAGTGCCTTTGTGGCCAATCCGGCGGCAACGATATTTTTTGCGACGTAGCGGCCCGCATAGGCCGCTGAGCGGTCCACTTTCGAGGGGTCTTTGCCTGAGAACGCACCACCTCCGTGTGGCGCCGAGCCGCCATAGGTATCTACGACGATCTTGCGGCCGGTGAGCCCGCAGTCTCCCTGTGGTCCGCCAATCACAAAACGCCCAGTCGGATTGACCAGGTATTTGATCTCTCCCTTGATGAGCTCAGCGGGAAGGACGGGCTTGATGATTTCTTCAATGACCGCCTCACGAAGCTGCTCCAGGCTGATGTCCGGCGCGTGCTGGGTGGAGAGTACGACGGTATCGATGCGAAATGGCTTGCCATCTTTGTATTCGAGTGTGACCTGGGACTTTGCGTCCGGGCGCAGCCATGAGAGCCGCCCATCACGGCGAATGAGGGACTGACGCTCAACGAGCCGGTGTGAAAGGTGGATGGCCATTGGCATGAGAACAGGGGTCTCGTTACAGGCATAGCCGAACATCAGGCCCTGGTCTCCCGCTCCCTGATCGAGACCATCGTCATGCGCCTTGTTCACGCCCTGGGCGATGTCTGGGCTCTGCTTGTCGTATGCAACCAGGACTGCACAGCCTTTGTAGTCGATACCGTACTCGGTATTGTCGTAGCCAATTCCCTTGATGGTCTCTCGGGCCACCTGGATGTAGTCGACCGTGGCACGTGAGGTGATTTCGCCTGCGAGCACGACGAGGCCGGTGTTGCAGAGCGTCTCTGCAGCAACACGTGAGGTGGGGTCTTGGGCAATGAGGGCATCGAGGATGGCATCCGAGATCTGGTCGGATACCTTGTCGGGATGGCCTTCGGATACAGATTCAGAAGTGAAGAGGTAGTCTTGGCTCATGCGAGTCTCCAGTGATGACAACCGCGGAAATGCGCTTGAGCGATACGCTTCTGACTGCGAATTGCATACGCTTTAGCGGTATTTGAAAGACAATCGCCCCGCAAGTTGTCGATTAAATCGGCGATAGACCCACTATAGACACTATGCAAACGCTTTTCAAATTCTTGTCGTTCTGGCCACTTTGGAGCCTTCGTGCCTTGGGCGTTTCGCTTGGCTGGATGGTCTGGGCCCTCTCTGCTCGCTATCGTCGACAGCTCGACCTAAGCCTCAAGACCGCGCTTCTGTCCGAGTCCGCGCGTCGTGCCGGTCTGAGCCAGAGCGCATTCGGCCGCCTGAGGCGGGCTTCGATCGCGCAGGCTGGGCTGCTGGTATCCGAGCTTCCCCGCATCTGGTGCAATCCCCAGTCAACGGAGCGCGTGCAGACCATTGGCCTTGACCTCGCTCAGAGCGCCGTTGCAGCGGGCAGAGGCCTTGTTTTTCTGACCCCCCATTTGGGCGCGTTTGAACTTGCGCCGCGTCTTCTGGCTCGGGATGTCTGTCCGATGACGGTGCTCTATCGGCCCGCTCGCAAGCCATCTATGGAGCGGCTATTGCGGGCCCTTCGGCCAGCCTCAGGTGTTCGGGCTGTGCCTGCGAACGCTTCAGGGGTGCGTCAATTATTGAAGACCTTGCGGGCGGGAGAGGCTATCGGCATGCTGCCGGACCAGGTGCCAACGGCGGGGGATGGTGTCTGGTCCACGACCTGGGGGCAGCCCGCCTACACCATGAGCCTTCCCCTTCGGCTCGCCCAGGCCACGGGCGCAGCGATCTTCTGGGTCGTGGTTGTGCGGGTATCGTCAGGCTGGGAGATGCGGGTGACGCCCTGGGTGCCGCAAGGCCAGAGTCTGGAGGAGCAGGTCAACGAGATGAACCAGCGATGTGAGCAGGAAATCTGGCGGGCGCCGAGTCAGTATTTATGGGCTTATAACCGCCACAAGACGCCGGTCTACAGAGGCCAGTCAGGGCATCGCACATGACGATCGGACGCCCATGAGCGAGCTCTTCATTGGCCTTGGCTTGCGGTTTGCTCGCGGCTTGGGCGCGCTGCCTTTTGATCTGCGCCGTCGGCTCGGAGGTGTTCTTGGAACCCTCCTTTATTACCTTGCCGCACCCCGCAGGCGGGTTGCGCAGGCCAATCTTGGGCTTTGTTTCCCTGGCTGGACACCCGCAGAGGTGAGGACGATTTGCCGTGCCCATTTTCGTGCTTACGCAAGCGCATTTCTGGATCGGTTTGAGCTTTTCGCTTGTGAGGCCAGCGTGTTGCGCGAGCGGGTCTCTCTGGTCGGGGTTGAGCACCTCGATAGGCTCGACAATGCACGCATCATTATTCTGGCGCCGCATTTTCTGGGCCTGGATGCGGGGGGTGTGCGGATTCAGCTCGAGCGGCAGATCGTCTCACTCTATTCGGATCAGTCCAGTGCGCGCCTAAATGAATGGATTCTTAAGGGCCGATCGCGCTTCAATGAGCCTATCCTCATCTCCCGCCGGGAGGGCATTGGCCGGCTTGCCCGCCTGGTTAAGAAGGGCAAGACAGCCTACTTTCTGCCTGATATGGATTTTGGTGAGCGCGACGCCGTCTTCGCCCCGTTTTTCGGTCAGCCAGCGGCAACAGTGACCAGTGTTGTGCGTCTAGCCCAAATGACGGGAGCCCAGATTCTTCCCTTGGTGACGCGCCTCACCCCCTCGGGCTATGAGGCCCGCTTCTATGAGGTCTGGAGCCATGAGCCTACTGAGTCACTCGAGGTTGGTGTCCGGCGCATGAACGCGTTTATTGAGGCGCGAGTCCTTGAGTCGCCAGCCCAATACTTATGGACGCACCGACGCTTTAAAACCCGTCCAGAGGGGCATGCGCCGGTCTACGATCGTCGATAATTCCGGGATGAAGATACCGTTTACAAAAATGCAAGGCGCGGGGAATGATTTCGTGGTCCTCGATGGCCGAGGGGGCCTTCCCGCCGGCCTTCTTGAGCCCGAGCACATCAGACGCCTTGCCGACCGACGGTTTGGCGTGGGCGCAGACCAGATCCTGCTCGTCGAGCACGACCCAAGTGGCGAGGCAGACTTCGTCTACAGAATATTCAATGCTGACGGCGGTGAGGTTGCGCAGTGTGGCAATGGCGCTCGCTGTTTTGCGCGCTATGTGCATGACAAGGGCCTAACCAACAAGACACGCTTTCGCGTCCGAACCCGTTCTGGCGTCATTGAGCCTCGACTCGAATCCGATGGCCGCGTGACCGTCGACATGGGCCCTCCGGGACTCCATCCACAAGACCTACCGTTTGATGTGGAGGGACTTCGCACCATGCGCTGCGGTGAGCAGCTGCTCTACGCCATGCGCACGCCGATGGGCCCTGAAGTCTGGGTGGCCCCCGCGTCAATGGGAAATCCGCACCTCGTGCAGTGGGTAGGTGAATGGATGCAGGCCGATCTACCCACATTGGGCCCATGGCTTGAACGACATGCCCGTTGCCCGCAGGGCGCGAACGCGGGCTTTGCCCAGTTTCATTCAAGCCAGCAGATTTCTCTTCGGGTCTGGGAGCGTGGGGCAGGAGAGACCCTAGCCTGTGGCACGGGTGCGTGCGCCGCAGTGGTCTGCGGCATTCTGCAAGGCGTTTTGGCCCGCAATCAGCCCGTGGAGGTGCGCACCCGTGGGGGCACACTTACGATTCAATGGTCTGGCCATTCCGAATCCTCGGTCTTCCTGACGGGTCCAGCTGAAACCACATTTGAAGGGGTGTATTGGTATGAGTCTTGAGCCTGAAAGCGCGCAAATGAATGCAGCCGCGGTTGCGGACTATCTTCGGCAATACCCCCGATTCCTCGAGGAGCATCCGGAGGTGCTCGCCGATCTGGCGCTCTCCCTTGGGGCGGGTGGCACGGTGAGTTCCCTGCTTGAGCGGCAGGTGTTGACCTTGCGCGAGAAGGTCAAGCTGATGGATCAGCGCCAGTCGCTCATGCTTCATCATGCACACGAGAATGAGGTCATTCAGGACAAGCTTATGCGGCTCGTGCGTGAGCTGCTGCTGGCAAGGGATTCGGGCGAGCGCAGTCGGGTTCTGATCGAGCAGCTCAAGACCTTGTTCGCCCTTGATCGGGTCGAGATTATTGAATGGGATGCCCAGCATCCGCAGGCTGAGCTTCTGGGCTCGATGACCGGTGCGCTTCGTCCAAGTTGTTGGTCGACACAATCCGATCAGGGTTCCGCGGTCATGGCCTGTCTTGCCCAGACACAAGATGCGCTTGGCAGCTTTGCATGGTTGCCGCTAAACCCCTCGGAACCTGACCATTTGAACCGCGCGATTGTGTTGGGGGCAAACGACGCGCGCCGCTTTGAGCCCGGTCAGGGTATGGTGTTTTTAGAGCGCATGGCCGAACTGGCCAGTGCAGCCCTCCATGGCCGATCAGGCTGACTCCGCCACAGAGGCCTTGGTCTCTGCATATTTGCAGAGCCTGAGGTTGCGGAATCTGTCTGCCCTCACTATCAAGGCCTACACCCGCGATCTCGCCAATCTCACGCGACGGCTCTCAAAGCCAGTGCATGCCCTTGAGGCGCAAGACCTGCAGCCCATTGTGGGCGCGCTGACACGAGCGGGCGCCTCCCCTCGCAGTATTCGTCGACAGCTCGCCGCGTGGAGGTCGTTTTTCGATTGGCTCATGACATCTGAGCCGCTTGGTGTGCCCAAACTGGAGTCCAATCCTGCGCAGGGGCTTCGGCTGCCGAAGGTTGCCCGCACCCTTCCCAAAACGCTCTCTGTGGATGCCGCCTGCGCATTTGTTGAGGGGCCGCAGACAGCAGCAGAATCGGGCGGTTGGCGTGAGGTGCAGGACCGCGCCATATACGAGCTCGCCTATGGCTGCGGCCTGAGACTCTCTGAAATCATCGGTTTAGACCAATCACCTGCGGGCGACGCAGACGGCGGCTGGATCGACATCCAGAGCCGAGAGGTGCATGTCATGGGGAAGGGGCGCAAGCGTCGGGTGCTTCCGCTGGGCCGTCAGGCCTTGGAGGCTGTGACGGCGTGGTTGAGCATTCGCCAAACGCTGGATGCCCAGACACCAGCGCTCTTTGTCGGGGCACGAGGGGGGCGCCTCAACGCACGCAGCGTCCAACGGAGCTTTGAGCAACGGTCTCGTGTCGCTGGCCTGGGATTTGGCGTGCACCCTCATATGCTGCGGCACTCGTTTGCCTCTCACCTCCTGCAGAGCAGCGGAGATTTGCGTGCCGTTCAAGAATTGCTCGGGCACGCCCATATCGCAACCACTCAGGTCTATACCCACCTCGATCATCAACATCTCGCGAAGATTCTCGATCTGGCCCATCCGAGAGCCAAGCAAAGGTCGAGTGAGGCAAAATAGGACCATGATCCCAGTCACCATCCTTACGGGCTTTCTTGGCGCCGGCAAAACGACTCTGCTCAAACGCATCCTCAACGAGCCGCATGGCCATCGCATTGCGGTCATTGAGAATGAGTTTGGTGAGGAGAGCATCGACAACGAGCTCTTGTTCGAGGACCAGCAAGAGCGCATTGTGGAGATGAACAATGGCTGTCTGTGCTGCACCGTGCGTGGTGACCTTGTCGATATGCTCAATCGCCTGAGCGAACGCCGAAGTGCGGGGGCGCTCGATTTTGATCGCGTCATTATCGAGACCACTGGCTTGGCCGAGCCCGGACCGGTTGCACAGACCTTCTTCGTCGATGATGCGGTGGCCGAGCGTTACCTTTTGGACGCGATCATCACGATCGTCGACGCTCGGCACGGTCAGACCCAGCTCGACGAGCACTCCGAGGCGCAGGCTCAGGTTGGATTCGCGGACCGAATCCTGCTCTCGAAGGCCGACCTTGTCGATGAGGAGCGTGTGAACGCACTCAAGCAACGCTTGGTCCGGATGAACCCGCGTGCGCGGATTCAGCCGGTGCACTTTGGGGAGACCGATCTCACCGAGGTACTCGACATACAGGGTTTTCATCTGAATGCGGCCCTCGAGATTGACCCCAGCTTTCTTGATGCCGATCATCACCATCATCACGCAGAGGATGTGAGCTCGTTTATTTTCAAGGCGACCCGTCCCATGGATCCCGATCGTTTCGAGGGCTTCATGTCAGCGGTATCCCAGGCCTATGGGCCACAGCTCTACCGATACAAAGGCGTCCTCTGGCTCAAAGGCAGTGACAACCAAATGATCTTCCAGGGCGTTCACATGCTGATGGGCGGTGATAAAGGGCGTGCCTGGAAGCCTGGCGAGACCCGTGAGACGCGTATCGTGTTTATTGGTAAAGGGCTGCCGAGAGATACAATCCTCAAGGGATTGGCCCAGTGCCTCGTATAGATGGGAATTGAATTGAAGAAAATGATCGAAACCGAGGAGGAGCTCCTCGCTCAGCCAGACGACGCGTATATGAGCCCCGCCCAGCTTGATTTTTTCAAGCGTCGGCTTGTCGCACTTGAGCAAGAGCTCCGCGCGAATGCCGGCGAGACGACGGAGCACCTACGCGAGACCACGCTGGTGCCAGACCCCGCCGACCGCGCAACCATAGAGGAAGAGCACGCGTTGGAGCTGCGGACTCGCGATCGTGAACGCAAGCTCATCAAGAAGGTGCAGCAGTCCATTGCGCGCATCGATGCAGGTGATTACGGCTATTGTGAGGAGACTGGAGAGCCCATCGGCCTGCAGCGCCTGCTTGCGCGGCCTACGGCAACCCTATCTGTCGAGGCCCAACAAAGACGTGAGCTACGTCAGCGACAGTTCGGCGATTAACTTTTCCCCCACGCTCCTCCAGCCATGACTGATCTCGCAGCAGCGCGCCAGAAGGCGGCCATCCTCGCAGAGGCCTTACCCTATATCCGACGTTTTCATGGCAAAACGGTCGTCGTGAAGTACGGCGGCAACGCCATGACCGACGAGGCCCTCAAGCGCAATTTTGCGCACGACGTGGTGCTCTTAAAGCTAGTGGGCATCAACCTGGTGGTTGTCCATGGCGGTGGCCCCCAGATCGAGGAGCTGCTCGGAAAGGTGGGCAAGAAGGGTGAGTTCGTTCAGGGAATGCGTGTCACCGACTCCGAGACGATGGACATCGTGGAAATGGTCCTGGCCGGGAAGGTGAATAAAGAGATTGTCGAGCTCATTAACCACGCAGGGGGCAAGGCAGTCGGTCTGACCGGGCAAGACGGTGGCCTGATTCGGGCCCGCAAGCTCATGCTTCCCTCCAAGGATCAGCCCGAACAGACCCTCGATATTGGACAGGTGGGTGAGATTGAGTCGGTTGATCCCGAGGTCATCCAATCTCTGCTTAAGAGCGGTTTCATTCCCGTCGTTGCCCCCATTGGCTCTGGCCAAGATGGTGAGACTTACAACATCAATGCCGATCTCGTGGCGGGCAAGATGGCAGAAATCCTGCGAGCCGAGAAGCTCGTCCTGATGACCAACACGCCTGGTGTGCTGGATAAGTCAGGCCAACTCATCACCGGGCTCTCAGCCCGCGAGATTGACGCGCTCTTCGCAGATGGCACCCTCTCTGGGGGTATGTTGCCAAAGATCAGTTCTGCCCTCGATGCAGCAAGAAGCGGTGTTCAATCTGTACACATCATTGATGGACGGGTGCCCAATAGCCTCTTGCTTGAAATCCTCACCAGCGAGGGCGTCGGCACCATGATCCGGTCTCACTGAGCGGTACTCCAATCGCGCTGATGTCAGCCGCCAGTCGCAGACTCTGGCTTCTCGATTTAGACAACACGCTACATGATGCGAGTTGGTCCATGATGCCTGTGGTCAACCGGCTCATGACCGATTGGATGGCAGGTGCACTCAATCTGACCGCAGAGCAGGCAACCGCTTTGCGCCAACGATATTGGCATCGGTATGGCGCCACGCTGCTTGGTCTCATGCGCCACCACGGCGTGGATCCTCACGTCTTTCTGCGCGAGACGCACCCCATGGACTCCCTTGAGCAACATGTCCTGGTCGTGCCAGGCCTGCGTGCCCGCATCCAGAAACTAGCAGGGCGGCGTTGGCTACTGACCAATGCACCCCGCGCCTATGCGCACAGGCTCATTCGTCACCTAGGGCTCAGAGGCTGCTTTGACCGGGTCATTGCCATCGAGGATATGCGCGCGATGGGCCAGCTTCGTCCTAAGCCCTCTGCCTGGCTCTGGAGACACCTGCGGCGGCAGGCGGGTCTGCCCGCGCATCGGGTGCATCTGGTCGATGACAGCACAGAAAACCTGCGCGCCGCACACCGAGCAGGCCTGCGCACGGCGCGCATCTGGTGCTCCCATACCCAGCGCAAGCAAGCCTGGGTTCAGGGTCGACCCTTAGGCGCGAGGCGTCCCAGTTTTGTGCGCCTTCAAGTAAACTCGCTGGCAGATTTGGCCTCGCGTGGCCGATCCAAGTAGGAGGTCACATGACTGAGATGGTCGAAGCGCCCGCGCGTAAACGTCCTCGCCCTGGCGAGCGCCGCATTCAGATCCTTCAGGCCATTGCGGCCATGCTCGAGGAAGGTCAGCCTGAGCGCGTGACCACGGCTGCTCTGGCCGAGAAAATCGGCGTCTCTGAAGCCGCGCTTTATCGTCATTTTGCGAGCAAAGCCCAGATGTATGAGGGCCTTTTAGAGTTTATCGAAGACACGCTCTTTGGCCTGATCAATCGAATTGAAGCGGGCCCGGAAACGCCGAACGAAAAGGCGAAGTCTGTGCTGCGGGTCTTGTTGGGGTTTTCCGACAAAAACCCAGGGATGACGCGTGTCTTGATTGGAGAGGCCATTACCTTCGAGAACACCCGCCTGCAGTCCCGGGTTAATCAGCTCATCAGTCGCGTGGAGGCCTCCCTGCGTCAGAGCCTGAAGCTCGCGCGGCTGGAGTCGGCATCATCCAGCGATGCTGACCCGGCAGCCCTTGCGGCGGTCTGTATGGCCTATGTACAGGGACGATGGCTTCGATACGCGAAGTCTGGATTTCGAGAGCACCCAACTGCAGACCTCGAGTTTGCACTTCACCACCTGCTCCCGGACTAGCGGCTCAGGTTAGCCCCTCTGGCAGACGCTGCAGGTCAGCGCGCGTCTGCGCTGAATACGAATCAACTCAAGTGCGGGCCCCTGGAGCATCAGAAGATCGGGCTCGGGCGCATAGCCCAACAACACCTTCAGAGCCTCTTGCGCCTGCAGGGTGGCCATCACTCCCGCCATCGTTGGAAACACGCCGAAGGCTCCGCAGGCTGCGTCTACAGAGCCCGATGGCTCAGTGGCTGGAAACGCGCAGGCATAGCAGCCTTGCGCACCCAGTGACGGCGCGCAGACCAGGAGTTGGCCTTCCCAACGCACGACTGAGGCAATGACGAGTGGAATCTTCTGCGAGGCGCAGATGCGATTGATGGCATGACGACTAGCAAAGCGGTCGGTGCAATCGAGCACCAGGCTCGCGCCCGCCAGGGCCTGTTCGAGCCAATCTTCATCGGCCATGCGGGAGTGCGCAGTGACAAGCGCATTGGGATTGAGCTGAGAGAGTCGCTCAGCTGCCACTTCGGCCTTTGATCGACCAATATCGTTTAGGCCATAAAGAACCTGCCTTGGAAGGTTGGTGATATCGATCTGATCCCCGTCTACGAGGTGAAGGCGTCTGACGCCGCTGCTTGCCAGATAAAGGCTTGCTGCAGCGCCAAGGCCCCCAAGGCCAATGACCCAGACCTCAGCAGCTTGCATGGACTCAAGTTGGCTCAGCTCCAGCTCAGGCAACAGCAGAGTGCGGCTGTGTTGGAGCTCAAGCTCAGCGGCCATAAGGCACCTTTGACGGCACGTGAGGACTAGGGCTTTTTGGCCTTGACTGCGACGGGTTGACCTTGCAGATGGGCCAATGCTTGTTGGAGCTGGTAGTCCTCAGGCGAACCAAAGGTGATGGGCTTGGGTGGCGGGCTGGTCCGGCCTTCACGCTGCCCATTGCCGGACTCCACCTTTTGATCGGCCTTCTGCCCTCCAAGATGCCCGCTGAGGTCTGCCTCGCGTAGCCTGAATCGATCGACCACATCTCCCTCCGCGGTCTCTTCAACCCAGAAGTCGGGCTCGATACCCTTGGCTTGAATGGAGCGACCTTTGGGGGTGTAGTACAGGGCGGTGGTGAGCTTGATGGCCGTGCTCCGCGTGAGGGGAAGAATGGTCTGCACCGACCCCTTGCCGAATGACTGGGTGCCAAGGAGTTTGGCCCGTCCATGGTCTTGGAGGGCACCGGCAACAATCTCGGAGGCCGAAGCAGAGCCAGCGTTGATGAGCACGACCATTGGCAGCGTCTTGGCCAGGGGATTGAGTTTGGGTAGCGGGTCCTCAGATGGCGTGCGGCGATAATCATCGGCAGTGGCGAGGTATGAGCGCTTGGCGTCCTCTTGCCTGCCGTCTGTCTTGACGATCACCACCTCTTTTGGAAGAAAGGCAGCTGACACGCCAACTGCGGCGTGCAGCAGACCGCCCGGATCATTTCGTAGGTCCAGCACCAGCCCCTTGATGGGTTTGCTGGGATCTGCCTTCGCGTTGGCGAGCAACGCATTGACCTTGTCGACGAGGGACTCAAGCGTGTGCTCTTGGAACTGGGTGATGCGCACGAAACCATAGCCAGGCGCAACCCACTGGGTTCGCACACTCTGGACCCGGATGATGTCTCGTTCGATCGTGACCACAATCGGTTGATTGACGCCCTTGCGAGAAAGGGTGAGCGTGATACTGGTCTTAGGCGCTCCCCGCATAAGCTTGACGGCATCGTTGATACCAATCCCTTTGGTTGCCTTGTCATCGATCTTGATGATGAGGTCGCCCGCTTGAATCCCCGCGCGGGCGGCGGGCGTATCTTCAATGGGTGAGACGACGCGAATGAACCCGTCCTCGACACCCACCTCAATTCCGAGTCCCCCAAACTCGCCTTGCGTTCCGACCTGCAGTTCTTTAAAGGCCTCGGCATCGAGGTAGGAGGAATGGGGGTCGAGGCCACTGAGCATCCCGCTGATGGCTTCATGAATGAGCTTCTTGTCTTCTACGGGCTCGACATAGTGGGCCTTGACTGCTCCGTAGACCTCCGCGAACTGGCGGAGCTCGTCAAGCGGAAGCGCGCTCTTTCCTTCGCGCTGGGCGAGTGCACTCAGGCCCGTGCTCAGAGCGACGCCGGCAATGACGCCGGTGGTGATCCATCCCATCACTCGGAGTCTGGCTCGGTTCATGAGGTCTTGACCTTTCCTTGATTGGCAACGGCTGCCATTGCAGCCTCGATTTCACTGGGGTCCGCCAGGTAATGTCGTTCACGAAGCTGCAACTGATCATCAAATTCAAGGACGAGGGGTTGAGCTGTGGGGATGTTGAGTGCGAGTACCGCCTCTTCTGATAACCCCTCGAGAATCTTGAGCAGTGCCCGCAGAGAATTTCCGTGCGCGGAGATCAGAATACGCTTACCACTTGCAAGTTCAGGCAGTACCCGCTCGCGCCAGAAGGACTCCACTCGAATGACGGTGTCTGCAAGGCATTCCGTGAGCGGAATCTGGTCCGCCGGAATCTGGCTGTAACGCCTGTCGTGGCCCGCCCATTCAGGGTCGTCTCGGGTGATGGCGTTGGGGCGAATGTTGTAAGCCCTTCGCCAGAGGAGGACTTGTTCCTCACCATACTTCTGGGCAGTTTCGGTTTTGTTGAGCCCTGCCAGAGCGCCATAGTGCCGCTCATTCAGGCGCCAGTCATGCTCGACCGGGATCCACATCTCATCGAGCGTATCGAGGGTAATCCAACAGGTGCGAATGGCCCGCTTGAGCACGCTCGTGAACGCGAGATCGAAGGAGAACCCTCGGTCACGCAATAGCAATCCCGCCCGTCGGGCCTCCTCAGCCCCTGCAGCGGAGAGATCTACATCGACCCAACCAGTAAATCGGTTCTCAAGGTTCCATTGACTCTGGCCGTGGCGAAGAATGACCAGAGGAGCGGGGTTTGGCATAAGGAGGACTCGTCTAGGAAGCTTTCAATCCTGCCATTCTATAATCCACCCCATGGTTTCGGTCGCCCTGCCAAAAAGCGGCGCCAGCTTCTCTTCGCAAAGGATCTCCGTGGAGTTTTTAATCGACAACATCGTGTTGGTTTTGGCCGCCGTGGTGAGCGGGGGCATGTTGTTGTGGCCCATGCTCAGTCGAGGTTCGTCTGTAGGCAGCCTCAATACCTTGGGCGCAACCCAGATGATCAATAGTAAGAACGCCATATTGATCGATGTCAGAGAGGCGCCAGAGCTCGCCAGAGGGGCTGTACCGCAAGCGCGTCATATGCCGATGTCGGCTTTTGCGCAGGCGCAAGATGCGCTTGTGAAAGAGGCCCAGGCAGGCAAGCAGCCCAAGCCGGTGATCGTCATGTGTGCGAGTGGTATGCGAAGCCAGCGAATGGCAAAAAAGCTGCGTGAGGCAGGTCTCACAGAGGTCTACAACCTTGAAGGGGGCTTTGATGCGTGGCGTCAGGCCGGCCTGCCCATCAAGACGCAAGGCAAATCATGACCACAGTTCGCATGTACACATCTGCGCTTTGCCCATTTTGCATGCGAGCAGAGGCGCTGCTGCAGGCGCGCGGCGTGACTGATATTGAAAGGCTCCGTGTCGATCTGCAGCCAGAACTCAAGCAACAAATGATCGAAGAAACCGGTCGTCGTACGGTCCCCCAGATTTTTATCGGCAAGACCCATGTGGGAGGGTGTGACGACTTACATGCACTCGATCATTCGGGTGAACTCACTCCCCTGCTGGCATCTCATGCAGGGCCCTCTGAATCGTCAACCTGAAAGTTTGTTATGACCGAAGCAGCAGCTACGACCTCGAACGAGGCGCCCCAGACCGTTTTTAGTCTTCAGCGTGTCTACCTGAAGGATTGCTCTCTTGAGCTGCCAAATGCCCCTGGCATTTTCCTAGACGCCAACGAGCCCAAGCTTGAGTTTGAGATTGAGACTGCAGAGTCCGAACTCGGCAACAACCTGGTCGAAGTGGTGGTGCGTTGTACCGTGACCTGCCGATTTGCAGATAAAGTCGGCTTCCTCATCGAAGCCTCTCAGGCGGGCATTTTTGAGATTCGTGGTGTGACCGATGAACAGCGCGTGCTGCTCAAGGGCATCTCCTGCCCCAACATTGTCTACCCCTACCTTCGCGCCAACATGGCCGACGTGGTGCAGCGTTCGAGCTTTCCGCCGGTTCATCTCGCAGAGATTAACTGGGAGGCCTTCTTCCAGCAGCGCATGGCGCAGCTCGCAGCGCAGCAGGCATCAGAGGGGTCGCAGCAGGCCGACGCCGCAAGCTCCGGCATCGTTCTGCCGCAGTAAGCCGCAAACGACATGCAGGCGGGCCCCCCGCTCCCTCCAGTTCTGGTCATGGGTGCAGGTGCATGGGGCACCGCCTTTGCTGTTCACCTCGCAACCCTCTCGAGCAATCGGGGGGGCGGGCCGATCACGCTCTGGGTGCGCGACCCGAAGCAGGCCAATGAGATGGAGCGTGCCCGCACAAATCAGCAGTACCTGCCGGGCATTCTTTTCCCCGCTGCGCTCTCCGTGCAGGCTGATGGGACGCGTGCCCTACAGGATTGGCGCAACGCGAGTGAGCGGGGAGTGTCCGGCCCAGGTGTTTTGGTGTTCGCGGGCCCCCTCGCATCGCTTGAAGATATGGCTGAGCGCGTCTTGCATACCCTCGGGCCTGCAGCCCGTTCGGGTGAGGGGCTGATCTGGCTGGCCAAGGGCGTGCTGATTCATCAGCCCTCCGGGTCTGTTCGCTTTGCATCCGATCTGCTTGGTCACTTGCCGGCCTGGCCGAAGGCCGCTCTCTCTGGGCCAAGCTTTGCCCAAGAAGTTGCAAAGGGTTTGCCATCTGCGCTGGCGCTTGCGTCGACCGATTTGGACTGGGCCCAGTCCTGTGCCCAGCGGCTTCATGGGGGTCCGATGCGCCTCTATCCCACGGACGACCTCGTGGGCGTGCAATTGGGCGGCGCCATGAAAAACGTGTTGGCGATTGCCGCCGGTATTTCGGATGGTCTCGCACTGGGTGGCAATGCACGTGCCGCGCTTCTGACGCGAGGGCTTGCGGAGGCGGCCCGCCTCGGCCAGGCCATGGGAGCGCGTGCGGAGACTTTCCTGGGGCTCGGGGCGCTCGGTGATCTGGTCTTGACGGCAACGGGTGATTTATCCAGAAACCGTAGAGTCGGGCTTGCACTCGCGCAGGGACAGACGCTAGGGGCCGTGCTCAGAGACCTTGGACATGTCGCCGAAGGGGTGGGAGCTGCTCCGGCCCTGGCACAACTGGCGTTGGATTTTGGGGTTGATTGCCCAATCGTTCAGGCGGTCAATGATTTACTGGCCGGGCGGGCTCAGGTTCAGGCTGTTTGTGAGCGTCTCATGGCCAGAGCGATGAGTCAGGAGCGGCTGTAGAGCTGCTGCCGCCAGGATTCATACACGCAGATCGCAACGGCGTTGCTCAGGTTGAGGCTTCGGCTCTCTGGCCGCATGGGCAGGCGCAGAATCCGCTCGGGGGCGAAGGCCTCTCGGTGGGCCTGAGACAGGCCTCGCGTTTCTGACCCAAAGAAGAGCCAAGCACCGGCCGGTAGGGACTGGTCAAATAGGGTCGTCTGCCCGCGGGTGGAGAGTGCGAAGCACCTCAGGGGGTCTGGTTGCTCCTGCTCCCAGAAGGTCTCCCAGCCTGGGTGGACTCTGAGACTGCAGAACTCGTGATAGTCCAGACCGGCTCGCCGCATTTTTGCGCTATCGAGTGGAAAGCCCAGAGGCTCGATCAGGTGCAAGGTTGCCCCCGTATTCGCGCAAAGCCGAATTATGTTTCCCGTGTTAGGCGGGATCTCAGGCTCGACCAGAACGACATGCAGACTGAGGGCTGGGTGACTGGAGCTGTTGGACATGTCGGCATGATAGTGCGGCTCCCTGCGCACACCCGAGCGGGCACAGGTTGATGGGCGAGCACGACCCCTGCAACCGGCACCGCGCCCACCGCACGCAGTGCCTCATAGGCCACCTGAACGGTCAGACCGCTGGTGAAGACGTCGTCGACCACGACGACGGGCTTGCCTCGCAGCCGCGGACTCGCCTCAAATGTCGGGGATGCGGGCGGACATTCGCGCGCGCTCGAGCGCTGGTGAGCCAGGCTCTCGGAGCTCTGGTGTTTAAGGAGCCCAAGGCGCTCCATGGGCAGCTTCTGATGTCGACTCAATGTATGGGCCAGTAGCGCAGGTAAATGAAGGCCACGCAGCCCGAGTCGACGAGGATCGGCGGGAATGGGCACAATGGTTGGATGCAGGGCCCAGACCCCGCTGCGGTGCACGTTCATGAACTGCCTCCTAAGGCGCAGGATCGTGACCCAGTTTTGACCGTACTTTGCGCGCCGAATCGCCTCGCCCAGGTCGCCTGAATAGGGACCGGCTGCCCAGATCCAGGCTGCTTCACCATTGGGTAGGGCAGCGGCTCTCCAGCCTGCTTGGTAAGCAGTCATTCGCGCTTCTGCTGTGGGGCGGGCATTCGGCATGGGCGCTTGACTATACTGAGCCGCATGTCACCCAGCCCAGACCTGATGGATGAGCCAGCGTTGCATCGGTCGCAGCCAAGGGGCGCCATTTTTGAGGCGCTTCTGGCCGGTCAGCGCGAGCGCCAAGCCTGGATGCGGCTTCCCGAGGGTGCTGGCCTCGCACTCCATCCCACGCGTGTTCTTTTAGGCCCCAGCGCAGAGCACGTGGGTCAGCCGCAGGTGGGGCTGGTTTGCCTCCCTGTTCCCTCGCTTGAGTTGCTGGCTCAGCCTATGCGCCTCTGGGCGTCGGCACTTGCCGTGGGCGGGGTCCTGATGGTCTCGAGCTTGGGTCCGGGGACGCTCATCGAGTGGCGAAAGGCCCTTGGCCTGAGCCCGGATGCATGGCCCAGGGGGCTTGATCTGCATGACCTGGGCGATCTCTTGAGCCAGTCCGGCTTGTCAGCGCCTGTGACAGAGTCGGAGCGGGTGACATGGACTTATCGTCATTTTCAGACTGCCTGGAACGATCTCCGGGGCCTCTGGCTGGCGCCGGCTGGATCGGGCCTGCAACCGCGGTCATGCCACAAGCGGGCACAGGCGACTTTTGATGGACTGAGAGCGAGTGATGGGCGTGTGAGCCTCACTTTTGAATGGGTTCATGCGCATGCTTGGCGTGGCGAGCCGCGCAGGGGTGCTCAAGATAGCGCCAAGCCCTTGACCTTTCAGGCCAAAGGGCGATTCGGCTAGCACACGAGTTTTTTGGCATCTATTCGCCGAACGACATATAATCCGTTGACCTATGTCAAATGCGCCGGGTCAGGTTGATGGTCTGAATTCAGGGTCTGAGTGGGTACTCAAGCGCAACTGCGCGCTGACGCCAACCCAGCTGCTGTGGATTTTCGGCTCCCTCGCCATGTTGTCGCTTGGCATGGCCGCTTTTTGGGCTGCCCAGGGGGCCTGGGTGGTTCTGCCGTTTGCGGTACTAGAAGTTCTGGCGTTGGGCATAGCGTTTGCAGTGTACGCCCGGCACGCGGCGGATTGTGAACGCGTGAGGCTCAGCCCAGAAATGATTGAGGTAGAGCGGGTGGTGGGTGCAAGTCGCACCATCAGCGTGCTGCCAAGGGCCTGGTTGCGCGTGAGGCTGAATGAGCAATCGAGTGGTCTGGTGGAGCTTTCAGCAGGGCGGTCGGTAGAGTCTGTCGGTCGGTTTGTTGACCTGCAGCGACGACGCAGATTTTTAGTTGGCCTTCAGGAGGCCTTGCAGGGTTAGTGGTGGTTTGTGGAGCGCTGGTAAAAGCGCGCAACGCAGCAATTTTTAGGGATGAATCAGATGCAAAACCTGTGGAACAAATGCTCTTCATTGGCCCTTGCGGCACCCCTTGGCCTTCTTGGCAGTGCGACCGCCATGGCCAATGACATGACCACCAAGTACAACCTGCGTACACCTGCCTCAGGCATGGCTGAGAGCCTCTACACGCTGCACAATTTCCTGCTGATCGTCTGCCTCGTGATTTTTGTTGGTGTGTTCGCAGTCATGTTTTATTCGATCTACGCCCACCGTAAGTCAAAAGGCCATAAGCCCGCCGATTTCCACGAGAGCACTGCGGTTGAGATTGCCTGGACCGTGGTCCCATTTCTCATTGTTGTGGTGATTGGCGTCTATGCAACCCCCATTGTCATGGCCCAAAAGGACACCACCAACGCTGACATCACTATCAAAGCCACCGGTTATCAGTGGAAGTGGGGCTATGACTACCTTAAAGGCGAAGGACAGGGCATTGCATTTTTCTCAACCCTGACCACGCCCTACGAGCAGCGCATCAATGCGCAAGAAAAAACCCTGAACTATCTCTCGGAGGTGGACAACCCCGTGGTGGTTCCCGTGGGCAAAAAGATTCGTGTTGTCACCACTGCGAATGACGTGATTCACGCCTGGATGGTGCCGGCATTTGGCGTGAAGCAAGACGCCATCCCTGGCTTTGTGCGCGACACTTGGTTTAAGGCAGACCGGGTTGGCACCTACAATGGCCACTGCGCTGAACTCTGTGGCAAAGACCATGCGTTTATGCCCATTGTTGTGAAAGTGGTGACCGCCGAGGAGTACACCGCCTGGGTGGCCCAGCAGAAGCAGAAACAGGCTGTTGCAGCGAATTCAGCGTCAGCGACTGTTCAAGTCGCTCAAGCACAATAATTTCCGCGTAGTAGAACCAGAGGAGCAGACCCATGAGTGCCGTTCTCGAACCGTCCGGTCATAGCCACGACCACGACCACGCCCACGACCATCCGCACGGCTGGCGCCGTTGGCTGTACGCGACCAATCACAAAGATATTGGCACCCTCTACCTCTGGTTTAGCTTCACGATGCTGATGGTGGGCGGCGTGTTGGCGCTGGGCATTCGTGCCGAGCTGTTCCAGCCTGGCCTCCAGCTGATTCAGCCCGAGCTCTTTAATCAGCTCACAACCATGCACGGTCTCATCATGGTGTTTGGCGCGATCATGCCCGCCTTTGTCGGCTTCGCGAACTG
The DNA here is from genome assembly GCA_046047855.1 of Pseudomonadota bacterium. GTDB lineage: Bacteria > Pseudomonadota > Gammaproteobacteria > Burkholderiales > Burkholderiaceae_A > Hahnella. The sequence continues at coordinate 3,921 of JBJOHF010000127.1, read as the reverse complement.
GATGATCCCACTCCAGATTGGTGCGTCTGACATGGCCTTTGCGCGCATGAACAATTTCAGCTTCTGGCTGATGGTTCCTGCTGCAATCCTCTTGGTGAGCAGCTTTTTTGTCCCCGGTGGTGCGACGGCTGCTGGCTGGACGCTCTACGCGCCCCTGACCAGCCAGATGGGCGTTGGTATGGACATGGCCATTTTCGCTATGCACATCCTCGGCGCCTCTTCCATCATGGGCTCCATCAACATCATCACAACCATTCTGAATATGCGTGCCCCTGGCATGACGCTGATGAAGATGCCGATGTTTGTCTGGACCTGGCTGATCACGGCCTATCTGCTCATCGCCGTGATGCCCGTGCTTGCTGGTGCTATCACCATGACGCTCACAGACCGTCACTTCGGAACCAACTTCTTTAATGCAGCCGCCGGTGGCGACCCCGTGATGTACCAGCACATCTTCTGGTTCTTCGGGCACCCCGAGGTCTACATCATGATCCTTCCGGCCTTCGGGATCGTCTCCGAGATCATCCCCACCTTCGCACGCAAGCGTCTGTTTGGTTACAGCTCGATGGTTTACGCGACGGCCTCCATCGCCATTCTGTCTTTTGTGGTTTGGGCTCACCACATGTTCACGACTGGCATGCCTTTGACCGGCCAGCTCTTCTTTATGTACGCCACCATGCTCATTGCGGTGCCCACTGGCGTGAAGATTTTCAACTGGCTAGCGACCATGTGGCGCGGTTCAATGACCTTTGAGACGCCCATGTTGTTTGCGATTGGCTTTATCGTGGTGTTCACCATCGGCGGCCTCACGGGCATTATTCTGTCGGTGGCGCCGCTCGATATCCAGCTGCATGACACCTACTATGTCGTGGCCCACTTCCACTATGTCTTGGTGGCAGGCTCCCTGTTTGCCCTTTTCGCAGGCCTTTACTACTGGCTGCCCAAGTGGACTGGCCACATGTACGATGAGACCCTGGGCAAGGCGCACTTCTGGCTGTCCATGATTTTCTTCAACATCACCTTCTTCCCGATGCACTTCCTCGGACTGGCTGGCATGCCCCGTCGTTACGCGGATTACCCCATGCAGTTCGCGGACTTCAATGCGCTTGCCTCGATCGGTGCATTTGGTTTCGGTCTTTCCCAGCTGCTCATGCTGTATGTGGTGATCAAGTGCATCAAGGGTGGTCCCAAGGCGGCAGATAACCCTTGGGAAGCAGATGGTGGATTGGAGTGGAGTGTGCCTTCTCCCGCGCCCTTCCACACCTTTGAGACACCCCCGGTCGTTAAGTAAGGACTGCAGTGCAGGAAAACCGTCAGAAGCCCAATCTACGGCTCGCCTTGGTGTTGTTCTCCGTGGCGGCCGTATTCTTTGGCGGCGTGATTCTGAAGTACGTCCTGTTCCCCGTGGCCTGAGGAAGACCCCATGTCTGAACGCCTCGACAATCAGCGCATGTTTGGCAAGCTCCTGATGGTGGCCATTCTGATGTTTGGTTTTGGCTTCGCACTCGTGCCGTTTTACGAAAAGATCTGCGAGATCACGGGTATCAACGTCCTGAGCACCAAAGAGAAGCTCGATTACGATGAGGCACGCCGTTTTGCTCAGAACACCCAGGTCGACCGAACACGTAAGGTCTCCGTTGAGTTCGACGCGAATGCCTATGGTGGTCCCTGGACCTTCAAGCCAAAGAACAACGTGCTTGAAGGGCATCCGGGCGAACTTATGACGGTTGTGTATGAGATCAAGAACAACCTGCCCCGCGATGTTCAGGGCCAGGCCATTCCCAGTTATGCCCCAAAGCAGTCTGCCTCCTACTTCAAAAAGCTCGAGTGCTTCTGTTTTGAGCAACAGACGCTCAAGGCAGGCGAGGTGCGTGAGTTTCCGGTGGTGTTTGTGATCGATCCCGAACTGCCCGATGGCATCCGAAACATCACCCTGAGTTACACCTTCTTTGAGGTTGGGCTGAGTGCCGCCCAGGCAAGGCCATGAGTGACTCCATTCGCGAGTTACAGGCGGCGAAGGCCCGTCGCGGTAGCCTGATGCAGACGGTCGGTGCAGTGTTGTGGTCTTTTTTTGGAGTCCGTAAAGGGGCCTCTCACGATGCGGATATGGCAAGCCTCAATCCAGTCCACGTGGTGATCGTGGGGGTCTTGATGGGAGTCGTGTTTGTGGTGGGATTGATCAGCCTCGTCAGTCTGATCACCGCATAGGCGTTACAAGAAGAATCAATTTGATGATTGAAGGGAGTTCATAGTCATGTCAGCATCGAGTCACGCAGGCGCGCCTTATTACTACGTGCCGTCACCCAGCAAATGGCCCATGGTCGGAGCCATTTCCATGTTTTTCTTCATGGTGGGTATGTCTGGAACCGTAAACGAGGCCGCATATGGCCCGTATAGCTTGATTCTCAGCCTTGCCATCCTGGTTTACATGTTTTTTGGCTGGTTCGGTGCGGTCATTGCCGAGTCCGAGGGAGGGCAGTACAACGAGCGCGTGGACGCGAGCTTTCGCTGGAGCATGGGCTGGTTCATTTTCAGTGAAGTCATGTTTTTCGCAGCATTCTTTGGGGCGCTGTTTTACGCGCGTGTGATCTCGATGCCTTGGCTCGGAGATCTCGACCATAAGGCGATTCTCTGGCCCGACTTCAGCGCTCAATGGCCAAACCTGGGACCAGCCAATCTGATTGAGCCTTTCCAGACGATGGGCCCATTCTGGATCCCCACGATTAACACCGCCCTGCTGCTGACTTCGGGGGTTACGCTCACCATCTCCCACCATGCTCTGCGAGAGAATCATCGAGACAAGGCAGTTCTGTGGCTGGGCATCACCGTGCTCTTGGGCTTTATCTTTCTGGGCTTTCAGGCCTACGAGTACATGCATGCCTATAAGGACCTGAACCTCAAGCTGACCTCCGGCATTTTCGGTTCAACCTTCTACATGCTCACGGGCTTTCATGGCTTCCATGTCTGTGTGGGCGCCATCATGCTGATGGTCGTCTGGTTCCGCCTTCGCAATGGTCACTTTACAGCCGACCACCACTTTGCATTCGAGGGCGCAGCCTGGTACTGGCACTTCGTAGACGTGGTGTGGCTTGGGCTTTACGTGGTTGTCTACTGGCTCTGACCACCATCGCTAGCGACAGGCGCTGGCTAGTAACGCACGCCTGTCGACTCGATCCAGCCGAGTTGATGGGCGACCAGGATCGACAAAAATAGAAGAATTGAAAGCCCAACCCGAAAGGCAAGGGCTTTCACCGTTTTATTGCTTCGGCCCTTGTCACGCATCAGATAGAAGAACGCGGACCCAAGGCTCATCAAGATCCCAGCGAAGGCCACAGCGATGAAAAGCTTTGACACGATCCCACTCCAAAAAGTCATCTGACTGTCATGGTAAGCCGAAAGCTTGGAGTAGGAAGTCTGATGGCCCTCGCAATTGCTGCCCTGACCCTTGGGCTGTCTGTCTGGCAGTGGCAACGCGCGGATGAAAAGCGGGCCCTGATGCGGACGATCGCGTTGGGCAAGGCAGCCAGCCCACTCGATCTCCTGTCCTATCCAAAGCGCGCGGAGCCGAGTCCCTCAGTGGCGTTGGACCAAGCTGGCGTTGTGCTCACTGGAAGCTGGATTCCGTCAACCACGCTCTATCTCGACAACAGGCTCCACGACGGCCGGCCCGGCGTCCAGGTCCTTACCGCCTTCAAGCTTGCCGACGGTGCAATAGCCTGGGTCAACCGTGGCTGGGCACCTAAGCCGCCCGGCGACCAAGGCGCGGGCGTCGAGGCCTACCGACTCGGCCTCATGCACCTTCCCGCGACTCGTGACCCGGTGCAGCTCGAGGCCGTGGCCTATGCAGATCTCATGCAGAGACTCGCACTCGGCGCAGATGCCGATCCGACAAGCGCGCTCTGGACGAATCTGGATTGGAAG
>JBJOHF010000126.1:0-3196 GCA_046047855.1 Pseudomonadota bacterium | reverse complement strand
CTCAAGCGCCGCGTAGACCTCAAGAGCGGGGGCTACCTTGTAATTGACCAGGCCGAGGCCATGGCCATTGTCGACGTCAACACGGGTGGGTTTGTAAGCGGCCGCAGCTTTGCCGAGACGGTGTTCAAAGTCAACCTCGAGGCGGCCCAGGCCATTGCCCGTCAGCTGCGCCTGAGAAACCTGGGCGGCATCATTCTGGTGGACTTCATTGACATGCTCGATGAAGACCATAAGGCGCAGGTGCAGGCTGAGCTCGCCCACGCACTAGAGGCTGACCGCACCAAGGTACGCATCAGTGGCTTTACTTCACTGGGCCTGGTGGAGCTCACCCGCAAGCGCACACGCGACTCTTTAGCCCAGCAAATGACGCGCAGCTGCCCATCCTGTGAAGGTCAGGGGCGCATCAAGACCGCACAGACCATCTGCTATGAAATTCTGCGCGAGATTGCGCGCATGGCGCGGCAGTTTCACCCCAAGGAATTCCGGATCATGGCCAGCCCCGACGTGGTCGAGCGCTTTCTCGAGGAGGAGGCCGGATTCCTCAATGCCTTGATGGACGAAATCGGTAAACCCATCACGCTCTCGGTCGATGGTGACTTCGGCCCAGGCAGTTACGACATCGCCCTGCTCTGATGCCCGACACCACCTGGTTTACCTCACTGACGGCTGGTCACAGCGACTCAGAGGACAGGCTCTGGCTGCGGTTTACCCACCCCGATCGTGAAGCAACTATCTGGATCACGCGCCGACTGCTTGGCGCTGTGCTGCCCCAGTCCTTCGCACTCTTGAGCCGCAACCTGGCACCCGAGGTCGCTGCAAGCGTGCACGAGGAGGTCGTAGAACCGTTCTTGCACAAAGGCGGCGACCCCTCGCCCCAGACACCAAAAGCTGAGACCCCGCGAATTGCACAAGGGCTCATCAGCACCGTGCACCTGAGCCTTACACCCGCCGGAAACTTTCAATGGATCTTTGAGGTGCCCACCGCCTCGGTTGGGCTCTCCTGCACCCCCGCAGAGGCGCACTGCCTGCTTGAGCTCCTTTGGCAGAAGCAGCTCTCGGCCGGCTGGGCTATTCCTTCACCCTGGTGAGCTTGCCAACGGAAGGCCGTTCTTCGGCGCATGCGCTGGAATGCGCAGTTGCTGGGCACCATACTCCAAGACCACCTCACCGCCTTCAAGCGCGCTAAACCGCCAGCCATCGGGGGCGGTCTGACCCATCACCAGCTGACGCACGGGGCCGTTGCGAATGCTCAAACTCACCACGCCTCCCTTGGGGCCCGCCATGAGGCCGACCAGCCGCACATCGGCAGCCGTGAGCGCAGACTCCTGACCCTGCCGAGCCCCAATCGCGCGCTCCAGTGCAGACAGGGGCGCTGGGCCCGCGGGGGCTTGTGGGGCGACCACTTCGGCGGGCGGCGGAGCCGATGTTGCAAGCCAGATCCCGTAACCCAGCCGAGCGAGCAGCATGCCCACCAAGAGCCACACGAGCATGCCCAAAAGGCGCCAATACCAGGGGGCTAAAGTCAACGCGGTTTGCATCATGTTCGGAGCCTATCGAAGCAGGGTGTTCATTTCAATGAGCGGCATCATGACCGCCAGCACGATGAGCAAGACGATAAGGCCCATGCCCAGAATGAGCGCAGGCTCAAGAATGGTGGTGAGCAGGCTTGTCTTCTGGCGCAGGTCGGCCGAGAGCTGATCGGCTGCAAGCTCGAGCATTTTGGGCAGTTCACCACTGCGCTCTCCCGTACTGATGAGCTGCGTGAGCAGCGCCGGAAAGCCACCCTGCTGGCTGAGCGCACGGCCCAGCTCCGCTCCCTCTCGTACATCACTGGCTGCCTGGGTCAGGCGCGCGCGCAGATCTCGGTTGCGCACCACGCGGCTCGCAGTGCCCAGGGCCTTCAGAAGCGACACCCCGCCCGAGAGCGAGAGCGCCAGGGTGCTGGCCAGACGACTCGACTCATGGGCACGCAGCATAGGCCCCAGCAGCGGCAGGGCCAGCAGGAGTCTGTCTGAAGCAAGGCGCAGCGCGGCTGAACGGCTCACCGCAAATGAGGCGGCCACGCCCGCCAGCAAGAGGCCCAGAAGCAGCCCACTGCCATAGGCCTGAAGAAACCCGCTTACCGCCATCAGGGCACGCGTGAGAAACGGCAGCGTCTGGTTTTGAGCCGCCAGCACGGTGACGATCTGCGGCACCACATAGGTCATGAGTGCGAAGACCACCAAGAGCGCCACCAAGGTGACAATGAAGGGGTAGGCCATGGCCGAGACGAGTCCCTGGCGCAGCCGATTGGCATTGGCCATGGAGTCGGCCATGCGCTCGAGAACGGTGGCGAGGCTTCCCGAGCCCTCCCCAACCGCCACCAGGCCGCGAAAGCTCTCAGAGAAGTCACGCTCGTAGCCCGCCATTGCGCGGCTGAGCGAGGCGCCCTCGCGCAGGCGATCGCGCAGGCCCGTCATCATTTCGGCTGCCTTCGGTTTGGCCTGTGCCGCCAGTGTGCCCAAGGCGCGCTCCAGTGGAATGCCTGCCTGCAGCAGTGCTGCGAGCTGCCGAACCATGAATTCAAGCTCACGGTCCGAGAGACGCCGGCCCTCAGGCCGACGGGGCAGTTTCATTCAAGGTCTCCAAGCTCGGTCACGCGTGCCACCTCTGCCGCGGTGGTCAACCCGAGGCTCACCAAGCGCTCGCCATCCTCACGCAGGCTGCGAAAGCCCTGTGAGGCGGCAAGCCTGCGAATCTCGGAGGCGTCTTGCCGGTCCTTCACCGCTGTTCGCAAGGCATCGTCCATGACCAGCATCTCGAAAATACCCAATCGACCCTTAAAGCCCGTGGCATCGCAGGCGGTGCAGCCCGCACCCGCGCAGGCCTTGCAGGTCTGCCGCACCAGGCGCTGGGCCATGACCCCAACCAGACTCGAGGAGAGCAGGAAGGACTCCACGCCCATGTCGAGCAGTCGGGTGACGGCCGAGGGTGCGTCATTGGTATGCAGGGTGGCCAGCACCAGGTGCCCCGTGAGTGAGGCCTGAATGGCGATCTGCGCTGTCTCCAGGTCACGAATCTCGCCAATCATGATGACGTCTGGGTCCTGACGCAGAATCGATCGCAGGGACTGCGCAAACGAGAGGCCAATCTTGGGATGCACCTGGGTCTGTGAGACCCCTGGCATGTCATATTCAATGGGGTCTTCCACCGTCAT
>JBJOHF010000125.1:0-4210 GCA_046047855.1 Pseudomonadota bacterium | reverse complement strand
AAGTCGGTCAAAAAACAAGCTCCGATTCGGTAGGCCCGTAAGCGGGTCATAGAGCGCGAGGCGACTGACCTCTTCATGTGCGGCCTTGAGTTGGGCGGACCGTCCGGTGATGCCTAACATCATGAGTTGAATGAGTGCTGTGAGTAAGAATCCAGCTATGCCAACCCACCATGAGGCCGGGACCCCAGTTGCTGCTGCGCCCCCTTCGGGCAGGAACACGCTGAGCTGCCATTGACGATCTGCAACAGGAATAGATTGGGACCAGGCGGACTGCGTTGTTGAGAGGGCCGTGAAGTCGCCGGGTGTTGCGTTAGATCGGAAGAGAAGCTGTTTTCCGGATGTCCCGAGCGGATCGGTGAGCTGGAAGATGAGCTTGGACTCATCTGCAGCCCAGTGCTTGAGGTTTACCATCTCGTCGAGCTTGATGACTGCGACTGCAAACCCAGCAACGATGGGACGGGATGCACCCGGCTGACGGCTGAAATACGGCATGAGCGCAAGCAGACCAATGCGCCGTTTGTCCTCTTGCACCAATTGAATTGGCGCCGTAACAGCAAAAGCGCGGCTGGCAAAGGCGCGTTCGATCGCATCGCGTCGGATGGGCTCAGAAAATATATCGAAGCCGAGTGCAGGCTTGTTGCCCTCGAGCGGCGCAATCATCCGGACTGGAACATACTCCGGGCGGCTTGGGGCGGGCTGGAGCTTACCGTCAATTCGATGCTGGATGACGAAGCCAGGCTGGTTGATCTGACGGGAGACGGCCGCTTCATAGCTGGCGCGATCGGCGCTGAGCACACGGTCATTGATGCTCAGTGCAAAGAGGTCGGGGTTCGCTGCAAGCAGCGTCTGTGCGAAGTCCGAGAAGGTGTCATAGCTCGCATTGGGCTGCTCTTCAGCAAACTGACGCAGTGCTGTGAGCGCCTCCCGGTGGGCGGCGAGTCGCGCACTGAGGCGATCGTTTACGCGCTGGGCAATTTCCTCCCCGCTGCGATCGAGCGCCTGTTGTTTGGATACGGCCTCCAGCTGCCCCATGACCCAGAAGGCTGTGATTGCCATGGCGATCAGGAGGGCTGACGGCAGCAACATGGAACGCACCCGAGAGTCCCAAAGCGTGTTCCCGCGTCCCCAAAGCGCAAGTGCAATCGGGGCAATGACCCAGATGCCTAAGGTGTCGCCCACGTACCAGGTGAGCCAGCTCTCAGCAACGCCAGCTGACGGCACGATGCCTGCGGTCCATAACGCAAGGTTTCCTGTGCTTGCCGATACGAGCCCTGCAGCAAGGCCCCCCCAGAAAAGGAAAAGTGCCGCATCTCGCTCGTCTTCGAGGCGTTGCCAACGATCGGCCAGTTTCCAATGAACCAGCATGCTGCCCACCTGCGCCTGCAGCGCGGCACCAAAGGCGACTGCAACGCCGATGCCCAGCGCTGGGACTATCGCCTGGCCTAACAAGAGGCCGTTGGAAATGTTCACGAAAAGCGACCCCAAGAAGACGGCCGGGAGCATGCTGGGGCCATAGACCAGGACAGCGGCCAGGCCAAAGCCAGCCGCTGGAAAGATTGGGCTCGCATACTGGCTTCCGGAGACCAGACCGAGCCCGAGCGCTGCGAGACAGGCGTACCCGAAGGCAGTGATGGCTGCATGTCGCCACGCCAGATTCGAATTCAGGTAAGGAGAGAAAAGTGCTGAAACCAGCATATGAGCCCCACATTTCACCGCTGAAGGATGAATGTTACCGGCCTTGAGGTGACAAGTCGCGTCTCGAGTGCAATAGTGGGCCCATGAAAATCAAGCTTCCATGGGTAAGGCACCTGCTCGGGATCGCATTGCTCGGACTCTCGGGCGCGCTGGCTGCTGCGGCTCCGTCTCAAAACCTTCAATGGCGTGAGACGACTTCCGCCGAGGCGCTAGATCAGGCTTTTTCAGAGGCTGCCCGAACTCAGAGGCCCTTGCTTCTGTATTGGGGGGCAACGTGGTGTCCGCCCTGTAACCAGCTCAAGAAGACCGTTTTCCAGACTGAGGCTTTTGCTCAGTTGTCTAAAGGCTTTGTGGCCGCCTATATAGACGGCGACCAGCGCGGTGCACAGGCACTCGGCCAGCGTTTTAAGGTGCGTGGCTATCCGACTGTTGTGGTCTTCTCAGCCAAAGGAGAGGAGTTGTTTCGCCTGCCAAGTGGTGGAACGCCAGAGCAAACGCTTCAGGCGCTAGCCAGTGGCCTCGGAGATGGCCGGTCTATTCGGGAGACGGTCTCAGATGCGCTTGCAGGACGCCCGGTGAGTCCTGCGGGCTGGCGCATGCTCGCGCTGTATAACTGGGGCCAGGATGGTACGAGCATCCTTGCCGAGCAGGACATCCTCAGCACAGTGGACCGGTTAGCTGCCGCGGCTCAGAGCGTATCTGGTCCTACGCAAGAAGTGCGAGCCCGGCTCGTCCTAAAGGCTGCGGCGATGGGCAGTCGAGAGGCCCGCGTGACAGCGGACGCTCGCAAGGAGATGCAGCGGGTTTTGAATGACGCGAAATATGCGCGTATTCACGCGGATGCCATCCTGTCTGACGGCGCGGCGCTCACTGAGGCGTTATCCCTCGACCGCGACCGAATGCGTGTTGCCATGCGTGGGCTGCTCAAGGCAGGACAACTCTCCCTCCCTGATCAGGCCGGGCTCATTGTTGAACGTACGAAGCTCGAGCGCATCGGCCTTCCCAAGGATGACCATGCTCCGCGCCTGCCAGCACCTTTCCTGAAGGAACTTCGCACGGAGGTTCAGAGGCTCGCCTTGTCGCCAATGGATGGGTACGAGCGACAGGCGGTCATTCCCAGCCTTGGATATGCGCTTGGCCTTGCTGGCTTATGGGCGGAGAGCGATCAATTGCTCAGAGATGGCCTCAAGAAGAGCCACTCTGACTACTACCTCATGAGTCAGCTGGGGAGCAATGCGAGGAAGCAGGGCAAGAGCCAAGAGGCCATTCAGTGGTACCAGCGTGCATACGAGAACAGTGTTGGTCCTGCGACACGCCTCCAATGGGGCGTGGGATATCTTGCCGCACTGACTGAGCTTGCCCCCGAGGAATCCAAGCGCATCGAGTCCCTGGCCGTCGCCCTGATTCAAGAGGCGTCACAAGATCCTGCTGCCTTCCAGGAGCGAAGTGGCCGTTCCATGCAGCGGCTTGGCCGTTTGCTCTCCGAGTGGAACAGAATGGCCTCTCAGGCGAGCGCCTTGGGTGCAGTCCGAGACAAGCTGGAGTCGGTTTGCAAGCGGCTCCCTGATGATGATGGTCAGCGCGTGATGTGTTTGGCGGTTGCAGATCGACTGAAATAGTCGGGCACGATATTGAGCTGCTCTTTGGGAATGCGGACATAGGGAGAAACCGCTTTTCTGCGAGGCTTTAGCTTGATCTGCGGCATCTTGACGGTCTGGTATGGGATCTGGTCGAGGAGGTGGGAGATGCAGTTTAGGCGGGCGCGTTCTTTCACATCGGCCTCAACAATGAACCAGGGCGCATGACTGCTATTGGTGTGGGTCAACATCACATCGCGCGCTTGGGAATATTCCCCCCATTTCTCGCGTGCGATCAGGTCGATTGGGCTGAGCTTCCATTGCTTTAGCGGGTTCTGGGCGCGATCCTGAAAACGGCGCTCTTGCTCTTCCGCGCTGACGCTGAACCAGTACTTCAGCAGAATAATGCCCTCGTGAACCAATAGTTCCTCAAACTTAGGGCATGCATGCAAAAAGCGTTGATGCTCCTCTGGGGTACAGAAGCCCATGACGACCTCAACCCCTGCTCGGTTGTACCAGCTCCGGTCGAAAAGAACGATTTCACCGGCCGCTGGTAGCCTGCTCACATAGCGCTGGAAATACCACTGTGTGCGTTCTTTCTCCGTCGGTGCGCCCAGGGCTTCGACCCGACAGATGCGGGGACTCAAGGGTTCAGTGATACGTTTAATGACCCCCCCCTTTCCGGCCGCATCTCTTCCCTCGAAGATCACAACAATGCGGGCTTGGCTCTGCTTCACCCATTCTTGGAGTCGGACGAGCTCCAGCTGCAGGTGAAGCAGTTCGGTCTTGTAGCGCCGAGCGGAGAGTTCAGTGAAAGTTGTTGGCATTGATACAATATGCCACGGCTTGGAGGTGTGGCAGAGCGGTTTAATGCACCGGTCTTGAAAACCGGCGAGGGTTCGCGCCCTCCGTGAGTTCGAATCTCACCGCCTCCGCCA
>JBJOHF010000124.1:0-3646 GCA_046047855.1 Pseudomonadota bacterium | reverse complement strand
AGTCACAGCCCAATCTGTCTACAGACCTCAATGAAGTCTGTAGCCGGTTGCTTCAGGTCAGTGGGGGATCAGAAACCTAACGTTTTTCACCGCCGGCTTGAACCGGGTCGGCGGTCTTGCTCAGGAATCGGCTTAAGAGTCCCAGAGAGCCAGCCGGGGCAGGCTTGGGCCCCCCAGACGCAACCACAGGGCGCAGCGTTCGATCTGCCGGCTTGTCTTGCTTTTCCTTTGCGCGCTCCGCCAGATAGCGTGACAAAACGCTGTTGTAACCCGAGATGGGCTTTGCCACCGGCTTGGCGGCTGGGCGCTGTTCAATACGCGCAAGATGCACTGCAGCGGCCGTAGCCACGCCTTCTGCGAACCGCAGAAAAGGCTGAGCCTCCGGTCCCTCATGGCAAGGCAAGAAGTCCTTCCGAAAGAGCGTACGCATCAAGGGCTCATCGAACACAGGGGGTGCGAGCACAAAGGGAACTGAGAAGGCCGCACCAGAGAAGTCGTGAGCAAGAATTTGCTCTTGACGAATGCGAGAGGGACACACCACCAAGGTCGGCGGCAGCAGCGTTCGGTCTGCAGGGCTAAACACCCAGCGATAACGCTCGATGAATCCTGTGGTCGCGGCAAGCTCAATCTCAGAGACGCCCGAGGGGACCAGGACAAGGTCGAAGCTCATCAGAAACTCTGGGTCGACCTGTGCGGTCCAGGTCAGGTCGGCGACAATCACCGCGTTAGCCTCAGAGGCATACCGCAAGGCCGTGCGTGCCGCTAAAAGCCAACGTCTTGCGCCAGACTCATCCAAGGGATGGTGACGGGCGTCAAGCCCAATCGGACGCGCGTCGCTCACCCAGGTGCTGGAGGACCCATGGGGATCAAAGTCGAGCAGGCAGGTCTGCTTTGCGCGCTTAGCGGAAAACCAGGCGGCGAGATTGGCGGCAATGGAGCTCTTGCCAACCCCTCCCTTCTGACTTACCAAAATGATCTTGAGCGGAGACTGCGGCACCAAATTCCTTGATTTTCAATATCCTCTCGCGATTTTGCTCGCATTCACTTCAAGAATGCAAGCAAAGTCTCTAGATTCCGTCTTTCAAGGGCGATTTTGACGGTAATGGTGCGCAATCCGCTTGACCAGAAGCGCAGAAGCCGCTCGCGCACGTGGTCCATCCGCTCGGCTGGTCAGCGCAATGGGCACGCGAGCGCCGAGGACGACGCCAGCTCCGGAGGCGCCCGCCAGATACTCGAGCTGCTTGCTCAGCATATTTCCACTCTCAAGGTCAGGCACGACAAGGATGTCCGCCTGCCCGGCCACTGCAGAGCGAATCGCCTTGATGCGAACGGCTTCTGGTGAGACTGCGTTATCGAAGGCAAGGGGTCCATCCAGGACACCCCCGTGGATCTGACCACGGTCCGCCATCTTGCAGAGTGCTGCGGCGTCGAGTGTTGAAGGAATGTTAGGGTTTACTGTCTCCAATGCAGACAGAATGGCCACTCGTGGCTGTTCGCAGCCCATCATGGTAGCCAGGTCGATGGCGTTCTGAACGATATCGCGCTTCTCCATGAGCGTCGGAGAAATGTTCAGCGCAGCATCCGTAATCATGATCGGCTTGGAATACAACGGCACATCAAATCGAAATACGTGGCTGAGCCTGCGTTTGGTGCGCAGGCTTCTCTGAGCAAGCACGGCATGCATCAGCTCATCGGTATGCAAGCTACCCTTCATGATGGCCTCTACCCTGCCCTCAGCGGCCAGCAGTGCGCCTCGTTCAGCCGCCGCATGGCTGTGCTCTGTGTCGACCACCTCAATGCCCTCGAGCGAAGCGCCGATTGCGCAGGCTGCAGCCTCCATTCGTGCCCGTGGTCCCACCAAGACTGGAACAATGAGGCCTTGAGCAGCAGCATCCAAGGCACCCTGCAAAGACCCCTCATCGCAAGGATGAATCACAGCGCATCGCACCGGATCCAAATGAGCGGCCGTCTCAATGAGGTCCGAGAGGCGCTTGGCGGGGTCAAATACCTGAAGGGTCGGCATGGCAGGCATCTCAAGGCGCATTTTTTCTCGGGGCGCCAGAACCTTGGCCTGCCCTGCAAGCACCTGCTCACCGCGCTGATTCACCACTGAACAATCGAAGACGGCGCTGTGGTGCGTCAGGTCCAATGACAGTACCGTGACCGTTGCAGTCACAGTGTCCTGGATGTGAACCGGACGAAGAAACTCGAGGGTCTGACCAAGATAGATGGTTCCTGGCCCAGGCAGGCGTGTACCCAGGAGAGTAGAAAGCAAAGAAGCGGTCCACATCCCATGCCCGACAACGCCGTGCAGCACAGACTGACCGGCAACCACGGGGTCGAGGTGAGCGGGGTTGGTGTCCCAGGACACTGCTGCGAACGCCTCTATGTCGCGTGCCGTGAGTGTTCTGCATAGTGTTGCCGATGCCCCCACCTGAAGCTCGTCTATGGTGCAGTTTTCTACTAAGCTCACGTCAATAATCCCTTTGGTCACAATCGAGTCACACATTCACCTTAGCCTAATCGTATGACACAACCTACGCCCCCCTCCATGACAGCTGAAGCGTTCCAAGCGCGCGCAGAAGCGGACACCCTTGATAGCTATGACGAGGAGCTCGAAATGGAGCTCGACGACGATCGACTCGATCGACTCCTCATGGATGGCCCTGACCAAGGTCCGGCACGCGAGGGAGAGGTCGATCGCAGACTCTACTTCCGTGAGCTCTTTCGCCTGCAGGGCGAGCTCGTCAAGCTTCAGGACTGGGTAGTCCACAAAGGACTGAAGGTCTTGGTGATTTTTGAGGGTCGAGACGCTGCTGGTAAGGGAGGCGCAATCAAGCGCATCACCCAGCGTTTGAACCCGCGGGTCTGCCGCACCGTTGCGCTCTCCGCACCGAATGAGCGCGAAAAAACCCAGTGGTATTTCCAACGCTACTGCAACCACCTCCCCGCCGCAGGCGAAATCGCCCTATTCGACCGGAGTTGGTACAACCGCGCCGGTGTAGAGCGCGTCATGGGATTTTGCACGGACGAGGAATACGAAGAGTTTTTCCGCAGCGTGACCGAGTTTGAAAAGATGCTCGTGCGGTCCGGCATCATTCTCATCAAGTACTGGTTTAGCATCACCGACGAAGAGCAACACCTGCGATTCACCATGCGTATTCGTGACCCACTCAAGCAATGGAAGCTCTCCCCCATGGACCTCGAGTCCCGCCGTCGCTGGGAGCAATACACCAAAGCCAAGGAAGTCATGCTAGAGCGCAGCCACATCCCCGAGGCACGCTGGTGGGTCGTCGAGGGCGTAGACAAGAAGCGAGCGCGTCTCAATGTCATCCATCACTTCCTGAGCCAGATCCCCTACGGCGAAATTGCACACCCAGAGGTCCGTCTGCCTGAACGGGTTCACCACCCTGATTACCACCGCAACCCCGTTCCGGATGAGATGTTCATCCCGAACGTGTACTGAGTCGCGCTAGAGCGGCATTAGCCGCTCAAGCATGGCCACCCAAAACCGCGCGCCCACGGGAATCAATCGGTCGTTGAAGTCGTAGCTAGGATTGTGCAAGGCGCATGGCCCAAGACCGTGTCCCGCCTCGCGGTGCTTGCCTAACAGCTCTCCGTTACCCAAAAATATGTAGCTGCCGGG
>JBJOHF010000123.1:0-3191 GCA_046047855.1 Pseudomonadota bacterium | reverse complement strand
GGCTGGATGCGTTTTTCTCCACGCCGATGAAGCGAGCGGATAAGCACCTGGGACAAGAGGCCATGATTGGGCTGCATGCACATGGCAACGAGCCTGGCCACCATGTGCCATGGCTCTATGGTCTGACCGATCGGCCCGACAAGGGCGTGCGTCTCGTCCATCAGATCGCCCAGTCGTTCTACTCCGATCGCCCGAATGGAATCATGGGCAATGACGACTGTGGCCAGATGGGAGCTTGGTATGTCTGGGCTGCCCTGGGTCAATATCCGCTGCATCCGGGGAGCGCCCAGCTGTTCAGGGGGGTGCCCCTGGTTGAGGCCGCCGTGGTGAGGCCGTCCGCGGCCTGAAGTGGGTCTGTGACAGAAATCAATTTGTCACGCTTCTGTCATTTCGGTGTTGCACCCTTCGCGGTTAGGCGATTCATTGTGAACGCCAAGGGAGTGAGTGCCGCGCATGTCAAGCAAATCTATCGCTGTAGACGCCGTTCTGGGAGAGGTCCCCTCCGAGCGCGGTCTTCGAATCTCAGACCGCATCTTTGCGGCGTTGTTTAACCACCTCGTCTATCCCCAGATCTGGGAGGATCCCGAGGTCGATCTTCAGGCACTTCAGCTACAAGACGGCGAGCATGTCGTAGCGATCGCATCTGGTGGCTGCAACCTCCTCAACATGCTGACGGCGGCCGAAATTCGGATTTCAGCATTGGATTTGAGTCGCGCGCATATTGCCCTCAATCACCTGAAGCATGCAGCCCTCCGCGGCCTTGACCAGCATGAAGACTTCTTGGCTTTCTTTGGTCACGCCAATCAACGCGAGAACCGTGCGCGTTACTTCGAAAAGATTGCCCCCCATCTCGACCAAGCCAGCCGCGCGTATTGGGAGAAGCGGACACCCTTTACCCGCCGCATTGATGCCTTCACCGAGAATTTCTACACCAAAGGGGTACTTGGGCGCTTCATCGGCGCGAGCCACCTCGCGGCTCGTCTCTTCGGCGTGAACCCAAGGGACATCCTCAGCGCCTCGAACCGTCAGGAGCAGGCTGAGATATTCGATGCGACCATGGGGCGGGTGCTCAAACGTCCATTTGTGCAGAAGGCACTTCAGAATCCGTTCGCGCTCTATGGTCTCGGGATTCCAGCCGCTCAGTTCCAGAAGCTCCAAGGAGATGCGCCGTCGATGTCAATGGTTCTGCATGACCGTTTGCGTCGACTGGCCTGTGACTTTGACCTCTCGACCAATTACTTTGCCTGGCAGGCGTTTGGGCGCAGATATGACCTCGATCAGACAGAGGCGCTACCTCGGTACTTGCAGGAGCGCCACTATGAGAATCTGCGTCAGCGCATTGGGCAGGTCGAGATGCATCGCATGATGCTCACCACCTTTCTCAAGGACCAGCCGGCGGAGTCCGTTGATGCGTTTGTCTTCCTGGACGCACAAGATTGGATGAATGATCAGCAGCTCAACGCGCTTTGGAGTGAAGTGCAGCGCACGGCATCGCCGAAGGCGCGTGTCATCTTTCGCACGGCTGGCGCAGAGAACATCTTGCTCCATCGCGTTGACAAGCAAGTGCTGCGCAACTGGCACTACGCCCGTGAGACCTCAGAGCACCTTCACACCCAGGACCGTTCGGCCATCTATGGTGGGTTTCACCTGATGCAGCGGCACGGTCCAGCAGCAGCCTAGTGCACGCCGACCCACTCAAGCAGCATGGCTCCAAGATGGACCAGGTCTATCGTTGGACGCGCTACGTCTATGACTGGACACGACCTCTCTTTCTTTTTGGCAGAGATCGTCTGGTTGACACCCTGGATGTGCCTCCAGGTGGCCTCGTCTGTGAGATGGGCTGCGGCACAGCCCACAACCTGATTCGTCTCGCAAGGCGTCGTCCAGATCTCCAACTGATTGGGGTTGATGCATCAGAAGCCATGCTTGAGTTGGCCCGTCGTAAGGTGAGACAGGCGGGGCTTACAGAGCGGATTCAGCTGGTTCACGGGTATGCAGAGTCCTATCAGCCCCCGAGTCCAATGGATCGGGTGATTTTTCCATACTCGTTGTCGATGATGCCTCGCCCGGACCTGGCTATTCAGAACGCGAGTGGCTGGTTGCGTCCTGGCGGGTATCTGGCCGTGGTGGATTTTGGAGACCTCTCAGGCTGGCCAGCATTTCTGCGGCGTCTGGTTCTTCAGTTTCTCAATCGGTTCGAGGTCTACCCAAGGCCCGAATTGTTCTCACCCGAAATCAGCCCGCTTGGCGTAAAGGCGAATTGGCGGCTGGGGCGCTACTGTCTCAGTGCGGTGCTCAGTCCGCAAGGCGTCTAAAGACGCTCAACCATTCTGGCTGCCCGCGCAATGACAAGTTCCTCCTGCGTGGGAATGACCATCACGCAGGTGCGTGAGTCCTCCGCGGAAATGACCTGTGCGTTCTGGGTGTTGCGGTGGTGATCGATCTCGATGCCCATCCACTGCATGCGTTCGCATACCCGAGCACGCACGCCCAGTGAGTGCTCTCCGATGCCCCCGCAAAAGACCAGCGCATCGATTCCGCCCATGGCAGCCGCCATGGCCCCGATCTCACGCTGGATGCGAAAGACGAAATAGTCAATGGCGCGCTGGGCCTCTGGGGTATTGGACGCCTCTAGGGTGCGCATGTCGTTAGAGAGCCCCCCCGAGAGGCCGAGCAGGCCTGACGCGTTATAGAGAATGTCTCGGATCTCTGAAGAAGAGAGGCCCTCCTGATCAAGCATATAAAGCAAGACCCCAGGATCAATCTGGCCACATCGCGTGCCCATGGGCAGACCATCGAGCGCAGAAAACCCCATGGTGGATACGACCGATTTCCCGTCGACAATGCCGCACATCGAAGCGCCATTGCCCAAGTGCGCAACGACCACACGACCCTGCGCGATCTGAGGCGCGAGGTCTCGCAGCCGACCGCTCACGTACTCGTAGCTCAGCCCATGGAAACCATACCGCCGAACGCCCTTCTCAAAGTAGCGAAAGGGAAGGGCGAAGCTATCGTTCACAAAGGGGTGACCACGATGGAAGGCGGTATCGAAGCAAGCAACTTGGGGAACGTCTCCGAAGGCAGCCATCGCGGTGCGAATGCCCGCAAGGTTATGGGGTTGGTGCAGGGGGGCAAAGGGCTCTAGGGTGGTCAAGTACTCCATGACGGCTGGTGTCACGCGCGCGGGCGAG
>JBJOHF010000122.1:0-5226 GCA_046047855.1 Pseudomonadota bacterium | reverse complement strand
TGAGTCGCACCGCACGCGACCGCTCGCGGTCTTTGCTGCCCTTCAGCCAGGCACTGTGGTGTCGAAGCTGTCTGGCCCTTTCGCCTCTGGGCATCAGACCGTCACGCCGAATGAGTCTGTGTCTGGTCTGCTGCGCGCGCTCGATGGGCTTGAGGCCGGCCCGCGCGCGCGCTTCATTGACTACAAAGGCGAATCGATTCCTTGGTAACTGAGTTTGTCTTCCCCATCGGATTCGAAACCTGGGCTATTGCTGGATTGGTGGTGACTTTCGCCTACGTCATCTTTGGCATCACTGCCTTCGGGGCGGCGATGTTCACGGTGCCGCTGCTCTCCTTGCTTCTGCCCTTGGAGTTCGTTCTGCCGGTCTGTGTGCTGCTGGATGTGTCTGCTTCGTTCGCTCTTGGATCCCGGTTCTCGCATGATGCCGCTTGGGGAGAGCTCAAATGGATGATCCCGTTCTCCGTGCTGGGCGCTGTCGCTGGTGTAACCCTTTTGGTAAACCTTCCGGGAACGGCAACCCTGGCGGCCTTCGGCATTTTCCTCTCGTCTTATGCGGCCTATGCGCTTATCAAGCGCGGAAGTACCAAGGCTCTGAGTGAAAGGTGGGCTCCGGTCTCTGGCCTGACCGGTGGCATTACGGGAACCCTGTTTGGTGTGGGTGGCCCACCATATGTGATTTATCTCTCTCATCGAATCTTCGATAAGGCGGCCTATCGTGCAACCCTATCGAACATGGTCTTGGCCTCTACGGGTATTCGGGCTGTTGTTTTCACGGTCACCGGTCTTATGTTGATGGATCGCGTGGTGACTTTTCTGATGCTTCTGCCATTTGCTTTGCTCGGTTTGAATATTGGACATCGGCTGCACACGCGGCTGTCACGTGAGATGGTTCAGCGTGTTGCCTCGGTTCTGATATTCGCTATCGGGTTTGTGCTGATACGCAGAGCCTGGATGCAAGGCGGGTTTACTTGACGCTCATGTCAGCAGTCTGATTCAATGCGGCAGCCCATTTAGAAGGTCTTCTGCATGCTCACCATCGGCACTCCCCTGTTGTGGTCATTCTTTGCGGCCTTTGTGGTCGTGGCGCTGATCATCGATTTCCTCGCGCTCAATAAGCAGGGGGCTCACGCCGTCTCCATACGAGAGGCCACTATCTGGTCACTGATCTGGGTTGCAGTGTCGTTCGTGTTTGTGGGCTGGCTCTGGTGGTACCTCGGTGGAACGGGAGATGACCTTGATGCGAGGAAGCTTGCCGATGCAAAGGCCCTCGAGTTTGTGACGGGGTACTTGGTCGAGAAGGCACTCGCGGTGGACAACATCTTTGTCTTCCTTATGCTCTTCACCTTCTTTGGGGTGCCTTCCGAGTTCCAGAAGCGCGTATTGATGATCGGCATTCTGCTGGCTCTGGTGCTGCGCGCCATCGTGATTCTGATCGGTGCATGGCTCATCTCCCAGTTCCACTGGATCATGTACTTGTTCGGTGCCTTCCTCGTTTTTACGGGTGTGAAGATGTGGTGGGCGTCTGGTCAGGAACCCGATCTGGAGAACAATCCGGCACTTAAGTGGATCAATCGCCACATGAAGATTGCCCCCCACTTTGATGGAGAAAAGTTCTTCACCCGCGTGGACGGCGTGAAGATGGCCACACCGCTTTTTGTGGTCATTCTGCTCATTGGCATTGTGGATGTGATTTTCGCCGTGGACTCCATACCGGCCATTTTCGCGATCACGACCGATCCATTTATTGTGCTCACTTCAAATGTTTTCGCCATTCTGGGTCTGCGCGCAATGTACTTCCTGCTGGCCAGCATGCACGAGAAGTTCCATCTGCTCTCCTACGGGTTGGCCATTGTCTTGGTCTTCATTGGCGTCAAGATGCTGCTGATCGACCTCTACAAGATTCCCATTGCCTGGTCATTGGGTTTTACGGTCGTGACGCTCGCAGTCACCATGCTGCTCTCGTTGCGCATTCCTGCGAAGGGGGGGGAGGTGACCAGTGCCTTCCCGTTTGAGCCCAAGCGTTCTGACGAGCAGGACTCTAAATAGCCGCTGCGGCCATGGCGACCAACACCGCTGTTCACGCTTCGCATGCACTGCAAGACTGGATCGGTCGCAGTGAGACTGCGGTCGATACGCTGTATCCAACGCCTGTACGCGCGCTCAGCGCCACGCTCGACAGTAAGCTGACCGCGCCCGGCCCTCATGAGTCACTTCCGCCGCTCTGGCATTGGCTCTATTTTCTGCCTCTGCATTCCCAGTCTGAGATTGGTTTAGACGGCCATGCGCGGCGCGGAGGCTTTCTCCCGCCAGTCAATCTCCCGCGCCGCATGTGGGCGGGTGGGCAATTGCAATTTCAGCGGGCGCTCAAGGTGGGCGAAGCGGTGCGGCGTGTGTCGACGATTCGCGATGTCACGCAGAAGCAGGGTCGAACAGGGCCACTTGTGTTTGTGAAGGTAGAGCACGCGATTTTTGTTGACACCGATGCCGAACCTGCGCTCTTGGAGTTCCACGATATTGTCTATCGGGATGCGGAGTCGGCATCGGAGCATAGGCCCGCGCCAGAGCGAGCGGAGTTGAATGCCCTCTGGATGCGAGAGATTCAGCCTGACCCCGTTCTGTTGTTTCGTTACAGCGCGCTCACCTTCAATGGCCATCGCATTCACTACGACAGAACTTATGTGACGGAGGAGGAGGGCTATCCGGGCCTCGTGGTCCATGGGCCCCTGGTGGCGACGCTGTTGCTTGAACTCGTCCGCCGAGAGCAGCCGTTGGCAGTGGTGGAGGCCTTTTCGTTTAAGGCGGTGCGGCCATTGTTTGATCTGCATCCCTTCGCCGTGTGCGGTGTGCCAAGCGCCGACGGTCATTCGATCGCACTCTGGGCTCAGGACCATGAGGGGTACGTCACGATGCGGGCTACCGCGACCCTGCGTGCGACGCACCCCTGAGATGCCATCCTGAGATGCCCACCACCTATCTCTTCGTCCCAGGAAGCAGGCCCGATCGATTTCAAAAGGCTTGGGACACCCCTGCCCATAGGGTGATTCTAGATCTTGAGGATGCAGTGGCTCCTATCGATAAGGCGGCCGCGCGTGCATCGGTTGGTACGTTCCTGCAATCTATACCGCCAAGCGCGCAGGCGCGCGTGATGGTGCGTATCAACGATGTCCGAAGCCCATGGTTCGCAGAGGATTTGCGTTGGCTAGAGTCCCTCCCGTGGCTTGGCGTCATGCTGCCCAAGGCTGAGTCGACTGCGGACTTCGACGCGCTGCGTGATGCTGGTTCCGCGCGCGAGGTCATTGCGTTGATTGAGACGGTTCGGGGTGTTTGTCAGGCGAGGGAAGTCGCGCAGTCTGTGGGTGTGACCCGCCTGGCGTTTGGTGCACTGGACTATGGGCTCGATCTCGGAATTGATGGTCCAGGGCTCGCGCTGGACCTTGCTGGTCTGGAGCTTTCGGTTGCGAGCCGTCTCGCTGAATTGCCGCCACCCATTGCTGGGGTCACCCAATCGCTCGAGGTGCATGCCGTGGAACAGGATGTTGGGCATGCAAAGTCGCTTGGTTTTGGCGCAAAGCTCTGCATTCATCCTGCACAACTGGCTCCTGTCCTGCAGGCCTTCTCGCCCGATGCGCAAACGAGGGCCTGGGCAGAACGCGTGGTCTCGGCATGGCGTGATGCGGAGCGGGATGCCGGTCCGTCTGGTGCAGGCGTGGGCGCACTCCTGGTGGACGGAAAAATGGTGGATAAACCCGTCTTGCTGCGGGCGCAGCGCATTTTGGGGCTCTCGGGCTCCTAGCCTTCCCAGTTGTGTCTGCGCGTCGGCGAGCGCATGGTCACCAGCTCCTCGGCGGCCGTGGGGTGAACGGCCAGCGTTGCGTTGAGAGATGCCTTTGTGGCCTTGAGCTGAAGGGCAACGCCCATGAGCTGCGCCATCTCGCCGGTGTCTGGCCCCAACGCATGAAAGCCGAGCACGCGATCGGTTGCCCTGTCGACCAGCAGTTTCATAAACATTTTGCTGTGGTGACCAGAGAGGGTCGCCTTCATGGGCCGAAATCGGGTGGTGTAGACATCAAGCTGGGGATATTCGCGCAGCGCATCCGCTTCCGTGAGTCCAACTGTCCCTAACTCAGGCGTCGTAAAGACCGCGGTAGGAATCAGACGATGATCAACGACGACACGCTTGCCCCCGAATTGCGTGTCTGCGAACGCGTGGCCCTCACGAATGGCCATGGGGGTGAGGTTGACGCGGTTGGTGACATCTCCCACTGCGAAGATGTTTGCAATGGCGGTGCGAGAGTCTTCGTCAACGGGAATGGCGCCATGATGGTCGAGGTGAAGCCCCAACGCTTGAAGGCCGAGCCCCTCGGTTTTTGGCTTTCGACCAATCGCCTTGAGCACAACGTCCACCTCGATCGGTTCACCATGATCAAACGAGACGCGCAATCCTTGCGATACGCGTTCGATCTGAGCAATTCGTCGTTCTGGGTGAAGGCAGAGACCGGATTGCCCTAGCTCTTCCTCGAGATGGGTTTGCAGCTCTTCATCGAACCCGCGGAGCACGCGCGGACCTCTGTAGGCCACGCGCACGCTGGAACCCAGGTTCTGCAAGACGCAGGCAAGCTCTAGCGCAATGTAGCCCGCACCCTGGACCAGAACGCGCTTGGGCTGTTCATTCAGTAAAAAGAAATCATTGGAATCGATGCAGAGCGCGTGCCCAGGAATCTGCGTGTCGGTGACCGGGTGGGCACCGGTCGCGATGAGAATGGTTTTCCCCGATATGGATTGCTCCGGCCCGTAAGCAACCTCAGTGGCACTCAAGAGCCTTGCGCTGCCCTGAAGGATGGTGACACCAGCCTTCTCGAGGTTGCTCCGATAAATGCCCTCAAGACGGGCCACCTCGCGGTCGCGGTTCTCTTTGAGGGTAGACCAACTAAACGATTGCGGACCGACGGTCCACCCAAAGCCCTCGGCCTCTTGGAACTCTGTGGGGAAACGACTGGCATAGACCATGAGCTTTTTGGGGACACAACCGCGAATGACACAGGTGCCACCCATGCGGTATTCCTCAATGAGCGCGACCTTGGCGCCATACTGGGCGGCGATGCGTGCAGCGCGCACCCCGCCTGAGCCACCGCCAATTACGATGAGGTCGTACATACTTGCTCCTGTGCTGAATAACACTCCGATTATGCTTGCCTTCGTCGATATTGAGACCTCTGGGTCCACGCC
>JBJOHF010000121.1:0-2798 GCA_046047855.1 Pseudomonadota bacterium | reverse complement strand
ACTTACAGTGCACCACGGCAGGCAAGGGAATGCTGCGAATGAAGCCTGCCAATTCCAGAATCTGCTTGGGCTCCAAGAGCTCTCTCGAGTTCACGGTGGTGGTCAGCAGGTTGAGTCCCAGCTCTTGGCAGGTGCGCCTCTCGAGCCTATACCAGCCCAGAGGGTCATGGGCGCCGCGCAGGTTCACCACACTCTTGATATCGAACGCAGCCTTGTAACTGCGCAGAATGGCAGGGCTGGGCTGATTGGCTCGATGCAGGCCGCCAGCCACGCGGAATCGATTGCGGTAGAGGGCACGCAGAAAGCCGTGGTCAATCAGCATGAGGTTGGCCCAGTCACGCCAGTGACCCACAGGGAGTGCAGCCCTGCGGGCATTGCGCGTCTCGCGGGCGCGCTGCGCGTCGCTGATGCTAGACATAGACCAGCTGCACATCGTCAGCGCCGAAGGCCTGGGCCAAGGCCGAGAGGTTCTCATCCGATGGGGCAATGGCAAAGCCTGGGCCCAGCCGCATGGAACACACCTCTTGGCCCGTATGCAGCTCAACCACGACGGGACAGGCCTGGCTGGCTATGGGTGGCCTGGCCGCAGCAACTGCGGTGCGCAGCCGCTCAATGAGCTCACGGGCCTGACGCTCGGGCGACTGGCGCTCGGTTGCTTTGGCCTGCAGCCGAATGGCCAGGGCCTTGGCATGCCGAAGGCGCACCTCGGTCATGGTGAGGATCTCCACCGCGCTGCCTCGCAGGCCACCGGAGTATTCATCGTTATCAATGCGCGCGCTCACCAGCAGGGGCTCATCTACGCGCAAGACCGACTTGCGCGACTCAAAGAGCTCGTTGAAGACGGTGACCTCCATGCGCGCAGACCCATCGTCCAGCGCAATGACACGCATCATGCCGCGCTTGGTCATTTGGGCTCGGCTATCGACCACCACGCCGGCAATCCAGAGCGGCTCGCGACTGGGCACCACACGCGCAAGGGGGGTTCCGGCATATCGGCGCAGCTCCTTGGCGGCCGAGTCAAAGAGGCTGCCCGAGAAGCAATAGCCCAAGGCCACCTTCTCCTCGAGCAGCGTCTCGCGAGGGCTGTAAGGCACAGCGTTGGACTGGCTCAGACTGGCTGTGGGCAGGCTTGCTGGATCTGCGTCTCCAAAGAGGCCGCCCTGATGGGCGTTGGCCTCGGCGTCGTCGGCGGCCTGACAGGCCAAGGCAATCTGCGAGACCAGCGTGGCACGCACGGCCCGCCCAGCCTTTGGACCCTTGGGGTGCAGGCCATCGAAGGCACCGGCTTTGACGAGGGCCTCCATGGCGCGCTTGTTCACCACGCGGCGATCGACCCGCGCACAAAAATCGAACAGGTCTTTAAAGGGCCCCTGCTCGCGCGCAGCCAGAATGTTCTGCACGGCAGACTCGCCCACACCGCGCACCGCACCCAGACCATAGCGAATGGCCCGCGAACGCTCGGAGGGCTCCTGTTGGGGCAGCCCCTGCTCATCGACACCGCGCACCGGCTCAAACCGGTATTGACTCAGGTTGATATCGGGCGGCAGCACCCCGAGGCCATTGGCCTTGGCGTCTTGCACCAGGAAGGCCACCTTGTCGGTGTCGTCCATGTCGGAGGAGAGCGTGGCTGCGAGAAACTCTGCTGGGTAGTGCGCCTTGAGCCAGGCGGTCTGATAGGTGATGACCGCATAGGCGGCGGTGTGGCTCTTGTTAAAGCCGTACTCCGCAAACTTCTCCATGAGGTCAAAGAGCTGCGTTGCCAGCGCCTCGCTGTGGCCCTTCTTCTGTGCGCCCTCCAAGAAAATACTGCGCTGCTGAGCCATTTCCTCGGGCTTCTTTTTGCCCATGGCCCTGCGCAGCAGGTCCGCACCACCGAGGGTGTAGCCCGCCATGATCTGGGCAATCTGCATGACCTGTTCTTGATAGACGATGACGCCGTAGGTTGGCGAGAGGCACTCTTTTAAGTCCTCGTGGAAGTAGTCCACCTTCTGCTGACCGCGCTTACGCAAAATGAAGTCATCGACCATGCCCGAATTCAGCGGGCCCGGGCGATAGAGGGCGAGCATGGCGATGATGTCCTCGAACCGATCGGGCTGGAGCTTCACGAGGTAGCGCTTCATGCCCTGGCTCTCCACCTGAAAGATGGCCGTGGTGTTGGCCTCCTTCAACACGGTGTACGCGGCCGGGTCATCAAAGCCGTTGAGATCATCGAGCTTCAGGGGGCCCTGGGGCCGCTCGGGGTAGAGGCGATTAATGGTCTCCACCGCAAGCTGAATGATGGTGAGGTTGCGCAGGCCCAGGAAGTCGAACTTCACCAGGCCAGCCGCCTCCACATCGTCCTTGTCATACATGCTCACCACGCCATCGGCGCCTTCAGCGCCAGGCGCCTGATAGAGCGGACAAAAGTCGGTCAGTCGCCCTGGGGCGATAAGCACCCCTCCAGCGTGCATGCCAATGTTGCGGGTCAGGTCCTCTAGGGGTTACGCCACAGCCAGCAGCTCGCGAACCTCGTCTTCCTTCTGTTCGCGCTCGGCCAAAATGGGCTCTTTCTCGCGGGCCTCTTTCAGGGAGAGCGGCTTGTTCTGCACCACGGGAATGAGCTTGGAGAGCTGGTCGCAGAAGTTATAGGGCAGCTCCAGCACGCGGCCTGCATCACGAATCACGGCACGCGAGGCCATGGTGCCAAAGGTCACAATCTGGCTTACCGCGTCACGTCCATAGCGCTCCCGCACATACTCGATCACGCGCTGCCTGCGCTCCTGACAGAAGTCGATGTCGAAGTCGGGCATGCTCACCCG
>JBJOHF010000120.1:0-10381 GCA_046047855.1 Pseudomonadota bacterium | reverse complement strand
TCAACCCCCGTCGCTGGTCTCAAGTAGACCCTCGGCTGCTGCCATTTGCAGATTTGGCAACGCCAGACTTGCCGATTGGACGTTTGCTCAGGCTCTCTCTCTTTCAAGTCAGCGTTGGGCTCATTACCGCCCTGCTCGTGGGGACGCTGAATCGCGTGCTCATTGTGGAACTTGGGGTTGCAGCCTGGCTGGTTGCAAGCATGGTGGCTCTGCCCGTGCTCGTGGCTCCCTTTCGAGCACTCATTGGTTTTCGCTCGGATACCCATCGTTCCTTTCTGGGACTCAAGCGTCTGCCCTATCTCTGGGTGGGAACGCTTCTGAGCTTCGGGGGGCTCGCGATTCTCCCGTTCTCATTGATCTTGCTCTCCGGAGATACGCACTGGCCCCTGTGGATCGGGCCTCTGAGCGCGGCACTGGCGTTCTTGATGATTGGGCTTGGCGCACAGACGGTCCAGACCGCAGGGCTTGCGCTTGCAACAGACCTTGCAGCCCCTGAGAGTCGCGGACGGATGGTGGCCTGGATGTATGCCATGTTGCTCGCGGGCATGCTTGTCAGCGGTGCCTGCTTGTCGCTCCTGCTAGACCCATTCTCCAAATTCAAACTGATTCAGGTCGTGCAGGGAGCCGCCTTTGTTGTGATGGTGCTGAATCTCCTCGCGATGTGGAAGCAGGAGCCGCGCCGCCCAGAGGCCACTCGGCCACAAGACGCGCGTCCCACCTTTAAGGCCGCGTGGAGTGGGTTCATGCGCGCCCCAGGTCACCGGCGTTTTATGGTGGCCGTGTTTGCTGCGACCGCTGCATTCTCCATGCAAGACATCATCCTCGAGCCCTATGGGGCAGAGGTCCTTGGTCTCTCCGTTTCGGCCACTAGCTTTCTCACGGTCCTCATGGCGCTGGGCGCCTTGGGCGCCTTTGGTTTATCCGCTGCACTCAGCCACAAGGGCTTAAACCCGCACCTCATCACAACTTTGGGCCTCATGTCAGGCCTGCTTGCATTCTCTTTGGTCATGCTGTCTGAGCCGCTGAGCGCACCCACCATTTTTCGGATCGGCACTGTGTTGATTGGATTCGGTGCCGGAATGGTCTCCATTGGCACCCTGATGAGTGCAATGAATCTTGAGGATGGTGGCTTCACCGGAATGGCCCTTGGCGCGTGGGGTGCGATTCAAGCAACCAGCATGGGCCTCGCCATTGCTGCGGGAGGTGCCGTGCGAGATCTCGTTGGGGGCATCGCCATGTCTGGTGGACTGGGCCCCGTTTTACAGGATCCCGCCACTGGGTACGCGGTGGTGTACCAGATTGAGTTGGTTTTGTTGTTTATCAGCCTGGCAGCGCTGGGCCCGCTCGTGAAGCGAGTATGGGTGCAGAAGCCGACCCGGCATCCCTTTGGCTTGGCGGACTTCCCACGCTAGGTCTTTGACTTCCACACAAGGAGAACACCATGGGAACTGGAGCAATTACGGATTACATTGATGTCGCGCAGCTGGTCCTTTACGCATTCTGGATCTTCTTTGCCGGACTCGTGATTTATCTCACCCTCGAGAGCAAGCGTGAGGGCTTTCCGCTCGAGACCACTCGGCCAGACGGCTCGATTCGCTATGAATCAGGGCTCCTGCATATTCCTGAGCCGAAGGTCTATAAGACAGCGTTTCATGGAGAGTTTCTCGCCCCTCATGGGAGAGACATGGAGGCGCCCGTGGTGAAGGGCGAGTCCCTGAGTGGGATGCCTGGCACTCCGCTCGAGCCCATTGGTGATCCTATGTTTGCTGACCTTGGGCCGGGCGCTTACACCATGCGTATGGACGTCACAGATAAGACGGTAGACGGAAAAGACAAAATCGTGCCCCTTCGAATTGCGACAGGCTTTTCGTTGGCTCACCAGGACACGAACCCCATTGGACTGGAGGTTTTAGGCGCGGATAAGCATACGGCTGGCACCGTGACGGATGCCTGGGTCGATCGGTCCGAGCACATGATTCGCTACCTTGAGATGCGCACCACAGGTGGGCGTACCGTCCTTCTCCCCATGAACTTTCTTACCATTCATCACCGACGATTTGAGCCATCGTGGATTGAGGTGGAGGCCATTATGGCTGCGCAGTTTGAGGGTGTTCCTACGACCGCCTCTCCCCAGGCTGTGACCCTCCTCGAAGAGGAAAAGATCACTGCTTACTATGGCGCCGGCACCCTGTTTGCTGACCCACGCCGGCGGGATCCGCTGGCATGAGAGCGCATCACCACGGCCATGAACATGAGCTTGAGCCTCAGTATGGGCTTCCTGAGGCGCTGCCCTCAGATGAGCGCATTCTCTGGCAGGGCTCTCCTGCAGCAGTAGAGGTCTTCAAGACCGTGTTTCACGGCCGAGCGTTGGCGGCGTATTTTGTCTCTATGCTGGCCCTGAGGCTGATCTTGAGCCCCTCAGAGGGGGAGGCGACGGGCGCGACGGCTGCAGCGGCCGCAGGAATGGCTATGGTCTTCGGGTTGGCTCTGGGCCTGTTCTGGCTCATCGCTTGGCTCACCGCAAAAACGACCGTGTATACGATCACCACGAAGCGCCTCGTGATGCGCATCGGCATCGTGCTGAATGTGACGTTCAATGTGCCCTGGACGCGGATTGCGGCTGCAGACCTGCGGGTACGCGGCAATGGCTCAGGCGATATTGCCTTTCGACTTGTCCAAGAGGACAAGATTGCCTATCTGCATCTCTGGCCACATGCGCGTCCCTGGCGGTTCTCTCATCCTGAGCCCATGATGCGTGGCCTGCTCGATGTTCAACGTGTGTCTGAGCGCATCTTGGGCGCCATTCCACTCGCCTCATCCGTTTCCCATGAGACTGATCTCCAGACCGCGCGTTGAGGGCTGGCCGCTTGCGACCATCGGGCTTGTGCTGCTGAGCACACTGGTCTTTGCGGGCTGGTCCGCCCACCAGAAGCGTCTGACTCAGGCGGAGTCTTCGCAATGGTCGATGGTCCCCACGCTTGCAGAGCGTGCCGTGCAGTTCGCCGATGGCCCCGATAGCGACATTCTTGTGACCGATGCGCGCACGGGTGAGAAGCTCGCGCCCATTGTGGGGGAGGCTGGCTTCGCCCGATCTGTGCTTCGATCGCTTGCCCAGGCCAGACTTCGCGCCGGCGGTGACCCTTCCGAACCTTTCATCCTTCAGCGCGGTGCAGACGATAGCCTGCAGATCCATGACCCGCTGACGCAGCGCGGCGTTGACCTCACGGCACTGGGAGCGACGAATGCCGCCGTATTTTCGATTTATTTGCAGACGCCAGTGCGCAACATTTATAAGGGAGATGCACCATGAGTGGATATGACGACGTCGCCACAGCAGCCTTAGAGGCGAGACCAGACCCCAAGGCGCGTGCCCAGCGTGCAACCAATGAAGCAACCCAAAAGGCGCTCCAAGACACGCTCTTGACCCCGCGGTTCTACACGACGAATGCCGCCGAGATCAATGCCATCTCGGTAGAGCCCTTGCGCAAGGAGTGGGATGCGCTCATGGCAGAGTTTGCTGCCGACAATAATGACGACCACTTCCAGCGGCCTGCTGACATGGTGGGTCAAGACTATTCGAATCTCCCCCCGGAGCTCTACAAAGAATTCAGTGACTTTCTCGTAAGCTCGATTACCTCAGAATTCTCAGGCTGTGTGCTCTATGCCGAGCTCAAGAAGAAGGTGCAGAACCCCGACATGAAGGATGTGTTCGGGTACATGGCCCGTGATGAGTCCCGACATGCGGGATTCATTAACCAGTGGCTCAAGGATTTTGGAATCGGTGTGGATCTGGGGTTTCTCACCAAGGCCAAGAAGTACACCTATTTCCGACCGAAGTTCATTTTTTATGCAACCTATCTCTCCGAGAAGATCGGCTACGCCCGTTACATCGCCATCTACCGGCAGATTGAAAAGCATCCCGAACTGCGCTTTCACCCGATCTTTCTCTGGTTTGAAAAGTGGTGCAACGACGAGTTTCGCCACGGCGAGGCGTTTGCCTTGCTCATGCGTGCCAACCCCAAGCTGCTCACGGGCTTGAATGTGTACTGGATTCGATTCTTTCAATTGGCCGTCTTCGCCACCATGTATGTGCGCGACCAGAGTCGCCCAGTCATGCATCGCGCCCTGGGTCTCGACACCAAGGCCTATGACTACCGAGTGTTTGAGATTACGAGCCAGATTTGCCAACAGGTCTTTCCGGTCACCCTTCGGTTTGACAGTCCGGCATTTCAGGCTGGCCTTGATCGGCTCTGTGCGATTCAAAGTCGTCTTGATGCCGCGCGGGCTCGCGGTGGAGTCTTGGCCAAGTTGACTCAGGCTACTTGTGCGGTCCAGGCTGCCCTGACCCTCACGCGCCTCTATTTTCTGCCTGTTCGCAAGGCGGCTCTGCCCGCCGATGTGCGCCTCGCGCCGAGTTGGTAGTCGACCGCAATGGAGCATGCCCTCATTCTGCTTGCTCCATTCGCATTGGCCATTGCACTCTGGTGGTCGCTGACTGGGGCTGTTTTGTGGGCTTCGCATAGGCGGCCTTCCGGACAGCGTCAGTCGATGGTGGTTGCCACCTTCGGCTGCGTCGTGGGTGTCATCATTGCTGCTGAGAGTGCAGCGATGGCAAGCCAATTAGGCAGTTATCTTGGATTTGCGAGTGTCCTCCTGGTCTGGTGCTGGATTGAACTGGCATTCTTGTTGGGTTGGGTCTCGGGCCCAAACAGACACCCATGCCCCCCGCAGGCGGGCGGATGGCCGCGTCTACGCATGGCGATACAGGCCATCCTTCATCATGAGATTGCACTGCTGGTTGCTGGCGTGGCCATTTGCCTGCCGGGCTGGAATGCAGAGAACAACACCGCAGCTCAGGTCTTTCTGGTGATGTACGCCATGCGGCTCAGCACGAAGCTCAACCTCTTTTGGGGCGTTCGCAATTTCTACGAGGGGTTTCTGCCAGGCCCCACAAGTCACCTGAGCAGTTACTTCAGGCGACGAGGACTGACCGCGCTCTTCGCGATCACCGCAACGCTGGTTTTCGTTCTGACCTTGTTCGCGTGGCAGCGGGCACTGAGCCTACAACCCGAGTGGGCTCAGGCCAGAGACGCATTTGTGGCCTCACTCTTTAGCCTGAGTCTGCTAGAGCATTTGCTGCTTGTGCTGCCCATTCGTCCAGAACGCTTCTGGCGGGTGAAGGGCGCAGAGGGCTAGAGCCCTTCGGACAGGTGAACCAATGTCTGACCCCGCGCCCGCAATGCAGTGGCGTGATGCCACGCAGGCCTCTCAGAACAGTTAAAACCGTGATCAACCCCAGGGTGCACCACGATTCGGACATTGTTGCGTCCCGAGAGCGCTTGGCGAGTGGCTGACACGGCATCCGATGGAATATAGGCGTCATTTTCAGCAAAGTGCAGCAGCAGCGGGCAGGAGATGTCCTGGGCCCAATCCAGATGCTGGTGAATACCGCCACCGTAGTAGCAGACCGCGCTGTCAACGCCAGCTCGGGCAGCGGCCAGAAATGACAAGAGTCCGCCCATACAGAAACCCAGCGAGGAAATGGGGCCCATGCAAGCCTCGTGGCTGCGCAAAGCCTCGGTGGCCCGCTGAAGGTCTGAACCCGTGAGGTTCAGGTCTAGGCCGCCCAATAGGGAGAGCCCCTGCTCGAACCCCTTGGTGTCGTAGCCGAGCTGGAGTCGGGGCGCCTGTCGCCAGAAGATATCGGGAGCAAGCACCACGAACCCGTCGGCAGCATACTGATCCGCAACCGCCTGAATATGCGCATTTACGCCAAAAATTTCCTGAATAAGCAGCAAACCGGGCCCCTGGCCCTTCGGGGGCAGGCTGAGCCGTGCATCAAAAGAACGACCATCGGCGCTGGGAACTGAAATCCATTTGCTGGTCATACAGACGTCTCCACTTCAGAAGCGAACATGTGATGACAACTCATAAGCAAGAAAAGTGTGACACGCGAAACCCGCTCTGCGCAAGGGTTTTGGCCTTATGCCTTGTGACCACCCCCGCCTATGCGCAAATGGATGCGCATGAGGTCACCGTGGGCCAATTCAGGCAGTTCGTCCAGGCAACCGGCACGGTCACCCAAGCAGAAAGAGACGGCGGCGGAATGATCTACGCTTTCGGCTGGGAGCAGCGCCCAGGCTGGACTTGGAAGGCTCCCTTTGGCGTGCCCGCGCGCGACGATGAGCCGGCGGTCCACATCACCTTCGATGAGGCAAAGGCAGCGTGTCTTTTTTTCGGTAAGCGTCTGCCCACGGATGCGGAGTGGACTTCAGCCGCCTATCTAGAGCAGCGCAAGAGCCCTCCTGCGCCCTGGGTTCGGGGCACTCGATACCCCTACCCGAATGGGTCGACGGCCCAGGGGAGTCACTGTCTGAACGGGTGTCTCGACCGCAAGGGGCTCGCGCCTCCTGGGGTGCTCGATCGCGGCACGGGACACGTTGCCGTGCGCACAACCCAGCCTGGGGTGAATGGGCTCTACGACATGGGCGGCAATGTCTGGGAATGGGTCGATGGTGGCAGGGGAGACCAGCGTATTACCCGCGGTGGCTCTTGGTGGTACGGCCCCGAGCGCCAACGAGAGGACGACCTGGCAACCAAGCCTCGTGACACGCGAGTGGCGTATATTGGATTCAGATGTTTCAAACCATAAGAAAGACGCACTCCTCATGACAGATGTAAAGATCCGGTGGCTCCGAATCACGCTGGTGGTTGTTGTTTTGGCAGCCGCATTATTTCTCTGGAGAATGGGTCAGGGACCCTCTGTGCAGGTGACCAGTGTGGTCACTGTATTTCCGAGTCAGGCATTGTCGGTCTTGAATGCCAGCGGGTATGTCGTTGCGCAACGCAAGGCAGCTGTCTCGACGAAGGCCCAAGGCCGACTCGAATGGCTGGGCGTCACGGAGGGCACGCGTGTCAAGCAAGGCGAGGTCATTGCTCGACTCGAGGCCCTCGAACTCACGGCTCAGCTGGCGCAAACGGAGGCACAACTCGGCCTCGCGCAGGCTGAGCTCGATGATGCGGCAAGGGCAGAGACGCGGGCCCAGAGTCTGCTTGCTCAGTCGTATATTTCTCAGGCTTCATATGATGCGGCCCTGGCACGCGCGAACAAGGCTCGCGCCCAGGTCCGGGCTGCACAGGCGTCTCGTGATGTCGCCCGTGCAGCACTCTCGCAAACGGAAATTCGCGCACCCTTCGAGGGCGTTGTGCTGACCAAGAATGCGAATGTGGGTGACAACATCACGCCATTCAGTTCGGCTGCGGACAGCAAGGGCGCGGTCGTTACCATTGCTGACATGCGCACCCTTGAGGTCGAGGCTGACGTTTCCGAGTCGAGCATGTCAAAACTGCAGGTAGGGCAGCCGGTCGATATCGGGCTCGATGCGCTTCCCAACCAGCGCTTCCCGGGTCGGGTTGCACGTATGGTGCCGACGATCGATCGGGCCAAAGCGACGCGTATGGTCAAGCTCCAGTTTGACACCATCGACCCCCGGATCCTGCCTGATATGTCGGCTAAGGTTGCCTTCCTCCCGCGCCCGCTCTCGCAGGATGAGCGGCAGCCTGTGAAAGCAATTTCCAAGGCGGCAGTGGTCCAGCGAGAGGGAAAGTCGGTTGTTTTTCTGCTCGACGGGGACAAGGTGAAGCAGGTCACGCTCGGCAACCCTCAGGCGCTTGGCGACGACCTGGTTTTGGCAGCGGAGCTCGATGAGGGGCAATCGGTTGTGCTTCGCCCCTCAGAGCAGCTCAAGCCAGGCCAGTCTGTGCAACTGGAGCGGTCGTGATTGAAATCCGTTCTCTCTGCAAGCATTACCGACGCGGCGATCAAGACGTTGTTGTACTTCAAAACCTCGATCTCGATGTCGAGGCAGGAGATTTTCTTGCTCTGATGGGCCCGTCGGGCTCAGGCAAGAGCACCCTCCTCAACCTGATTGCCGGGATTGACCGTCCCACCTCCGGTCGCATCTCAATCAATGGCACGGATATCAGTCAGCTATCGGACTCGGCACTGGCCCGATGGCGAGCGGCCCACGTCGGTTTTATCTTTCAGTTTTACAACCTTATTCCTGTCCTCACGGCCTACGAGAATGTAGAGCTGCCTCTCCAGCTCACCTCTCTCTCTCGTGCTGAGCGTCACCAGCGGGTCGTGCAGGCGCTTACCGCTGTTGGACTTGCAGACCGCATGACCCATACGCCCAATGAGCTATCGGGGGGGCAGCAGCAGCGGGTCGCAATTGCGCGGGCCCTCATTACCGACCCTGATCTCATCGTTGCAGACGAGCCCACTGGCGACCTCGATCGTGCCTCCGCTGAAGATATTCTGGCCATGCTTCAACGCCTGAATCGCGAGATGGGAAAGACGATTCTCATGGTCACCCACGATCCCAAGGCCGCCGACGCGGCGCGCGCCACGATTCATCTTGAGAAGGGTCAGCTCGAAACCGCATGCTGATTTTCAAGCTGCTTTTTCTCAACATATGGCGCAACAAGGGTCGGTCATTGCTGACCCTGCTCGGCTTGGTCGTCGCGGTCTTGGCTTTCGGGCTTTTGCTGACTGTGGTGAAGGCCTGGTACGCCGGTGCAGATCAGGCCAGTCAAGCGAGGCTGATTACCCGCAGCGCGATCTCTCTCATCTTCCCGCTTCCGCTCTCCTACGGAGAGCGCATCCGAGGAACCGATGGCGTGGCCGACATGACCTACTCGCGGTGGTTCGGTGGCGTCTACAAAGACACACGAAACTTTTTCCCTCAGTTCGCTGTTGAGCCTGAAAGCTATTTTCGGCTTTATCCCGAGTACCAACTCTCAGACTCGG
This sequence comes from Pseudomonadota bacterium, assembly GCA_046047855.1. Taxonomy (GTDB): domain Bacteria; phylum Pseudomonadota; class Gammaproteobacteria; order Burkholderiales; family Burkholderiaceae_A; genus Hahnella. Next base: position 1,572 of record JBJOHF010000120.1, on the reverse strand, counting down.
TTCGGTCTCGGTTTTTTCGCGATCGTCGCAGCGCAGTCGTTGGGCGCAGGCTTGCTGAACAGTATGGCTTCAAAGAGGGCGATATGGTCACGCTGCGTGGCCAGATTTTCCCGGGTACTTGGGAGTTTCTGATCGCGGGAATCTATGAGGGCGCAGAGGAGTCAACCGACACTGGAAAGATGTATTTTCATTGGGCCTATCTGAATGAAGAGGTCAAGCGCCGCGGCATCTCCAGGGACCCAGAGAGTGTTGGGGTTTTCATTACCGCAATCGACGCACCAGGCCGCGCGGCGGAGGTGGCTCTCGCCATCGATGGTCTGTTTGCGAACTCTGCGAAAGAGACGCTGACAGAGACGGAAAAGGCATTCCAATTGGGATTTGTCGCGATGATCGAGACCATCATTGTCGCGATTCGCGCCGTATCGTTTGTGGTGATCCTGATCATCATGGCCGTCATGGCAAACACCATGTCAATGACGGCGCGCGAGAGAACGAGCGAATACGCTACCCTCAAGGCACTCGGTTTCTCTCCAGGCTTTGTTGCCCGGTTGGTCATGGGCGAATCTTTGCTTTTGGCGCTGCTCGGGGGGGGTATTGGCATTCTCCTGACGTTCCCTGTGGCCTCTGCCTTTCATGCTGCAACAGGCACGCTCTTTAAGAGCTTCATCGTTTCTCCAGAGACGACCGTGCTTCAACTCGGGGCCGCTCTCCTGACTGGCGTAGTGGCAGGACTCGCGCCGGCGCTCAAAGCGCGGCGTATTCGTATCGTCGAAGGTCTGAGGGCCATAGCCTAATGCCCATTCCACTGAGTTACAGCTTTCGGAATCTCTGGGTGCGTCGTGTCACCACGCTCTTGACAGCCATGGGCATGTCATTAGTGGTGTATGTCTTTGCCGCAGTGCTGATGCTCGATGCTGGTCTCAAGAAGACATTGGTCGGAACGGGTGAGTCCGACAACATGCTTGTTTTTCGACAAGGTTCTGTCAGTGAGGTGCAGAGTTCAATCGATGGGTCACAGGCCAATATCGTGGCCCAGCTCCCGGGGGTCGCTGTGAGAGGCGAACCTTTGGTGTCGCGAGAGACTGTGGTTTTGGTCAATCTTAAGAAACGAGACTCTGGACGTCCCTCAAACCTTGTCGTGCGCGGCGTAGGAGAGAAAGGCCTTGAGCTGCGTCGTCAGGTGCGCGTGGTCGAGGGGCGGGTGTTTCGACCGGGCTCAGACGAAGTGATGGTGGGACGCAATGCCTCTGCACAGTTTCAGGGGATGAACATCGGGGGAACGGTCAAGTTTGGCGGGCGTGTGTGGCGGGTGGTGGGTGTGTTTGAGGCGGGTCGCAGCGGGTTTGACAGTGAGCTCTGGGCTGATGGGGACATGATTCGGCAGTCATTCAGGAGGGTGTCCTACTCCTCACTGGTGGTGCGGTTGAGCGATCCGTCTATGGCGTCAGCGTTTGCGCGACGGGTGAAGGATGACCCCCGATTGCCCTTAGAGGCCAAGCCAGAGCGTCAGTTTTATGAGGACCAATCCGAGACGCTCTCGCGCTTCATCTCCATTCTTGGTCTCACGCTTAC
>JBJOHF010000119.1:0-2649 GCA_046047855.1 Pseudomonadota bacterium | reverse complement strand
TACCGGCCAAGCGAGGGCATGAGCCACTCGAGGCCTGGGTCCAGATTCCACTTCAATTTTCACTCAGGAGTTAACGCCCCATGACCCCACCTGAAACGGCCTTTGGCCTTAACCATTTCCTCGCCGCTACTGACGCGATTGGCGTGACCCTTTTTGTGATTCTGATAGCGATGTCAGTGGCCAGCTGGGCCGTAATCTTCAACAAGCTTCGACACCAACTCAAGGCAGAGAATCGGACCAATGCAGAATCACGCATAGAGGAGGCTGCCCTGCACAGCCACGACCTCTTGCCCACAGGGCAGCGGCAGATTGAGGACGAATCTGATCTGCTGACGCGCTGCCTGCAGCAGGCCCTTGACGATGAAAGCGAACGACTGGAGTCTGGTCAGACACTACTGGCTTCGATTGCATCCAGCGCGCCCTTCGTGGGCCTCTTTGGAACGGTCTGGGGCATCTACCACGCACTCATCCAGATTGGGCAGACCGGACAGAGCTCGCTCGAGCAGGTGGCCGGCCCAGTTGGAGAGGCACTCATCATGACGGCCCTCGGCCTGGCTGTTGCCATTCCTGCAGCACTTGCTTACAACGCATTTTCCCGGTCCGCGCGCAAACAAATGAGCCAGCTCGAGCGGTTTGCACATCGCGTGTATCTGGCGCGCGCTGCTAGCCTCAAGGGCGCCTGAGCCATGGCCTTTCGTCTTCAGAGTAGCCACCGTCGCAGCCAGCCAAACGCTGAGATCAACATGGTTCCGCTGATCGATGTCATGCTGGTCCTGGTGATCATCTTTATGGTCACTGCCCCCCTCATGACCCACGCAGTGAAGGTGGAGCTCCCACGGGCCGCGAGCCAGCCCAGTGAGATCAAGCCACAAACGATCGCAGTCAGCATACGCCAGGATGGAAGCCTCTACTGGCAGGGTAAGCCCCTGGACTGGGCCTTACTAGACCAAGCGCTTCAGCAGACTGCACAGCAAAACCGTGGCGGTCTACAGCCCGAGATCCACATTCACGCAGACAGCCAAGTGCCCTACGAGAAAGTTGCGCAATTGATGTCAGCATCCGCTCGAACCGGTCTAACCAAGATCGGCTTTGTCACCTCGCCAGCCAGCCCAACGCCAGCCAGCTCCTCGCCACTACCCAAGGAGAAATAAGCATGGCGTTCAAACCCACCCTACTTCCCGTCGCTGCAGCCATCATGACCCTCGGCCTTCAGGCCCAGAGTGCTGCTCAGACCGACAAAGACCAGAAGCTCTCGACTGTAAAGGTGGAGGCGGCTGAAGAAACCTCGAGCAACTCTGTGCGAGCGACCGAGACCACGATTGGAAAGGGCCGACAGGCCCTGCGGGATATTCCGCAGTCGGTGACTGTTCTTACCGAGCGGCTGATTGATGATCGAAACCTCGACACCGTGAAGGAGGCCTTGCGCAACACGGCTGGTGTCACCTTCTTGGCTGCAGAGGGGGGCGAGGAGGACGTTCGGCTGCGTGGCTTCTCACTCCAGGCCACAGGTGATCTCTTTGTGGACGGCATGCGTGACCCCGCCATTTATGACCGGGACACGTTTAACCTGGACCGACTTGAAGTGCTGCGGGGATCCGCCTCCATGTTGTTTGGGCGTGGCTCCACGGGCGGTGCCGTGAACCAGGTCAACAAACAGCCCCAGCTCTGGGACTCGAATCAGCTCGACATCACGCTCGGGGAACACAACTACCGGCGAGTCGTGGCCGATCTCAATAAGCGTGTGGGCGAACGGTCAGGACTTCGCGTCACCGCGATGAATACGCAGGCCGACAACAACGGCAGCGGAAGCGCGCTGGATAAACACGGCATTGCCGCCACCCTGGGCCTCGGCATCGGGGAGCAGAACGAGTTTGAGGTGAGCGCCTACCGGCTTCAAAACAATAACGGGGTGAACTACGGCATGCCTTTCATTCCACCAGTCTTGGGCTCAACAGACCGAGAGCTGCTGCCCGTGGACCCAGCAAGCTATTTTGGACTCGCCAGTGACTACAACGATAGCAGCGCAGACATCTTCACCGTGGGTCATACCTACCGATTCAGCGTCAACAGTGAACTCAAGACACGCATTCGCCAGGGCCACTTCGAGCGCGATCTTCGATCGGGCGCCATACGCCTAAACACCACGCAGCCGCACGGCGTTGGAGCAAGCCTGGAGACACTCTCAGACGCCACCATTCTCACCCGTGGAACCCACATCAAGGTCCAGGAAATGGACAACCTGCACGTGCAGTCAGATTTCTCCAACAAATTTAAGCTGCACAACATGGAGCACCAACTGCTCGCAGGTGCTGACTTTAGCCGCGAGGAGAAGACCGTCTTTGCTGCTCGCAATGCCGCACAGGGCGGTGTGAACATCACCAAACCCACCACCACCGTCGGCACCCCGAACGACGGCGCCTTCGTGGATGAGGCGAGCCGGGTGCTTCGCGTGAACAACACGTATGTCTCCACCGGATTTGGTGCCTACATTCAAGACCTGGTTCAGGTTGCACCCCATTGGAAGCTTCTGGGCGGGCTCCGATACGACAGCCTCAAAGGCGATTATCAGACCTATACACTGAGCGCCACCAACCCCAGCGGCCCTGTCATACCGAGTGATTTCTACGACATGGACGTGAGCGAGTTCAG
>JBJOHF010000118.1:0-14478 GCA_046047855.1 Pseudomonadota bacterium | reverse complement strand
TCGCTCATGTTTGTTCGGAATGTTGGGCACCTCATGACCAACCCAGCCATTCTCTTTTCAAGTGCTGCAGGTGAGACCCAGGAAATTCCGGAGGGCATTCTGGATGCAGTGGTAACGACGCTCATTGCCCTGCACGATCTTCAGGGCCATGGGCGCTTGCCGTCCGGTGAGCCTGTGCGCAACAGCCGCGCAGGCAGCGTATACATTGTGAAACCCAAAATGCACGGCCCTGAGGAAGTGGCATTCGCAGCCGAGCTCTTTGATCGCGTTGAGCAGCTGCTGGGTCTGCCAAACAGCACAGTCAAGCTCGGCATCATGGACGAGGAACGCCGCACCAGCGTGAACCTCAAGGCCTGTATCGCAGCAGCCAGCAGTCGCGTTGCCTTCATTAACACGGGGTTCCTCGATCGCACGGGCGACGAGATGCACACGGCCATGCTGGCCGGTCCCATGCTGCGTAAGGGCGACATGAAGACCAGTGCTTGGATTCAGGCCTATGAGCGCAACAACGTGTTGGTAGGACTATCCTGCGGCCTTCGCGGCCGAGCACAGATTGGCAAGGGCATGTGGGCTATGCCGGATCTGATGGCTGCCATGCTCTCTCAGAAATCAGCGCATCCGAAGGCGGGTGCCAATACAGCCTGGGTACCAAGCCCGACGGCGGCAACGCTCCATGCACTGCACTACCACCAGGTCAATGTGGCGGAGGTGCAGAAGGAGATGGAGTCTATCGATGCCGATGCCGAGCGAGACAGCCTTCTGGCTGGCCTGCTCACGGTTCCGGTGGCGGCAAATCCGAACTGGACGGCCGAGGAGAAGCGCCAGGAGCTCGAGAATAATGCGCAGGGAATTTTAGGCTACGTCGTGCGTTGGATTGATCAAGGTGTTGGCTGCTCAAAGGTGCCTGACATTCATAACGTTGGCCTCATGGAAGACAGGGCAACCTTGCGAATCTCGTCCCAGCACATGGCCAATTGGCTCCATCATGGTGTCGTGACGGAGCAAGAAGTGCGCGACACCTTCGAGCGGATGGCAGCGGTGGTTGATGCCCAGAATGCGGGCGATCCGCTCTACGAGAAGATGTCAGGGCGCTTTACGCAGAGCATGGCCTACCAGGCCGCAACAGAACTGGTCTTTCAAGGCAAGGCACAGCCAAGTGGGTATACCGAACCCTTGTTGCACGCTTGGCGCCTGAAAAAGAAGGCGGCATAGGCGCAGTGGTGGTGGATCAACGCCGATTGCGTCCCACCACCCAGCCTGCGATGAAGCCGACGGCGAAAATGAGAATCCAGCCAATCACCATGAGAATGCCCTTCGCCTGATCTGAGTGTGGCTCTATTATCGCCTCAGACATTCACCCCAGAAACTCTGGCGGGCGTTTTTTGACCCACTGAATAAACTTGTCAATCTCGGGGTGGGCGCGCAGGGCCTCCCACGTGTTAAAGGTGCGCGCAAGCTCTCGCGGTTTCAAGGCTTGGTGAATTTTCTGATGGCACACCTTATGAACCAGAAATTTCTCTTTTCCGCCTTGGGATCTGGGCACGAGATGGTGCTCGTCCGTCGTCGGCCCGCGCACGAGTGCTCGGCCACAGAGCGGGCAGTCATTGGCCTCCTCGGGTAGGATGTCCTCGCCGGTTGAGGTCTGGCCCTCTTTCCATCGCAGTGATCGTTTCGAAACCATGGACGCATAATGCAGAACATTTCGATTGAAATCATCTCAGACGTGGTTTGTCCCTGGTGCTATGTGGGCCTGGGTAACCTGCGCGCCGCAGTTGCACTGGCTGAACAGCGTCAAGCGGGCTTTAGCGATGGGGTACAGGTGCAGTGGAGTCCCTACATGCTCAACCCCGACCTCCCACCAGAGGGCATTGCGCGTTCTGAATACCTCCAGCGAAAGTTTGGAACCACCAGCCTTGATCGATTTGGACGGGTTCAGGATGCTGCTTCGGCCGTTGGTCTCCCCCTGCGTCTTGATCTCATCCAGGTTCAGCCCAATTCACTGCCTGCGCATGTGCTTGTTGCAGCGGCGGGCGCGCAGGGCCATGCGCTCACCGACCTCATCTTTGAGGCCTTTTTTGTAGAAGGTCGAAACATCGCAGACCCTGCGACGCTGATTGACTTAGCAGAGGCTGCAGGCATGGAGCGGTCCCATGCGGAGGCGGCGCTGGCCGATGTCCTGCTGGCGAAACGCGTTCGCCACGTCGCAGACGAATGGCGCGAACATGGTGTCTCTGGTGTTCCGACATTCATTCTGAAAGTGCAAGATCGTCAGCAGGTTTTGCATGGTGCGGTCTCACACGCAGTGATGCTGGAAACGTTTTATGCGCTGGGGGCTCTCTAAGCTGTGATCTTGGCGATTGAGTGGTTCGCCGCTGGCTTGGGATTGCTCGGCGTGATCTTGGGTTTTCAACAGAGGCGGCTCACATGGCTTGCCTGGCTGCTATCAAGTGTCCTGTACCTGGGGTTGACGTGGCACTGGGCTCTTTTCGGGCAGTCTCTCGTCATGGCCGCATTCGCGCTGGTCTCTGTCTGGGGATATGTCCGGTGGGGCCAAAACGTCGCAGTCGTCGTGGTTCCCACGCGTCGCGTCGTCATGGGGTCGCTCGGCGCGACCGCGGCGTTGACGATGGGCTTGGTTTTTTGGCTCGAATCCGCAGGTTCGGTCAGCCCAGGACTGGATGCATCCATTGCTGCATTGAGTCTCCTGGCCATGGTCTGGACGGCCCGAAAACATGAGGCATGCTGGCTCATCTGGCTGGTCGTGAATCTTCTCTCTGTTTGGCTCTATTCGGCTCAGGCCCTATGGCCCACCGTGGGCTTGTATGGTGTGCAGGCCGTCCTCTCCGGGGTCGGTCTCATGCAATGGAGGGCCATGCATCACACGCAAGAGACGCCTGCGCAGATGGCGACTTGAGGCCGCACTGAAAGACATGCGAAGCCGTCCACTGCTGATCTCTGTGTTGGGTGGAGAGTGCACAGGCAAGACCGCACTCTGCACGTTACTGGCAGAGCGCCACCAGGGCCTGACGTTTAAAGAGACGCTGCGTGCATGGGTTGAGCAGGCTGATCGGCCTCCAATGCAGCATGAACAACGCCAGATCCTGCAGGCTCAATGTGACCAAGAGGCCCTCGCGATTGAGCAGGCCGTTCGCGCTGGACTGAGTACGGTATTTGTCGACTCGGGCCCCCTCATGACAGCCGTTTATAGCCAAGTCTATTTCTCGGACGACAGTCTCTTGGTGGAGGCCTTGCGTTGGCAGTCGCGTTACGACCTTACCCTGATCTGCGCCGATGACCTGCCTTGGGTGCCTGACCCCGGTCAGCGTGACGGCGTGGACTACCGCGCCAAGGCCCAGGCTGCATTGCGCGACGCGCTGGGTAGGGGCTTTGCTGGGGAGGTTGTATCTATCGAAGGCCTTGATGCCCAGCGGGTCCTATTTGCCTCACAGCGGCTTGAGCGGCTAAGATCTCAAGCACGCTAGGGGTCCCGAAAAGCCGCGTTTGCGGTCCTTGAGAGAGGCGGGTGAGACATACCCTTTGAACCTGATCGAGTTAAGACTTGCGCAGGGAAGCGGAGTCCGTCTCTTTTTTGCGTCCGGCCTCTGCCTCTCTGCTGAATTGGAGAGCATGTATGGCTGAAACCACTGTTCGTCTCACGCGCACACTCAAGACGTCAACGCTCTTGGCTAGCCTCTTGTGTGTGGGCACTCTACAGGCTGCCCAGACGTCATCTGAGGTTGAAATCGTTGGAGAGCGCGGCAGAGGGCTCGCACGCGTAACCGACTTGCTCGCTCCCATCACGGGCAATGACTGGCTGAGCCAGCCCAGCAGCCTCTCTGTTGTATCCGTTTCGGAGGGGCGTGCACTCGGTGCTCAACGCATGGTTGACTTGATGCAGCGAGACCCTTCTGTTGAGCTGAACTACGCACCTCTTGGGTACTACGAGAATCTCCAGGTTCGGGGCTTCGCCGTCGATCCTGTCTTGGGATATCGGATCAATGGACTTCCAGTGGTTGGAGAAGTGCCCTTCTGGATGCGGCCATACGAGGCACTTGAGTTTGTTCGTGGTCCTGTGGGTGCCTGGCTTGGCAGTGGCGCTGGGGGTGGATTGATTAACCTGGTGACCTTACGTCCGGGCGACCTGCGCATGGCTGAGGTCCAGGCGCAGAGTCACGGGGGCGCATTGCTTGCGCTGGATGGCAGTTGGCAAGTTGGCCATCGTTCTGCCTTGCGTTTGGTCGCAGAGGGAGAGCATCTGCGTCCGCCAGCAAAGGCTGCCCGCGGTCAGGCGCGTGGCGTTGCGATGATGCTCGATACGGCCATAGCGGCCTGGGCGTTCGAGGCTGATCTGCAGCACCGGATTCAGTCGCAGATCACGCAGCCTGGTTCCCAGTTGCTTGGTGGCATGGGCATGCCGCCCTTGAATCCGGATCTGGTCTTGGGCCAATCAGACTGGTCGCAGCCCACGCGGTTTCAGGCGAATCTGTTGCAGCTTCGTCTCTCTCGACCGCTGAATGACATTGCACAGGGGTGGCATGCGCAGATGGGTCTCTCCAGTCATCAGGTGCAGACCGACGATCGGAGCAGCTTCCCCTGGGGGTGCTCAAATGGTAACGATCCTTATTACCTGTTTTGCAGCAATGGCGACTTTACGCTTTGGGATTACGCAAGCACCAAAGAGCGTCGTGCAATGCACGCGCTTCAAGGGATGGCCTATGGGCCATTCTCCATTTTCAGTTGGCAGGGACAGGCCAGTGTGGGCCTCTCGGCCTCACGGCGCACCACGCACATGCCCGAATACAGCTGGCAGCCCACAGAGGCTGGATATGTCGACACGGGGAATGTCTTTGAGGCGCAGTGGAGCGGAAACCCGGGGCCCGTGTTGCCCTTCGATGCGTTTCGCTCTGAACTTGAACAGCGCGCGATCTGGGTGTCTTGGGCTGGGCGAACGACGGATCTTTGGGTGCCTGTGCCCAGCTTCACGCTGCGTTCCGTTCACCTGAACCAGGGCTTCGAGAGTGCATTCTGGACACCTCGCCCATGGAGTGAAGTCACCACATCCCGCCTGCTTGGTGCACTGGGTCTGAGTGTCTCCACTGCCGCCAATCAGCGTTGGAGTCTCGGCTGGCGAGAGGATATCGAGGCTGGGCAACGCGTTCCCGTCACAGCTGCGAATGATGGAGCGGTGCTGCCTTCCCGTGTGATGAACGCGATCGAGCTGGGCTATAAGTGGAGTGGCATGCGAGCAGATCGTATTGCCTTGACCCTCTTTCATAGTGAGCGACCCTATGACCTTCGGCTCGATGAAAGCCCGCTGGCAGCCTGGCCGGGGCCTTATGTTCGGCAGGGCCGTGAGGAGCGATCTGGCATGGAGTGGGTGATGCAGCAGACCCTCACGAAGGGGTGGGCGCTCGAATGGACGGGAAGCTGGCTGCGCTCTCGGGTTCGGGGTACAGGATTGCTGTGGCTAGACGGATCCGAGGTTGCGAACCTGCCACGCCTGCGCAGCCGCGTGCAGGTCAGTCTTCCTCCAACATCCCACACCCCCGGGCTGACGGCTGCTGCGACTGCCGTATCGGGCCGTTGGGCAAATCGTGGGCAAGGCGTTCGGCTCGCGGGGTACCGGCGCTTTGATGTGGGACTGACCTTGCCGCCTGCGTGGACGGGTCATCGCATGCAGGTACAGGTGGCCATCCAGAATCTACTCAACAAGCGTTACTGGGCCGACGCTTCAGAGTTTTTGGGTGATGCCTATCTCACCCCTGGACAGTCGCGAACCGTCACTTTGAATCTCTCCATTCCGTTTTAAAAATGCTAGCCTTTTGCTTTCATGCAAAGGGGTATGAACGTGCCAACGCAGGTCTCGGAGAACGCAGTGCGCGTGCTCAAACAGTTTCGTGTGATTTTTCGCTCGGTGAAGGATCATTATCGAAAAGTCGAACGGGTCACGGGGCTCTCGGGTTCACATGTGTGGGCTTTAGCCCTGATTCAGGAGTTCAAGGGTATTCGGCCGGGCGAACTCACCGAGCGACTGGCCATGCACCAGTCAACGGCAAGCAACATCATTCGGCATCTGGTCTCACAAGGTTATGTGGTGCGAGAGCGCAACCTAGACGATGCGCGGGCGTTTGAGCTGACGTGTACAGAAAAGGGCAGGGAGTTGCTCTTGCGCGTGCCAGAGCCAAAGGCAGGTGTGCTGGTAAATGCACTCACTGAGATGCCGCAAGCCTCGATACTTCAGCTAGAAGGGCATCTCGATCATGTCATTGCCCGTATGGGCGGGTCTGCCTCAGAAGGAGACGGCCTCAAGCCCGTGGGTCTTTGATGTCTCCAGCGTCGTTTGGGGGCTGCTCTGCTCCCTTGCGGGGTTTGACTTTGAAATGCGCGTGACGACGCAGTAAGAAGTCGAGAATCATCTTCATCCAAATCGTTGAACCGGCGACGGCTGTCCAGCTGTCAAATGGCATGCCGGCAAAGATGATTCCAAAGATCACCCATCCCAGGATGCCTGCACCAACCAGATTCACCACAGCAGAAAACGGTGCGAACTTGGCCTGATTCTCAGGGGGCTCGCCATGCTTGAGGGCCACCTCGGATACGTCGCGTTTAATCAGAATCTTGTACGCGGCTCGGGACCAGAAATAGGTAATGGGGAAAAGGGCAATGAACAAGATCCAGTTCAAGGCCACGCTCATATCAAACATCATCAGACGCTTCTCCCAATAAAAAAGCCCCACCAGTGTAACCGGTGGGGCTCTTGCTCAGTTGGAGCAGGGCGACGGCTTAGTGTGCTCCGTCAACAGCCTTAGAACCGCGAGGAATCCGCACATTCTCAACCATGTGCTGGATATGCTCAGGAGGCTCGGGTGTGAACTTATCGACGACGAAGGCCACGATGAAGTTGGCCAGCGCACCGATGGCACCGAAGGCCTCAGGCGTGATGCCAAAGAAGCTGTTAGCGCCACCAATCACGTCGAGGTACTCCGTTCCCTTGATGAAGAAGATGCCCTTGTGTGCAAACACGTAGAACAGGGTCACCAGCAGGCCCACGATCATGCCGGCCATTGCGCCCTCTTTGTTCATCTTCTTGGAGAAGATGCCCATCATGATGGCGGGGAACAGTGTTGAGGCTGCAATACCGAAGGCAAGTGCAACCGTACCAGCCGCGAAGCCTGGGGGATTCAGTCCCAGATAACCGGCCACCACAATCGCCACCGCCATCGAGATCTTTCCGGCCAATACCTCGCCCTTCTCACTGATGTTTGGTGCAAAAATGCCCTTCACCAGGTCGTGAGAAATGGCAGAGGAAATCGCCATCAGGAGACCTGCAGCCGTTGACAGCGCAGCAGCCAGACCACCCGCAGCGACCAGCGCGATCACCCAGTTGGGCAGCAGTGCAATCTCTGGGTTGGCCAGCACGATGATGTCGTTGTTCACGGTGAGCTCATTGCCCTTCCAGCCTGCAGCTTCAGCCTTGGCCAGGAACTCGGTGTTCTTCGACTTGTCGTTGTAGTACTGGATACGACCATCGCCATTCTTGTCTGTGAACTTCAGAAGGCCAGTGGCTTCCCAGCGCTTCATCCAGTCAGGGCGCTCTTCAGCCTTGATGGAGGATTCTGCCGCGAACACATCACCGCCGGTTTTGACCACAGGGGTAATGGTGGCATGGAGGTTCATACGGGCCATGGCAGCCACTGCAGGCGCGGTGGTGTACAGGATTGCGATGAAGACCAACGCCCAGCCAGCAGAAGCACGTGCTGCCGCAACGTTTGGCACGGTGAAGAAGCGCATGATCACGTGGGGCAGGCCCGCGGTACCGATCATGAGCGACACAGTGTAGACAAACATGTTGAGCGTGCTGCCAGGAACGGACGTGGTGTAGGCACCAAATCCAAGGTCGTTCACGATCTGGTTGAGCGTGAGCAACAGGGACTTGTCGGTGCCAGTCATGTCAGAGCCCAAGCCCAGTTGAGGGATGGGGTTACCGGTCAGGGTGATCGAAATGAAGATGGCAGGAATCACATAGGCGAAGATCAGCACGATGTACTGTGCAACCTGCGTGTAGGTGATGCCTTTCATGCCGCCAAACACCGCATAGGCAAACACAATCGCCATGCCCACGTAAATCCCTGTTGAGCTCGACACACCCAAGAAGCGAGAGAACGCCACGCCAACACCGGTCATCTGTCCAATGATGTACGTAATCGAGGCCACCAGCAGACAGATCACCGCTACGGTTGCGGCACCTTGCGAGTAGAAACGGTCGCCAATGAACTGGGGCACGGTGAACTTACCGAACTTGCGCAGGTACGGAGCAAGCAGACAAGCCAGCAACACGTAGCCGCCAGTCCAGCCCATCAGGAAGAGGCCGCCGCCGTAACCCATGTAGGCGATGAGGCCTGCCATTGAGATGAACGATGCTGCAGACATCCAGTCCGCTGCAGTCGCCATCCCGTTCATGACGGGGTTGACCTGGCCGCCTGCGGCGTAGAACTCACTTGCAGAGCCCGCACGCGCCCAAATGGCGATACCGATGTAGAGCGCAAATGTCAGCCCTACAACCAGGTAAATGGTGGTTTGAAGATCCATTGATCGGCTCCTTATTCTTCGTGAACGTCAAATTCGCGGTCAATCCGATTCATCTCTTTGGCGTACCAAAAGATGAGGGCCACGAAGATATAAATTGAACCCTGATGGGCGAACCAAAAGCCCAAGGGGTATCCGCCTAACTGCACGCCATTGAGCGCCTGGGCAAAAATAATGCCGGCACCAAAGGAGCACAGAAACCAGATCACAAGTACTTTCGTGATCAGGTTCAGGGTTGCCTTCCAGTAACCCTGTGCACTGGTCTGATCCATGAGATCTCCTCTCCTAGTTATTGAATTAATACTTACAACAGGCGCATTGATAACATGGGATTAATCAGTTGTCATTGGGGGGGAACGTCAAGATGTCTTCTGCGTTGCAACAGGATTTGCGTGAACTGGATCTCAATTTACCCGTCGGACGGTTGATACGGCGAGGAATTGTGACAACTCAGCCTGACGCTGCGCTGAGTCAAGTGTTTGTGCAAATGCACAAAGCTGGGGTTGGTTCCATCGTCGTGACAGACAAGGGTAAACCCGAGGGGATTCTGACGCGATACGACCTGATCAGTCGTGTTTTGGTCCCGCAGCTCGACTTGGGCACCCCGATCTCGGCCATCATGAGCCGCGGCGTGCATTGTGTTGAAGCCCAAGCCTTGGTCATTGATGCCATGCTCATGATGGCCAAGCTTGGCGTGAGGCATCTCCCGGTGCTGGAGGCCGGGCAGCTTGTGGGCATGGTTTCCGAGCGCGACCTTGTCGCCTTCCATCGCACGAGCTTGCCGAGTTTGTCTGGCGCAATTGAGCGTGCGCAGAGCCTTGAGGATTTAAGAACGGTCTCGAGCAGGGTTCGTGACCTGGCGGGGCGGCTTCTGGGCCAGGGTCTCTCCGCGACCTCACTTGCGCGTCTGGTGAGCCACCTGAATGACGCCATGACGCGTCGTGTGATCGATCTTGAACTCGCAAAGGGCATGGGAGGCGCAGAGCCATTACCCCCGTGGGCTTGGCTTGCTCTCGGATCTGAAGGGCGAGAGGAGCAGACCATTGCAACAGATCAAGACAATGCGATTGTCTTTGTCGGGGACGGTGAGCTCTACCGCGAGCGATTTATGGCGTTTGCAGGGCGCGTGAATGATGCCCTCGGATTCATCGGCTTTCCATTGTGTAAGGGTGGCGTGATGGCGCGAAACCAGAAGTGGTGTCGCAGCATGGATGAGTGGAAGGCGGCCATCGAGTCCTGGATGCGGAGACCCGAGCCGGAGGCCGTTCTGGACTCCCACACGTTCCTAGATTTTCGCGCCCTCTACGGCGACGTAGGACTATCAGACCAGTTGCGCCAGTGGTTTCTCCAGCAGGTGCCTCAGCAAGGACGATTTCTGCGTGTCTTGGCTGAGGACTCCCTTCGGTCCAGCGTGAGTCCATTGCCCTCCATGCTCTTGCTTACCGGGCTTGCACGCTGGCTGAGGCGGCGCGGTCTGAAGGTGGACTGGATGTCTCCGAGAATGATTGACATCAAGCGCATCGGAACTGCGCCTGTGGTTGCCTGGTCTCGTGCTCTGGCCTTTCTGGCGGGGGTGGAGGAGGTCTCTACTGACGGTCGGCTCGCGGGATTGCACGTGAAAGGACGCATGCAGATTAGCGAGGTACAGATTGTGAGAGAAGCCTTCGATCAGGTGCAGCGGTTTCGCATCAAAGCGCAGCTTGACCCCGTTGGGGCCGATAACGTCATTGACCTGGATGCGCTGAGCTTTTACGAAGTGACGCAGCTGACGGAGGCACTTGCCCACCTCTCAAACCTGCGTCACTCCGTACAGCTGGCCTTTCGGATTTAATTCTTAAAGGTCTCCGAGCAGCTGGAAGGCCAGAATCGTCACGATGGTTGGGCCCAGTGCAGCAAGGAATAGCGCACCTGGGCTGATGGTCTCTCCATCGAAGTATCGTTTGAGTACGGATGCCCCAGCCGGGTTCGGCGCATTCGCGATCAGCGTGAGACCGCCACCGGTCACAGCACCCGCGACCACTGCATATTTAAATTCTGGCGAGAGGCCGTCTACGAGTGAGGCCAGGTAGGTGAGTGCGGCGTTATCGGTGATGGCCGTGAGTGCGGTCGCGCCGTAGTAGACCGTGGTCGGGCTCATCTGGGTGAGCAAGGGCTGCAGCCACCAAGCCTGTAGGCCACCCAAGAAAACCAGCCCTGCCAGGAAGAAGGCCACGAGCAGGCCCTCGCGCAGGATGAGTCGATCTTGGTGCTCGTTATAGGCTGTGGCGATGCCCATAAACACGAGGAATAGACCCAGGAAGACGGGTGGGTGATGCGCAAATACAACCACACCAGCGATCAGCCCGAGGTGAATGAGGGTAAGTCCAAACGGTACTTTGGGGGTCTCTGCAACCGACTGGGCTCCCGTGCGGATGGCTTCTCCCACGCCTTTGAGATAGCCACGGAACATGTAGGTGACAATGGCTGCGTTGATGAGCACCGCAATCAATGCCTTCCAGCCGAAGTGGGTGAACATGAAGGGCGTGTCCCACCCCCACTTTGCCGCAACCATCAGAACGGGGGGCGCGGCGAAGTGGGTGAACGTTCCGCCAATGGAAATATTGACAAACAACACGCCGATGGTCCCGTACTTGAATATGTTTGGCGCCTCTGAGCGGAAGTACTTCTGAGCCAGCAGCAGTGCTGCGAGTGTCATGGCCGCAGGCTCTGTGATGAACGACCCGAGCACGGGCACCAGGGTGAGCAAAAGAAAATAATTCACCATGGCGTAGTTGCCTGGTATGGCCTTGGTGACTGTTTCGGTGATCTGTTGCGCAAAGACCATGACAGGGCGGCTCGCGGCGATCACCATAATGGCGAAGACAAACAGCGGCTCCGTGTAGTTGCGGGAGTCTGCGTAGCCCGTGGCCTGTCCGAAGCCCTCGGAGAACATGATCCACGTGAAGAGCACAATTGACCAGAACCCAAACACCGCTTCAACCTCTGCGAGCAGGTGAAACAGCCCGTGGTGATTGGGGAACTTGTGGCTCAGTTTCTCGAAGTATTTGGTCGAGAAGGTGTGCAATACCGCGATTGCAAACAAGACAGCCGCAACCACCTCGGTGGTGTGACTGAGCGCTACAGTGGTTGCTGCACCGGCCATATTGAGATCCTCTGCGTTTGGGTGACTGGGCGGGATTGTAAACTTGAAACATGCGAATTCATGTGGCCTCTGACCTGCATCTCGAGTTTCTGCACCGGCAGTTCCCGAGCTTTTTGCGCATAGACCGCCTGCACGCGCCATGGGCCGATGTATTGGTGCTTGCTGGGGACATTCATAACGGCACAGAGACGGTCTCGCTCTTCAAGGATTGGCCGCTGCCTGTCATTTATGTGCTCGGTAATCACGAGTTCTTTGATCAGGCCGTTGAGCCAGCGGTTGAGGCGTTGCGGGCTCGCGCAGAGGGTACGGCTGTGAAGGTGTTGGCGAGGGATGTGTGGGTTCAAGATGGGGTGAGGTTTTTAGGATGTACCTTATGGACCGATTACGAGCTGATGGGTTCCCGTGCCGGAAAGGCGCGCGCCATGATGGCCTGTGAGGCGGGGCTCGCCGATCATCGAAAGATCAAGGGTGTGCACAAGGTCGGTGAGCGTTTCACGGCTGAACGTGCGCTCGCCCTTCATGAGCGAGATCGCGCATGGCTCGCCGAGCACTTGGCTTTGCCATTTGAGGGTTCCACGGTGGTGGTTACGCACCATGGCCCACATCCCGGTAGCATTCACGCACGCTTCGAGGGAAACCCATGCAATCCCGGCTTTATCTCGAATCTCACGCCATTGGTGGAGCAGGCCGATGTGTGGATTCACGGGCACGTGCATGACAGTTTCGATTATCGTGTCGGGAAATGTCGAGTGGTGGCGAACCCTGGGAGCTACGCAGGGGGGCTCAAGCGAGCAAGGGACCCATCAGAGCTGGTCTGGGAGAACCCCCTTTTCGACCCACAGAAGTTGATTGAGGTGTAACGCGCATCCTGCCCGGATGACGAAATAGGTAGACGTACGGGACTTAAAATCCCGAGCCGCAAGGCGTGCGGGTTCGATTCCCGCTCCGGGCACCATCATTGGCCTCTTCGTCCAGCCAAATATTTTTATAAAAATATTTGTTAAAATATATTAATGGAGATCTCATACTCAACAAAACATCATCGCCACAACATTCGTTTGCCGCAGACGGAGCCGAACGCTCTCGATCAGGACCAGGCCTTCTTCTGGCTTGAAGAGTCAGGTGAGCAGCTCAAGATCGCTTTCCATGACTACCCCGAGCTGTATAAGCGCCCGGGGCTTTATGAGCAGCTCTTCTACGAGCGCCTGCATTGCTGCTCACCCCATGTGGTTGCCTCTATGCTCCGTGATGCGGTCGAAGAGGCGGGTGAGGCACTGCACGCAATGAGGGTCCTAGACCTCGGCGCAGGTAACGGGATGATGGGTGAGGAGCTTGCGAAGATGGGCGTCGCGCGGGTCATCGGGGTTGATATCAGCCCTGAGGCCAGAGAGGCATGCCATCGCGATCGGCCCGGTAGCTACGACGACTACATGGTGGTTGATCTCACTCGTCCAACCCCACAGAGCGAGACGGACATTCGTGCCTGGTCGCCAGGTGTGCTGACCTGCGTGGCTGCGCTCGGATTTGGCGATATTCCCGTCGAAGCCTTTGTCACTGCGTACAACCTGCTGCCTGATGGAGCCTGGGTGGCGTTCAACTTGAAGGAGCATTTCATGCGCCTCGACGGTCGTGGAGGCTTTGGACCCGTCATTCGTGATGCGATTGTTCAAGAGCACCTCGCGCTTCACCAGCTGCGTCGATATCGACACCGACTCTCGATCGATGGTCAGCCGCTTCACTACCTTGCCGTCGTTGGCCGAAAACACAATAACCTCGGACTAGGGGGCCTCTGAGAGGCGCTCGAACGCTTCCTGGTTTGAGAGAAAAATCCTCCATTCATGGGTCGCGTCCACGCGCATGAGTTTGTCCTGCACGGGCCCTTTGAGTTCGGAGAACGCAAGATGAATGCCGCGGGCTGAGAGCTGCACACGCATGCGGCGCAGTCCATCGAGCGCAGTGGCGTCGATGTCATTCACGCTGGCCATGCAAAGCACGAGATGCTGAGGGCGAGTCTGGACTGAATTCACAAGCTCCATGACAGCATCGTGGAGTCGATCCCAGTTGCCAAAGAACAGGTTTGCGTCAATCCTGACCATCAGCAGTCCAGGGCGTGTCTCTACTGCGTGACGACTGAGGTTTCGGAAATGCTCGGTGCCGGGGATTCGCCCGAGAATGGCGATGTGGGGTCGACTCTGGCGCCACAGAAGACCGAGTACCGAAACGGCAATGCCCGCCACAATCCCAGACTCGACGCCCAGCATGAGAACGCCCAATAGTGTGAGCATCCAGCTGAGGGCGTCCACTCGGTCGTACCGCATGAGCTCCGGCAGTGCACGCAGGTCAACGAGGGTGGAAACGGCAACGATAACCAAGGCAGCTAAGGCGGTGAGGGGGAGTGCACTCAGTGCTTCACCGACGCCAAAAAGCACCAGCAACATGATGGCAGCCGAGTACACACCAGACATCGGCGTTTGTGCCCCTCCTTCTAGGTTCACCACGGAGCGAGAGAGCCCACCCGTGACTGGGAATGCTCCGCTCAAGCCAGAGGCGATATTGGCTGCACCAAGACCACGCAGCTCCGCGTTCGGATCAACCTTCGTGGTTCGGCGCTGTGCGATGGCGCGGGCCATGGAGACGCTCTCGATGAATCCGATCAGGCCAATGAGTAAAGCGGAGGGCAGGAGGTTCAATATGTGACTGGGCCACTCAACCCACTGCTCGGTGGAGAGGCCGAGCTGACTGAATCCTGT
>JBJOHF010000117.1:0-6489 GCA_046047855.1 Pseudomonadota bacterium | reverse complement strand
CCTCCGGTCGTGCTGGAGGCAACCCACAAGCGAACCTTAGAGGTGGTGGCCTTGGCGGATTTGGAATATCACGCGTTAAGGATCGATTAGCCTAGGAATATCCCTATTTTGTCTCCGTGGTCAAACAGATACGGTGTTTAAACCAATCTGCAAGGAGACACCCAATGAGAACAATTCGAACCCTGGTTGCTGCTGGTGCTCTACTGGCTTTTTCTGCTGCCCATGCTGCCGTCGACCTCACCGTAACGCATTTCGGAACCGGCATGTACGGGGTTCCGTTTGCAGTCGCGAAGGCCAAAGGCTGGTTTAAATCCGAGGCGAACCTTGATGTTGGAGGCTTCATCACCTCTAAGGGAGGCGGCACCACGGTCCGCAATGCGCTTGCAGCGGATTTGCCATACGGTGAAGTCGCGCTTTCCGCCGCAATCGTTGCGATCCAGCAGGGGGCGGAGATCACCATCATCCATTCCGGCGTCATTTCGGTCGCGGATCAGATGTGGTCTACCCGCAAGGACGACACCAGCATCAAGACATACGCAGACCTCAAAGGGAAAGTGCTGGGGTATTCGAGTCCGCGCTCGGTAACGGACATGATCACCACCATCATGCTGAATGACAACGGCCTGACCGATAAAGTCACGCGCAAGTCAGTTGGCGGTGTAGGGGCAGGCGTGGTCGCGCTTCGTGAAGGAGGTGTTGATATGACCTACATGACGGAGCCCGTTTGGAGCAAGGAGAAGGACAACTTTCGTGGCGTTTGGCGTTCTTCGGATATTGCGCCCAAGGTCACCCAGACCGTTGGTATCGTGAAGACGAGCTACCTCAAGGCGAATCCCAAAGTGGTGGAAGGCATCATCAATGCTCGCCGTAAGGGGGTTCAATTCATTCGTGAGAATCCTGATGAGGCAGCCAAGATCATGGCCGTCGAGTACAAAATCACCCCAGAGAATGCCGCCTCTGCGATCAAGAATGTCCTCTCGGTGAAGAATGGTTACTGGAGCGAAGGAGGCTTTGATTACGAGGGTATGGAAACCCTGCTCAAGGGCTTAAGACTCGTGAAGGCGATCCCTGAGGGTGACTTCGATTGGACGAAGGTCGTAAACGAATCGGCCTTGCCTGCTGACCTGCGCTCCAAGAAGTAATGACAGATCACGTTGTCTTTGACGGGGTGACCAAGCGGTTTCCGAGCCGCGATGGCCGCCCCGAGGTCCATGCGCTCGGCCCCGTCTCGTTCACCTTGCGACAGGGGGAGTTCTTCTCCGTTGTCGGTCCTTCAGGCTGCGGGAAGTCCACCCTCCTGGACGTTATGGCAGGGCTTTCTGCTCCCTCTGAAGGGGTGGCCACTTTTGAGGGGCATCCGCTCAAAGGCACTGTGCCGGACGGGGTTGGCGTTGTCTTCCAGGAAGACTCCTCCTTCCCTTGGCTCAATGTCACGGAGAACGTGAGTTTTCACTTGCGACAGATGGGGCTTGACGAGGTGGATATACGAACCCGCGTCGAGCATGCCATCGCATTCATGGGGCTATCTGCTTTTTCCAAAGCCTATCCCGCGGAATTGTCCGGTGGTATGCGTCAGCGTGTGTGTATTGCACGCACGTTGGTGACTCGGCCACGGCTCATTCTGCTCGATGAGCCTTTCGGCGCGCTCGACCAGCAGACACGTCTTCTGATGGGTGACGAACTCCTGCGCCTGTGGCGTGAGACTGGGGCAACAATCCTTCTGATCACCCACGCACTTGATGAGGCCAGCATGCTTTCCGATCGTATTGGTGTGATGAGCGCTCGGCCCGGTCGATTCATCGATCTTGTGGAGACTGGATGGCCGCAAGAGCGAACCAGCGAGATCGTCTCTGACCGGAGATTTGGGGAGATCACAGGTCGCATTTGGCAGCACCTTCGGGCTGAGTCGATGAGTGCGATGGGAACCCAAGCCGCGTGAGCCTAGTCGCAAAAATTCGCTGGGCCGTGATTGTAGGCTTCCTATCCTTTCTGGAACTGATCTGTCGCGTGGGATGGGTGGACGGTATTTCTCTCTCGCCACCCACCCAGATTTTTATGACTGCGCTCTCTATCCTGGGAACGGCGGAGTTCTATCGGGATGCGGGTCTTACCTTCTCCACCGTCGCGGGGTCAATTTTTGCTGCAGTGATATTTGGCTTCTTGATGGGCATGGGCTTGCATCGATTTCCGCTGGTGCGTCGGTTCCTTGACCCCTTCCTCGCAAGCTACTACAGCATCCCCACCTTCGTTTTTTATCCGTTTTTCATTGTCTTGTTCGGGCTCAATCGATTTCCGCTGATGGCGATTGGGTTCATATTTGCAGTGGTCGCGATGGCGATCAATACCCTATCCGGGTTGCAGCGCGTCCCAAGAGTCCTGATGCGCTCCGCGCGCGTGATGCGCTTATCCCGTTGGCAGACTATCCGACGGGTGATCATGCCCTCAGCTGCACCGTACCTTTTTACAGGCCTCAAGCTTTCGATTGTGTATTCGTTCATTGGGGTCATTGCGGGCGAGTTCATTCTCAGTGGTGCGGGCTTGGGGTTTCAGATTGCGTTCTCGTATAACGCCTTTGAGACCAGCAAGATGTATGGGCTGATGGCCATTCTGCTCACGGTGGTGGGCAGCATCAATCTATACATATACGCCATTGAACGTCGCATCTATTCCCGTCGTGGAGGTCGTTGATGTCTGTGCATGCCTCAACGCCCCAACAAACGGATGCTGCACTTCCTGCCTGGGCCTTCGGTCTGTTTTTGATTGGCCTAGGCTTGGCATGGCTGGGCGCGTCTGCGTTGGTTGGTCCCCAGGTTCTGCCTGGCCCGATTGAGACGTTCGACCGGCTCTGGGTGATGCTTAGCACCGAACGGTTTGAGCAGCATGCATGGGAGACCTTCCGCGCCTTCATCATGGCGCTTGTGATCGCGGTGCTGCTGGGCATTGTGCTTGGGGTTACGCTGGGCGCACACCGGCTCTCGGGGGATGTTGCAGAGCCAATGTTGGTTGCGCTCTACTCCATACCGAAGGTCACGCTGTATCCGATCATCCTGTTGCTCTTTGGACTCGGGCTTTCAGCGAAGGTCGCCTTTGGCGTCATCCACGGCATTATCCCCATCTGCATATTCACAATGGCCGCGGTGCGGGCTGTTCCTCGCCGCTATGTGCGCGCGGCCCAGGCGATGCGCCTGAGCCCGAGAGAGATGTTCTGGAAAATCTACCTGCCTGCTTGTATACCTGAGGTGTTTAGTGGGTTGCGGGTCGGGTTTTCGCTGACGTTGCTTGGAACAATCATTGGTGAGATGTTTGCGTCTCAGCGTGGCATTGGGCACTTGTTGCATCAGGCTATGGAGAACAACAATCTTTTAGATATCACCGCCATGGTTCTGCTCTTGGTGACCCTTGCAGCATCTGTCGGGTTTGCTCTGCTTACCATCGATCGACGACTCGCAGCACGTGCCCCGTCTGCATAAATTTATTCATTTCTAGAGGACCTCAACATGACACAAACCCTTCGCCAGAAGTTGGAGCAAGGCAAACTCATTGTGGCTCCAGGCGTGTATGACATGTTCTCCGCTCGAATTGCAGATCGAATGCCGTTTGAAGCCCTCTACATGACCGGATATGGCATTTCGGGGAGTTATCTCGGACTGGCTGACGCAGGCTTGGCGACATACACCGACATGGTCTCACGCGCGCGGGTCATTGCTGAGGGAACATCTAAGCCGCTGATGGCAGATGCGGATACGGGCTACGGTGGCTTACTCAACGTGCACCATACGGTCCAGGGCTATGAGCGTGCAGGCGTTCAGGCCATACAGATCGAAGATCAAGAAAACCCCAAGAAGTGCGGGCACACGCCCAACCGACGCGTCGTTTCTCGGCGAGATGCAGTGAGAAGAATTGAAGTGGCCGCGCGCGCAAAGACGCGTGCTGAGACGCTCATTATTGCGCGGACCGATTCTCGCGCATCGCTTGGGCTAGAAGAGGCCATCGCGCGGGCGCGAGATTTCTTAAAAGCCGGCGCTGACATTGCGTTTGTGGAGTCACCGGAATCTCAGGATGAGTTCGCCCGTGTGGGCCAAGAGATCGACGGATGGTTGTTCGCAAACATGGTGCCGTCAGGGCGCTCCCCAGAGATTCCTGCGCGCGTCCTCCAACAGATGGGCTTTGACATCGTCATTCATCCCTCGGCTGGTATGGCTTATGCCTGCGGTGTGGTTCAGAAGGCGTATGAGCACCTGCTGCAGAACGGCACTTCTGGAGACGCGGATCTACCCAAGTACAGCATGGCAGACCTACACGATTTAATGGGATTCGATCGCGTATGGGCCTTTGAGCGCGAATGGGCAGAGGATTGAGTGGCCCAGACCTTTTTTGAGAAGGTTTGGGAACCCCACCTGATTGACCGCCGGGACTCCGGCGAGGATTTGATTTTTTGTGATCGTCACTACGTGCACGATCTCAGCGGAGCGGAGGCTCTAGAGGTGCTGCATCGTCGCGGTGTTCCTGTTGCGCGCCCAGACTTAACCTTTGGCTCGCCTGACCACACAGTCCCCTCGCTTCGCCCGCGCGGCACGGCCTCGCTTGCCGGAACGACGGTGCGGCTGACGACTTACCGCGCTGAGGTCATGAGGCAGAACATCCGGAGTTTTGACCTCGATCACCCTGACCAAGGCATCATCCACGTCACAATGCCTGAACTCGGGCTTACCCTGCCCGGCGCGATCGTGTTGTGTGGCGATAGCCACACCTGCACCCACGGGGCGATCGGCGCTGTGGCTTGGGGTATCGGTGTTTCAGATGTCACGCAGGTGCTAGCCAGTCAGTCACTCTGGGTCAAGCGTCCCAAGACCCTACAGATTTGGATCGATGGAGTCTGGCCGCGTGGAGTGTCGGCCAAGGACCTGGTGCTGGCCCTCCTGTCCCGTTTTGGCACGCAGATTGGTGTGGGGGCTGCCCTCGAGTTCGCAGGTCCTATGGTTGAGCAACTATCGATCGAAGGCCGTCTTACGCTTTGCAATATGGCCATTGAACTGGGTGCCCGCCAGGGTTTTATTGCCCCCGATGAGCGCACGCTGGAATGGGTAAAAGGACGACCTTATGCGCCCAAGGGGGAGCAGTGGGATCAAGCGTGTGCGGATTGGATACAACTGCGATCGGATGCAGGTGCCCGTTACGATCGGGTTGAGAGATTTGATGGGTCCGAACTGCGTCCTCAGATCAGTTGGGGTACGAGCCCTGATCAAACAAGTGCTGTAGATGGCATGGTCCCCCTGCCGTCAGACTTTGCGCACGAATCAGATCGCTCGCGGTTGGCGCGGGCATGTGCGTACATGGGAATCGCTCCGGGTCAGCGTCTGCGTGGGCTGCCCGTGGATCGGGTCTTCATTGGAGCCTGTACGAATAGCAGGCTCTCCGATTTGCAAGCAGCCGCCGAAGTGGTCAAGGGGTGCCATGTTGCGCAGGGTGTGCAGGCCTGGGTTGTTCCCGGATCTAGAAGCGTTGCAAATGCGGCGGAGGCTATGGGTCTTGATGAGATCTTCCGATCCGCGGGCTTTGAGTGGAGAGAACCTGGTTGTTCCATGTGTGTCGGCGCAAATGGCGATATTGGGCGTCCTGGCGAGCGCGTGATTTCAACATCCAACCGTAACTTCACAGGGCGCCAAGGACCGGGTGTACGAACCCATTTGGCTTCACCGAGAACAGCCGCAGCATCGGCAATTGCTGGAGCGATTTCCTTTGCAGATTGAGGGTGCAGTCATACCGCTGTTGAGGGATCAGGTCGACACGGACCTCATCATTCGCATCGAGCGATTGGCTACACTCGCGCGCGGTCAGTTTGGTCCTTGGGCTTTTGAGTCGATTCGATACGCGGCTGACGGTTGCACGCCATTGCCCGAGTTCCCGATGAACTGGCCGAGTTGTCAGGGTGCAGTGATTCTCTTGGGGGGCGAGAACTTCGGCTGCGGATCGTCCCGCGAGAACGCAGTTTGGGCGCTGCAGGAGGCTGGAATCCAACTCATCATCGCGCCAAGCTTTGGCGAGATCTTTCTGGCCAATTGCCGCGCCAATCGATTGGCAGCAGCAACCATCACGCCATCGGGATGGGCCCAGCTGAGTCATTGGGCTGCCTCGCTCCATGCATCTGGAGTGCCTGGTCATCTCTTGGCTGACCTGGCCACCGGGATCCTGCGGCTAAGCAGTGGGATTGATTTGGATATTCAACTGGAGCCGGCCATGCTCGCTGCACTCTGCTCCCGAGAAGACGATCTCGATCGAGCCGTTGCTCGGGTTGAGATGGTTGCTGCGTTCGGGCTTCAGTTGGCATGCAATCGAGCCTGGCTAGGGCCTCCAACCCGTATGTGAGGCCTGTCTCAGCGATAATGGGGGCATGCAGATAGAAGTCATCCCTGTAACCCCCTTTGAGCAGAACTGTTCACTGATCGTCTGTCCACGTACCCAGAGGGCTGCCTTTGTTGATCCTGGTGG
>JBJOHF010000116.1:0-7295 GCA_046047855.1 Pseudomonadota bacterium | reverse complement strand
AATGCGCCATGATCAGCTGAATCAGCTCAGTTCGCGTAAAGAGTCCCAAGCCTCACAGGCGGGGCACTGCCAGGCATGACGTGAGAGTTTGGCGCCACAGTCACGACATTGATGAGGAACTGGCTTAGCGTTGGGGTCAGCCTGAAGCCGTGGATGATCCGGCAGGAGCTCTGATGCTGCCTCTCGTTGTCCGAGCTCCATATGGAAATGAAATCGAAGTCGGTTGAGTGAGGCGTCTTGGGCAGACCGGTGCGCAAGCCAATCGGCGCTCTGCAGGGCTTCCGCCCATCGCCGCTGGCGCTGCATCAACTGCAGTAGCCTTTGGTGGGCCTGCTGCGCGCGTGGCCCCTGAGCGAGCCCCTTCAAGAGATTTTCTGCACGGTCCAATATGCCAGCCGCTCGGTAATCCTCGGCCAGCTCCAGTTCAATGGATTGTCGGTCCAGCTCAGAGAGCTGGGTTCTGGCAAGTAATGCCTGATGCACTTCAATGGCGCGGTCAGGCTCGCCTCTGAGACGCAGAACGACGCCCACGCTAGACTGCAATCCGATAGCCTCTGGGTTGATTCGAAGTGCGTGTATCAGTTCATCTTCTGCAGCGCTCCAATCACGATGAAGCGTTGCATCTATGGCTTTGCTGAGGGGTTCGAGAAGCGCTTCGTCTTGACGCTGCCCCTGCTGGCGATCGAGACGGGAGGCGAACCATCCCAGTCCGAACAGGATGGGCAAGGACAACAACCAAAAAGGGTCGAAGGTCATCCAGCGGCGTTTCGATTGACCCGCTGGCGGAGTTCTTTTCCGGGCTTAAAGTGCGGCACACGTTTCGCTGGGACCAACACCTCTTCGCCAGACTTTGGGTTTCGGCCCGTTCTCGGAGGGCGTTCGCTCACCGAGAACGTTCCAAATCCTCGAATCTCAATGCGCTGCCCCTCCACAAGTGCGGAGACCATGGCATCGAGCAGAAGCCTTACAGAGACTTCACAATCCTTTTGAACCAACTGGGCGTTTACGCCCAGCAGGGGATTGTTAAGGCGCTCGGTCAGTCGAACAATCAACTCTGACTTGGTCATAACCGAGCGCCGCCTTCTTCAGTACGCTGCAGGATGCTTACTCAGATTGGCCGTCAAGCTTGGCCTTGAGCAACGCACCCAGGTTCGTCGTACCGGAACTGCTGCCGCCCTCTGCAGCCATCTTTTGAAGGACGTCGGCAGCCTCTGCGTTGTCCTTCGCTTTGATAGACAGGTTGATTGAGCGAGTCTTGCGGTCCACGTTTACGACCATCGCTTCGACAGTGTCACCCTCCTTGAGGTGGGTGCGGGCATCTTCAACGCGATCGCGGGAAATATCCGAGGCGCGCAGGTAGCCTTCAACGTCGTCACCCAGGGAGATGGTTGCACCCTTGGCATCAACAGCCTTGACGGTTCCGGTCACAACGGCGCCCTTCTCGAGCTTGGTCGTGGTGACTGGATCGCCCTGCATTTGCTTGATGCCCAGCGAGATACGCTCGCGCTCCACGTCGATTGCCAACACAACGGCCTCGACCTCATCGCCCTTCTTGAAGTTGCGCACCGCCTCTTCGCCCGTCTCGCTCCACGACAGATCGGAGAGGTGGACCAGGCCGTCGATATTGCCAGGCAGGCCCACAAACACGCCGAAGTCGGTGATGGACTTGATCTGGCCTTGAACCTTGTCACCTTTTTGAACGGTGGCAGCAAACTCTTGCCAGGGGTTCGCACGGCACTGCTTCATACCCAGGGAGATACGACGACGCTCGCCGTCAATCTCGAGCACCATGACCTCGGACTCATCGCCCACCTGAACCACCTTGCCAGGATTCACGTTCTTGTTTGTCCAGTCCATTTCGGAGACGTGCACAAGGCCCTCAATGCCCGGCTCAATCTCAACGAATGCACCGTAGTCGGTGATGTTCGTAACCTTACCGAACAGGCGGGAGCCCTGGGGATAACGGCGAGCAATGCCTTCCCAAGGATCGTCGCCGAGCTGCTTGATGCCCAGCGAGACGCGATTCTTCTCTTGGTCAAACCGCAGTACCTTTGCGGTCACTTCCTGACCCACATTCAACACCTCAGACGGGTGACGCACACGACGCCATGCCATGTCGGTGATGTGGAGCAGGCCATCAATGCCACCGAGATCGACGAATGCACCGTAATCGGTGATGTTCTTGACCACACCCGTTACAACCGAGCCTTCAGCCAGCGTCTCGAGCAGCTTGGCACGCTCTTCGCCCATGGAGTTCTCGACCACCGCACGGCGGGAGAGCACCACGTTATTGCGCTTGCGATCGAGCTTGATGACCTTGAACTCAAGGGTTTTGCCCTCGATGTGGGAGGTGTCTTTGATGGGACGGGTGTCGACGAGGGACCCGGGCAGGAACGCACGGATGCCGTTGGTCATGACGGTGAGGCCGCCCTTGACCTTGCCAGTAACCGTACCGGTCACCATTTCTCCAGACTCGAGCGCCTGCTCAAGGCTGACCCAAGCGGCCAAGCGCTTGGCGCGGTCACGGGAGAGGCGGGTTTCACCGCGGCCGTCTTCCAGAGACTCGATAGCAACAGAGATGAAGTCGCCCTCTTGAACATCCAGAACACCCTGGTCGTTCAAGAACTCTTCAACAGGAATAAAACTCTCGGACTTGAGGCCCGCATTCACCACCACGTGGTTTTGATCGATGCGCAGCACCTCGGCGGTGATGACCTCACCCGCGCGCATTTCTTGACGGGCAATAGATTCAGCAAACAGTGCAGCAAATGACTCAAGCGCAGGTGCGCCTTGTTGTGTAGACAATGACATGTAAGAGGGTTTCCAATGACACGCCGAAGACGTTCTTCGGCGGAGTTATGGCTGGCGCGTTTGCCGCGACCAGCCGATTCGTTGTGTTTTGAGCCTGAAGTTACCTAGCGCCCAGGCGCAATTCACAACCCCGAACCATAAACTATAGACTAAAAGTCTAGCTTGATCAACGGCTTAAATTCGTATGAACCCAGGCGAGGACCGACGCGACCGATTCCTCGACTCCCTGCTCCGTGGTGTCCAGGTAGTGCACCCCACGATCGGGGGTGTATTGGAGTGGCGCGACGCTGCGTTGGGAGTCTCTGGCATCACGGGCACGTAGGTCATTTGTGATTGTCTGCAGGTCGGCTCGCTCTCCCCGCGCGAGCAATTGCTCGTAACGACGGCGCGCCCGAGCCTCGGCGTCAGCCGTCAGATAAATTTTGGTCATCGCCTGCGGGAACACCACAGAGGCCATGTCACGGCCATCACATACCAGACCGGGCAGGCGTGCGAAGTCGCGCTGCAGCCGGAGCAGAGCAGCACGCACGGCGGGCAATGCCGCTGCCTGCGAGGAACGAATACTGATCTGCTCGTCTCGAATGGCCAGCGTCACGTCCTCGTCTGCCATCCAGACTTGGCCAGAATCAAAACGGACCTGCATATGGGAGGCGATAGCCGCCAGGCCCGGCTCATCCGTTGGGTCAAGTCCAGCACGAAGCCCCGCAAGCGCTACGAGCCGGTATAGGGCGCCGCTATCGAGGTATGCAAAGCCCAGCGCACGGGCTACCCGCGCGGCCACGGTTCCCTTGCCGGAGGCTGTAGGCCCATCGATCGCCACGACGGGTACTGCGCGTGCGCAGACATCGGCGAAGACCTCAAAGTAATCCGGGAAGGTTTTCGCGACACAGCCTGCATCCAAAATCGTGACGGTTCTCGAAGTGCCAGCATCTGCACGGTCACCGGGGTGCCGAAAACTTGCGAGAGAAAAACTCATGGCCACCCGATGATCATCGTAGGTACGGATCGAGGCAGACTGCAATGCCGAAGGCGGGTGAATCACAATGAAGTCTGGGCCCGACTCCACTTGCGCGCCCAGCTTGCGAGCCTCCGAGGCCATGGCCTCGATTCGATCCGTCTCCTTCACGCGCCATGATCCAATGTTGTGAAGCCGGGTGGGGCCCTGCGCAAAGAGTGCAAGGGGCACCAGCGTCATGGCCGCATCGGGGATGTGATTGCAGTCCAGATCCACGCCGTGAAGCTGCGAGAGCCCACCCGTAGGCGCCTGAACCTCAATGGCGTCAGCCTCCCAACGGACCTGTGCGCCCATGGCCTCAAGCGCATGAGCGAACTGGACATCTCCCTGCAGGCTCTCGCGCCCAGCGCCTTCCACACGGAGAGGCCCACCCCCTAAGACGCCAGCGGCCATGAAGTAGGACGCAGACGATGCATCACCCTCCACCGACAGCTTGACCGGAGAGATGAGACCTTGACCTGGCTCCACGCGAAAGCAATTCGGAGTCGGCTCTTGAATCTGCGCGCCAAAACGGCGGAGCATGGCAAGCGAGAGGTCCACGTATGGGCGGCTAATCAACGGGCCCTGCACCCGGATCTCAATTGAACGCTGCCACTGCTGCGCAAGCCCTGGGGCAGCCTGCAAGAGACCCGTTAAAAACTGACTGGACGTACTGCCCTTCACCTGCCAAGACTCGCTTGGCACCAGTGCAGCAGCGCGCACGCGCAGTGGCGGGAACCCCTCAACCCCAAGGTAGTCGATCTGAGCGCCCAAATGCCGCAATCCGTCCACCAGATCACCAATTGGGCGCTCGTGCATGCGTGGCACACCCGAGAACTCTACGCACCCCTCCTGGCCCCGCGTGGACCTCGCAATGGAGAGGAATGCAACCACAGCAGGCAGCAGGGTACGAATGGTTAAGCCAGAATTCCCAACAAAGCATTGGACAGGCTGCTCAGGGCTGCCAAGACAATCCGGCGCACCAGCACATCCCCGAACAGACCATACGTCCCCCGAAGGCTCGAGGTGAACACCCAGTTGCCGAAGGGACTGGATCATGACCTCGGTGTCATCGGAACGCAGCAGTCCATGAAGCGCCGTTGTTCCCTGAGCACACGCCGCAAGCAGCAATGCGCGAATGGAAAAACTCTTGCTTCCAGGCAGCTGAACCGAGCCGCAGGCACCGTCTCGCAGATCGAGGGTGATGTCCATACCAATGCGCTCCTATGCGGTGTTGGGCTTACGCGCTGAGTCTTGAAACGCCCGCCGCCATTGCGCTGAGCGCTCGAGCAGTGCGATCAATTGCTCACGATCTCTGCCGCGCAATGCTTGCGCAATGGCGTCGAGCTGGTGTTGATAATCGGTTATGAGCCCGTCAAGAGAGGCCCGATTGTCCAGCAAAATATCGGCCCAGAGTGCTGGGTCAGAGGCTGCGATTCTGGTGGTGTCGCGCAGCCCTCCGCCGTGCAGCGTTTGGGCATCCTGTGCGTAGGGAGACGCGGCCAACTGAGCGCCAAGCGCATATGAGATCAAATGGGGCAAATGACTGATCGCGCCGAGCAGAGGATCATGGTCTTCTAATTCAAGGGCATGCGTCTGTGCACCGAGAGATTGCCAAAACGATGCCCATACCGATGCCGTGGATGCGCTGGTCTCAGGCAAGTGAGACAGCAGCACCCGTGCACCTCGAAAGAGATCGTCTCGCGCTGCGCCTGGGCCATGGGCCTCGGACCCCGCCATCGGGTGGCTTGAGATGCAATTCACCAGGCATTCGGCCCCTTCCGGATCATGAGCGCGCATGTGTTCAAGGGCACGAATCCAGGCGGTTTTGGTGCTGCCAATCTCCGTTATCCAAGGACACCCCCAGCGCCTCCAATGCGCAGCAAACGCATGCACTTGGGCTGCAGTCACAGGGACAGGTGCAGCCAGCACAATGAGGCCCGGCCCCTCGAGACTTCGCAAGCGCACATCGGCCGCGGCCATGTCGACGAATGCCTCATCAACAAGGCCCAGTGAGGCCGCATGACCTCCGTTGACGGGGTCTAGGCCATAGATCTTCGGCACAAGCGAAGCGCTCCGGGCCGCTCGAGCGACCGAGCCTCCCATGAGCCCAACGCCGACCACCAAGAGCCAATTAGCCAAGAAGGGCATCGAGCGCCTTAAGCAATGCGATGAGTTCGTCTCGTGTACCGATCGAGATTCTCAGGTGGTGTGGCAAGCCATAGTTGGCCACAGGCCGGGTAATGACTCCCCGAGCCATGAGCTGCTCAAAGAGCCAAACCCCCACCGAGGGCCGCTCCGCGCTCGGCTCTAATCGTGGCCGAAGGTCGACAAGCAGAAAGTTACCCTTCGAAGGCAAAGGCATGAACCCCCGCGTGCGCAGTTCCTCGGTCAAGAAGGCCAAGCCCTGGGCATTGAGCGCCGCAGTCCGGCTTAAGAACGCGTCGTCAAATAGGCTCTCCGCGGCAGCAGCCATCGCCAGGCTGTTGACATTGAAGGGCTGACGCACCCGATTGAGCAGGTCGGTCACCCAAGGCTGAGCCACTCCGAACCCCACCCTCAGACCAGCAAGGCCATAGGCCTTGGAGAAGGACCGAGACACCACGAGGTTGGGGTAGCGCCCCACCCATTCAAAAGACGGAATGGCCTCGCTGGGGTCTAGGTACTCGACATAGGCCTCATCGAGGACCACCAGCGTCTCACGAGGAACGTCGGCAATAAAAGCCTCAAGCGCGTGTGCCTGCAAGAAGCTGCCGGTCGGATTGTTGGGGTTCGCAACCCAGACCACCGCAGTGTCCTCGCAGACCGCTGCGCGCATGGCTGCCAAGTCGTGTCCGAGGTCTGATGTTGCTGGCACCACAATCGCCCGAGCCCCAGTGGCTTGCGTTGCAAGGGCATACACAGCAAAGGCATGCGCAGAGAAAAGTGAGCTTCTTCCCTCAGTCAGAAACGAGCGAGCAACCAGCTCAAGAATGTCGTTGCTGCCGTTGCCCAAGGTGATCCAGTCCAATGGAAGCCCGAAGCGTTTAGCCAATGCAGCCTTAAGGTCGTGGCCATTGCCATCGGGATAGCGTCCAAGATCCTCACTGGCCGCGATCATGGCCTGGCGACCGCGGGGACTCATGCCCAGGGGGTTCTCGTTAGAGGCGAGCTTCACAATCTGATCTTCAGCCAGTCCAAACTGACGCGCGACCTCTGCGATAGGGCGGCCACCGTGGTACGGCGCAATGGCTTGGACAAAAGGGAGCGCGGGGTTATGCATGGCTTGGCACCGTGAGTCGATCGAACAAGGGATAAGAGCCCAGAACCTTGAAAAAGCTGGCGCGCGCGCGGATTTCGGCGAGTGCGGCCGCGAGATTTGCATCTGTCTGATGGCCCACCAGGTCGACGTAGAAGAAGTACTCCCAACCATCTGCCGAACTACGCTGACGCGCGGGGCGCGACTCGAAGCGCTTCATGGACACACCATGGCGTGCCATGGGTTCAATGA
>JBJOHF010000115.1:0-15434 GCA_046047855.1 Pseudomonadota bacterium | reverse complement strand
GTCACTCCATTTGCACCCTGGAGTTCGAGGACCACCGGCCCCTCTACGATTGGCTCGTAGACCGGGTTCGAGAGACGGGCCATCTCGCGGGCCCTCACCGGCCGCACCAGTACGAGTTCGCCCGCCTTAACCTAACCTATGTGGTGCTCTCGAAGCGAAAGCTCATCGAGCTCATCGAATCCAAGGTTGTGACCGGCTGGGACGACCCTCGCATGCCCACGCTCGTAGCGGCGCGCAGAAGAGGCTATCCGCCCGAGGCCTTTAGGCGATTCGTCGACAGCACAGGCGCATCAAAATCCGACGCATGGATTGACTACAGTGTCTTTGAGCAAGCCATTCGTGATCACCTTAATGAGGTCGCACCAAGACGCGTGGCCGTGCTGGACCCGCTTCGTCTGGTCATTGAAAACATTGAGGTGGGCGAGGCACACACCTGCATTGCGCCCAACCACCCGCAGCACCCAGCGCTTGGCAACCGAGAAATGCCCCTGACCCGCGAAGTCTTCATCGAGCGAGAGGATTTCATGGCGGTGCCCAGCAAAGGGTTTTTCCGTCTGAGCCCTGGAGGGCGTGTCCGACTCAAATATGGGTTTGTTGCCGAGTACGTGAGCCACTCAATGGACGCCCATGGCCAGGTTGATGCGGTGCATGTCCGCATTCTGGAAGACTCCAAGAGCGGGACGCCAGGGGCCGACCAGTACAAGGTCAAAGGCGTGATCCATTGGGTCAGTGCGACCCATGCTGTCCCTGCCGAGGTGCGTTTGTTTGATCGATTGTTTTCGAGCCCGACCCCTGGCGCCCGCCGCGAGGGCGACCCACCCGATCTCGAGCGTCACTTTATGGACGATCTCAACCCCAATAGCCTCAACACCATTCAGGCCATGCTTGAGCCCAGCCTCATTGAGCCCGTTGCGGGCCAGGCCGTTCAGTTCGAACGTCATGGCTATTTCGTGCCCGACAGCATCGACAGCCAGCCTGGGAAATTGATTTTTAACCGAACCGTCACGCTGAAAGACTCCTGGGGGAAGCAGCCAACATGAGACGCATAGACCATCACCCTGGTGGGGGGCCCGAGTGCCTCCAACTGATTGAAGCTGAAGTGCCTCAGCCAGGGCCAGGAGAGGCCCGCATTCGAGTCGCCTACGCAGGTGTGAACCGCCCCGACGTTCTCCAACGCAAGGGCCTCTACCCGCCTCCGCCCGATGCAAGTCCATATCTCGGACTCGAGGTCAGTGGGGTTGTGTCTGCAGTCGGTGCAGGAGTCGACCAGGCACTCATCGGACAGTCCGTCTGTAGCCTGACTCCCGGGGGCGGCTATGCGGACGAGGTATTGGTGCCCGCAAGCCACTGTATGTCTGTGCCTGTGGGCTTGGCCCTTCGCGAGGCGGCCTGCCTTCCGGAGACCATGATGACGGTCTGGGCCAACCTGATTGAGCGTGGCCAGTTGATGCCCGGACAGTCGGTTCTGATTCACGGGGGCTCAAGCGGCATTGGAACCACCGCCATCCAGCTCGCGCGCTGGGCGGGAGCCTCCCGCATCTTTACGACGGTCGGTTCCGCCGACAAGGCCGAGGCCTGTCGCGCCTTGGGTGCAGACCGCTGCATCCAATACAAGGAAGAGGATTTCGTTGAGGTCATTCGCGCAGAAATGCAGGACCAAGGCGTAAACCTGATCCTCGACATGGTGGGTGGCGAGTACATTTACAAAAACCTCAAATGCCTCGCCCTTGAGGGGCGCCTCGTCCAGATTGCCTTTCTGTCTGGTGCGAAGGTGGATATGAACTGGGACCTGCTCATGCGCAAGCGGCTCACCTACACAGGGTCCACTTTGCGTCCGCGCAGCATCGAAGAGAAAGCCCGAATCGCACAAAGCCTGCAGCAGGCGATTTGGCCAGAGGTGTCATCGGGTCGGATTCGTCCCATTATTCATGCCGAATTTGATCTCTCGGAGGTGCGTGCGGCACATGCCCTCATGGAATCGTCCCAACATGTTGGAAAAATTGTTCTGAAGGTACAACCATGACAACCCCAACCAAGCTTCACATCATCACAACCTCCGAGCCACTGGCCCTGCTTCGCGCAGTCCGATTTCTTGCGCAGGCCGGCGTCGCCTGCGAGATCGGCGGCAACTTTGTGAAGTTCCCGAGAGGTGAAGCGTCAGCAGACCAACTCGCGCATCAGCTCAAAGATATTGGCTTTAAGCCTATTGCCTCGATGGATCGGTTCTCGCCGGACACCGCAGAAAACCTCCACGAACGCGTGGCACCTTTGCTGGCGCATCACGACCATGGGCATGGCCACGACCACGGCCATGTGCATGGTCCTGGCTGTGGTCACGATCACCACCACTCATGACCATTCGCGTCAGAGGGGCACGTCAGAACAATCTGAAAGACCTCTCGCTCGACATTCCGCTCGGCGAGCTCACCGTTGTCACAGGTGTGTCTGGTTCGGGTAAGAGCTCGCTGGTCTTTGACACCATTTACGCCGAGGGACAGCGTCGCTACATTGAGACGTTCTCCGCCTACGCGCGGCAGTTCCTCGACCGCATGGATAAACCTCAGGTCGACGCCATAGAGGGCGTCCCGCCTGCCATCGCGATCGATCAGACGAATCCAGTACGCACCTCCCGATCCACCGTGGGCACCATGACGGAGCTCACCGACCACCTCAAGCTGCTCTTTGCGCGAGCAGCCGAGCTGATCTGCCCGACTTGTAACCAGTCTGTACAGCGTGACCATGTCGACGGCATGGTCACGCTCGCACGCGCCCAGCCCGATGGGCAACGCGTTGCAATTGTCTTTGCACGTGACGTTCCTGAAGAGCTCGAACAAGATCAGCTCGAGGCATGGCTCTCAGCGCAAGGCCTCACCCGCATCTACACGCGAGAGGCTGGCCGTGTCTGGGTCATTGTGGATCGCCTGGCGGTTCATTCCGACACAGAGCGCAGCCGGCTTGCAGAGGCTTTTGAGACTGCCCTTCGGTTCGGGGAGGGACACTGTGAGCTCATTCTCATGGCCGGCAAAGAGGCCTCCGATCAGGACCGTCGGCTGCGGTTTTCCAGCGCGCTTCAGTGCGCAGGCTGCGGACTCGGATTCAAGGAGGCCCGTCCAGCACTTTTCTCATTCAACTCACCGATCGGGGCCTGCGAAACCTGTCGCGGATTTGGGCGCGTCATTGGTATCGACCGGGGGCTGGTGGTACCCAATGAGCGACTCTCTCTGGCTGAAGGCGCGATCAAGCCCTTCCAGAGCAAGTCATACGAAGATTGCCAGCAAGAGCTATTGGCGGCAGCGCGAAGGCGTGGGGTCGCCGATGACATCGCCTGGCGAGATCTCCCCCCCGAGGATCGCAACTGGGTGTTTGATGGCGATGAGGACTGGTCGGGTGATTGGAAGCGGCAGTGGTATGGCGTAAACCGCTTCTTCGAGTACCTCGAGAGCAAGGCCTACAAGATGCATGTCCGTGTGCTGCTCTCACGTTACCGCTCGTACACGGAGTGTCCCGCCTGCCGAGGCGCTCGCTTAAAGCCGGAGGCCCTCGACTGGCGCGTGCTCGGGCTCAACCTACCCGCGGTCATGCAGATGTCCATTGATGCAGCCTGGAATTGGCTTGATCAGGTGGAGTCTGGATGGAGCGGGTCCTCCGCCAGCGCCAGTCAGACTGCGGCTGCACAACTGGTCTTTCGGGAGATGCGCGCGCGCCTGCGTTTTCTTCGGGAGGTCGGACTGGGCTATCTGACGCTTGATCGGCAGTCGAGGACCCTCTCAGGGGGCGAGGTGCAGCGGATCAATCTCACCACTGCGCTCGGAACCTCTCTGGTGAACACGCTATTTGTTCTGGATGAGCCCTCGATTGGGCTGCACCCCAGAGATCTTCAACGGCTCATCGGCGTCATGCATCGACTTCGGGATGCAGGCAACAGCCTGTTGGTCGTCGAACATGACCCTGAAGTCATGCAAGCAGCAGACCGGATCATGGATATGGGCCCAGGCCCTGGGGAACTGGGCGGGAGCCTTTGTTTCAATGGGCCGTACACAGACCTACTGCGCGCAAACACCCTAACAGGACAATACCTGCGAGGCGAGCGAAAGGCGCAGGCCCAGCCGCCAAAGCCACGTGCGAGCGTGCTCCAAGCGCATAGACTGCGCCTGACCAATGTCCATGCAAACAATCTGAAGCATCTCGACATCAGCATCCCGCTGCGCCACCTCGTCTGCATCACTGGCGTCTCTGGGTCGGGCAAATCGACGCTCGTTCAGGACGTACTCTTCCCGGCCCTGTGTAAGCACCTGGGTAAGGCGACAGAGCCACCTGGGCCTTTTGGTCAGATGGAGGGCGCCGCACTGATTGCAGATGCCCTTCTGGTTGAT
The DNA here is from genome assembly GCA_046047855.1 of Pseudomonadota bacterium. Taxonomy (GTDB): domain Bacteria; phylum Pseudomonadota; class Gammaproteobacteria; order Burkholderiales; family Burkholderiaceae_A; genus Hahnella. The sequence goes on along the minus strand of JBJOHF010000115.1, from coordinate 11,061 downwards.
CAGTCTCCCATTGGGCGCACCACCCGCTCAAACCCAGCCGTCTACGTAGGGGCCTTTGATGCCATCCGTCGGCGTTTTGCGGAAGCCCCACTGTCACTTCAACGGGGCTACACCACCGGCACTTTCAGTTTCAATGCGGGAACCGGTCGCTGCCCCACCTGCGCGGGAAGCGGTTTCGAGCAGGTTGAAATGCAGTTCCTCTCCGACGTCTACCTGAGCTGCCAGGACTGCAAAGGCAAGCGCTACAGACCCGAGACCCTTGAGGTCACGCTCGAAGGCTATTCCATTGGAGACGTACTCGACTTCACCGTGCGGCAGGCCCTACAGTTCTTCCAAGCGGATTCCGAGGTGCAGCGCAGACTACAACCGTTGGTTGATGTGGGGCTTGATTACCTCCGACTCGGTCAGCCCGTGCCTACCCTCTCCGGGGGAGAGGCGCAGCGTCTCAAAATTGCAGGCCACTTGGCAGAGGCCAATGAGCGTGGCGGCAAGGCCAAAAAGGGCATGATGCTCATCTTCGATGAACCCACCACGGGACTTCATTTCGACGATATTGCCAAACTCATCCGAGCACTGCAGGCGCTTGTGCATGCCGGCCACTCTCTTGTCGTCATCGAACACAATCTCGACCTGATTGAAGCCGCCGATTGGATTCTCGACCTTGGGCCCGAGGCGGGTCCAGATGGCGGTAACCTCGTGGCCCAAGGCCAGCAAGAAGACCTCATTGCCTGCCCCGAATCCCACACAGGACGGGCATTGGCACGTATGCGAGGGCTTACGGTTCAAGAACAGATGCAGCCCCCTCGGGTACGCACGCAGCCTGGTCAGGCGATCGAGATTCACCATGCACGCGAACACAACCTCAAGGATGTCAGCCTCACCATCCCGCGCAATCAGCTGACGGTGATCTCTGGTGTCTCAGGATCAGGAAAATCGACCCTGGCCTTCGATATCTTGTTCTCTGAGGGACAACGCCGATACCTCGAATCGCTCAATGCGTATGCGCGTCAGTTCGTGCAGCCCGCCTCTCGACCAGACGTGGATGCGATATACGGAATTGCGCCAACCGTTGCCATTGAGCAGCGCACCAGCCGAGGGGGTCGCAAGAGCACAGTAGGCACCCTCACCGAGATTCATCATTTTCTGCGTCTACTCTATGTCAAGCTCGGGCAGCAGCATTGCCCAGAATGTCAGAGCCCTATTGCGCCCCAGAGCCCTGAGGCGATCACCGCCAGCCTGATGCGTGACTACAAGGGTCAGCATATTGGCCTCTTGGCCCCTCTGGTGGTTCAGCGCAAAGGCCTCTACCAAGACCTCGCCAAATGGGCACTTTCGCGCGGACACACCCATCTGCGGGTCGATGGCGAATTCCTGTCTACCGCGAAGTTTCCGCGGCTCGACCGATATCGCGTGCACACCATAGAGCTTCCCATTGGCGACCTGGTGGTTTCACCCGAACAGGAGGCACAATTGCGCGCGCTTGTGGATGAGGCAGTGCTCCAAGGTCAAGGCAGCCTCACCGTGCTCACGCCACTCCAAGGCCCCTCAAAGCCCCAGGCGCGACTCTTCTCCACCAAGCGCGCCTGCCCAGTTTGCACGACCAGCCTTCCGGAGCCAGAGCCTCGGATGTTTTCCTACAACCACGCGCTCGGCTGGTGTCCGGGTTGCACCGGAACCGGCCTGTTCGGCCAGGCCCTTAAAGAGGGAGAGAGTGGAGAGGAGGACCAGTATCTCGAGCGCGAGCCCGCCGGTGAAGTGGATGCGGACCTGCCTTGCCCCACCTGCGACGGTGCGCGTCTCAACCCCATTGCCCGTGCCGTCACCATTGCGCAGACTGGGCTGCACGAGGTCTCCGACCTCGCCCTCGACCGCCTACCGGCATGGCTCTCTTCAACGGCTGCGCGCTTCAATCCTCGTGAAGCGGCGATTGCGGAAGGACTGATCCAAGAAATCCAAGCACGGGTGGCCTTTCTCTGCTCCGTTGGGCTCGGCTACTTGAATCTCAACCGGGCTGCTCCCACGCTCTCGGGCGGAGAGGCACAGCGCATCCGTCTCGCGGCGCAGCTGGGCTCGAATCTGCAAGGCGTGTGCTATGTGCTGGATGAGCCGTCCATTGGGCTGCATCCCCAAGACAACCAGGCGCTTTTACTGCTGTTGCGCCGCCTTCAAGAGAAGGGAAACACAGTGGTCGTGGTCGAACACGATGAGGACACCCTCGCGATTGCAGACCACCTGATTGACATGGGCCCTGGCGCAGGCAAGCGAGGCGGTACCGTGGTGGCACAAGGCCAAGCGCGCGACCTCATGGCTTGCGAGGCCTCGGTCACCGGGCGCTACCTGCGCGAACCCTTGCAGCCGCCCGAGGCACCCCTGCGTGAACCCGCTCAGGAGTGGCTTGAGATTCGCGGTGCAACCCTGCACAACCTCAAAGGCATCACCGTTCCCCTTCCACTGCGACGACTCACCGTCGTTACCGGGGTATCCGGCTCCGGTAAGTCCACACTCGTGCGCGATGTGTTGAGGTCCAACCTGAGCAGAGCAGTCGACCAGCAACGCTCACGCGCCGGTCGCGCAAAGCAGATCACATGGACAGGGTGTGAATCGATTGAGCATTGGGAGTCGATCGACCGCGTGCTAGAGGTGGACCAGACCCCAATTGGAAAGACACCTCGCTCCACACCTGCAACCTACACCGGCCTGTGGGATGACATTCGCAAGCTCTACGCAGATGGTGAGGATGCGCGCAGGCGAGGATGGGCCGCAAGTCGTTTTTCCTTCAATACGGGCCAAGGACGCTGTGAGGTGTGTGAGGGTCAAGGCTGGCAGACCATTGAGATGAGCTTTCTGCCCAATGTGCGTGTTGTATGCGATGCCTGTGCAGGCAGTCGTTTTAACGCAGAGACCCGCCTGGCGCGCTGGCGAGGACACGCTATTTCAGACGTACTTGCCATGTCTGTCGACGAGGCCCTCGAAGCCTTTGATGGGGTATCAAAGATCAAGCGTCCCCTGCAGCTCATGCAAGACCTGGGCCTTGGCTACCTCAGCCTGGGGCAGCCCAGCCCAACGCTCTCAGGCGGGGAATCCCAGCGCATCAAACTCGTTGCAGAGCTCGCCAAGACGCGTCAGACCGGGCATACCCTTTATGTGCTCGATGAGCCCACGGTTGGACTTCACCTCTCCGATGTCGAGCGGCTGATTCACGCGTTGCATCAGCTCGTCGCACTTGGGCATAGCGTCGTGGTGATTGAACATCAGCTGGACCTCTGGGCCCAGGCCGACTGGCTCGTAGACTTGGGCCCCTCGGGCGGCGCCGCTGGAGGACAGGTTGTTGCCTCAGGCCCGCCCCGCGTCGTTGCGAAGCAACCCACACCGACCGGCAGGTGTCTGAACGAATTTCTTACGAAGGCTTCTTCGCGAGATCAGCTGCAGTCGTGAAGGCGTCGGCGTAAAACTCCTCCTCGGGCAGTCCGCACTGAGAGACAAAATCTGCCTTTGCAGACTGAACGACAACCGGTGCCCCACAGGCATAGACAGCGTGACCTGAGAGGTCCGGGAAGTCTTGCATGACAGCCTGATGCACAAACCCCGTGCGCCCCGACCAGTCATCTTCTGCAAGGGCGTCACTGACCACCGGCACAAAAGTGAAATGCGGCATTTCACGCGCCCAGGTTTGTGCAAGCTCCATCATGTAGAGATCTTGGGGACGACGCCCGCCCCAGTAGAGGGTCATGGGACGTTCGATGTGCTTAAAGCGCGCATGTTCAACCACCGCCTTGATGGGTGCGAACCCTGTGCCACTGGCCAGGAGCACCATGGGTCGCGCGCTGTCTTCGCGCAGAAAAAAAGTGCCCTGTGGACCCTCAAAGCGAAGAATGTCTTTTTCCTTGACTGCATTGATCGATGGCGTGCCTGACCCAAAAAGTGCGTCAGTGAATGCGCCGCCCGGGGTGTGCCGAATATGCAGCTCAATGGGGCCCTGTTCATGGGGCGCAGAGGCCATTGAGTAGCTTCGACGCTTGCCGTCCTTGAGCAGGATATCAATGTACTGACCGGCCAGGAATTCAAACTTCTCGGTGGCCGGAAGCTGAAGCTTCACGACCGCAACATCGGGCGCGGCGCGCTCGATACTGGCCACACGGCAAGGCAGCTTTCGAATGGGAATCATGCCCTCAGCAGCGACCACGCGCGCAGACACGGTTACGTCTGACTCTGCGCAGGCTTGGCAGAGCAGCAGACCGCCAGCATCTCGCTCTGCATCACTGAGGGCTTTCTTTTGGTAGGTTCCATGATCGACAGAACCTGCGACAAGTGTGGCCTTGCAAGAACCACAGGCACCATCCTTACAGCCATAGGGCAAGACGACTCCCGCGCGCAGGGCAGCCGCGAGCAGGGTCTCGCCATCGTCAACAGGAAAACTTCGACCGGAGGGTGTGAGGGTGCAGGTTTTTGTCATGATGGTTGAGATTGTAACGACGAGGCCCTCAGAGTCCCCTTCGCTGGACCCAGGAAAAGAGCAAGGCAGCAAATACGAGCGCCGCCAGACTGGGGAGAAAGACCACTCCCGCCGGGGGCCATGCCGCCAACAGGCCCAGATGTGAGAAGAGGCTATTGACCAGATGGAAGCCCAGGCCGGCTGCAATGCCCAGACTGAGCTTGAGTCCTAACGACCCTGACCGGCCCTTCACGTAGGCAGCAGGCAAGGCCAAAAGGAGCATGATCCAAACCGTCCACGGATAGAGCATTTTCTTCCAGAACGCGAGCTCATAGCGGACGGACTGTTGACGGGCCTCGCGCAGAAAGGTGCTCGTAGCAAAAAGGTCGCGAGCAGACATTTGCTCGGGCTTGACGCGCAGTGCCGAAACTGCGCCCGGTGTGAGCGTGCTCTCGACTTGAGCCTCGGGGACCTTCAATTGGGCCACACGCCCATCCGGCTCGAATACAAAGCCCTGAACGGCCTCAAGGCGCCAGCGACTGCCCACCGGCGGGATACCCGCCTCCACCCATGCGCGACGCGCGCGCAGCACCCGTTGAAGCTGTCTGTCTCGTCCAAATTCATAAATCACCACCTCGGCCAGCGACTGGTCGGGGAGCACAGTGGAGAAATTCACCATTCGCTCGGCTACGGGACCACTGAGGGCAGCTGCCGGATCACGAAGCCAATAGCCCGACTTCAATGCACTGCGTCCAGGGGCAGCCAAGGCTGATGCTTTGACGCGCGCCGACTCTGCCTCCGTCCACGGCACGACCCACTCGGATACCCATGCGGTGGCTAGGGCAAAGGGCAAACCCAACAGCAACACCGCACGAAGCGCATGAACAGGCCCGTAGCCCGCCGCCCGCGCGGCGGTAAATTCCGAGTCGCCCGCAAGCTCCGCAAACGCCCACAGCCCCCCAATCAGACAGGCAATCGGAATGAGTTCAACGGATAGCGCAGGCAGCCGATAGAGGGTTGCCTGAAGAGCGGTTGTCAATGCAAACCCACCGCGCCCGATCCGGTCGAGCTCTCCAACCAACTCAAAGACCGCAAACAAACCCAAGAGCGCAGCCAGCACCATGATCACGCGCAGCCAGGCCAGCCGAATCATGTATCTCGAGAACCGATCCATCGGAATCAAGCACCCTGCCCTTGTGATCGATGGGCCGCCAGCACAGCGGACAGGCGAGCAAACAGCCCACGTCTGGGCCGGTGACGCCACCAGAGCAGCAGCAGCATCAAGGCGATCAATGCGGCATGCAGCGGCCACCAACCCCAGTTGAAACCAACCTTTTGCTGTGCAATCCAGGCTTGTGAAACCGAGAGAAGATTCAATGCTGCCATTGTGATGAGGAAGGCTGACGCAAGGTGAAACGAACGGCCCAGACGGGGATTCACAAATGACAACGGAATGGCCAGCATGGCCAACAAGAACGTCAGCAATGGAAGTCCGACCCGAAACGCCACCTCTCCTTGTGCTTGCGGCCCCCAATCCGCCCACAATCCCTCGATTGACCGCGCACGCACGGAAGCATCCAGCGCGGGGCGTGCAGGGGGAATGTCTAAACGCAAGGCATAGGACTCGAAGGACATGCGGCCGACCTCAAGCGCATTGGGTGCGTCCTGTGCATTCAAATCGACCCGCATGCCATCGCGCACTTTCGCCCACGTGAGCCCCTCGGTATCGGTCTCTAACCGCCCTCCAGATGCCATGAGCACCATCTCAGCCCCGTTGGCCTCGCGCTGCAGCACGAAGACCAGGCCGAGCTCGCCCGAGCTTGGATCGGGGTTCTCGACAAAGAAAACCCTACGACCCGAGGAGGATTCGCCAAACTGCCCAGGCGCGAGCCTTTGGGCATCGCCACGGGCCTCAAACCCCTCTCGGAGCTTGTCGGTCTGATCACGCGTCCAAGGGGTAATCACCAGGGTCGAGGCCGCTGTGAGCAGCACCCACGGCAGGACAAACCGCACCACGGGTGCCATGAGCCCAAGCGCGCTCACCCCGCTGGACTGCCAGATCACCATTTCCGAGCTGCGCCACATCCGTGAAAACACCAAGAGCACGGAGGTTACTGCGGTAAGGCAGGCGATAAGCCCCAGAGAGCTCAGCGAGGATAGGGCGATAAGGGGCACCAGCAAAGCCTCATCCGCCTTGCCGGCAGCGGCGCGACCGAGCTGCCGGATAAGCGCCGAGGTGATGACAATCGCGAGAATCGTGGCAAAGACAATTCCTGCCGTGCTACGCAACTCACGCACCAGAGACTTGTGAAAGATCACGAACTTTTATAATGGCGCTTTGCTGAAGAAAGGCATTGTGTCATGACCGCCACCTCTACCCCCAAAGAACCTAAAGAAACCAAAGATCTAAAAGACCCGGGCGAAGCCCGTGAGTCAATCGATTTCACCGCCAGCAACAAGCCGGTGGACCGCTCAAGCGCCGACTGCGCCTGGGTTGGTGTGTACGCGACAGCCGCTGGGGCAGAGCTCTCCCCGTCAGCGCGTGTTGTCGACAAGGTCTCAGATGGCGCCATCGCCAAACTCCTCAAGGCGGGAGATTTTGATGCCAAGCTCGGTAATTGCTTCCTGGTGCGAGACCTACCCGGCCTGGGCATCAGCCGCGTGCTGCTCGTGGGTCTTGGAAAGAAAGACGCATTCCATGAAAAGGCTTATGCCGACGCAGTAAAGGCCGCAACGAAAGCCATGATGGGCCTCAAGGGTGTTCGACGCGTATCGTCTTACCTCACCGAATTGGCGATGGAGAGTCAGGACGGCGAGTGGCGGGCTCAAACCCACGTGACCGCAATGCGTGAGGCACTCTATCGATTCGATCGGTTCAAGACCCGCAAAGACCAACCCGAAGAGAAGGCCTCGAGCGCTAAGACCACCAAGGCCGCCAAGTCCGACCAGCCGGCCCTGCGTGAAGTCGAGATGCTGTTGCCCGGCGACATGCGCCCCACCGATGCCCCCAAGGTGCTCACAGACGCGGTTGCCATTGCCAACGGAATCGAGCTCACCAAAGACCTCGGAAACCTTCCTCCCAACATTTGCACGCCCACACACTTGGCGACGGTGGCGCGAGGGCTTGCCCGCCAGTTTCGTATGAAGGTTGAAGTACTCGATCGCGCCGCCATGGAAAAGCTTGGGATGAATGCCCTGCTGGCCGTGTCTGCCGGCTCCGCTCAGCCTCCTCAGTTCATTGTGCTCCAACACAACGGTGGCACGGCGAAAGAGGCTCCCATGGTGCTTGTGGGCAAGGGTATTACCTTCGACACGGGCGGCATCTCCCTTAAGCCGGGTGCGGACATGGATGAAATGAAATACGACATGTCCGGCGCATCGAGCGTACTGGGGGTAATGCGCGCGGTGGGTGAGATGAGCCTCAAACGCAATGTCATTGGCATTATCCCAACCTGCGAGAACATGCCCAGTGGCACGGCAACCCGCCCGGGGGACATCGTCACCTCCATGTCCGGCCAGACCATTGAGATCCTCAATACGGATGCCGAAGGCCGTCTGATCCTCTGCGACGCCCTTACCTATGTCGAGAAGAACTTCAAGCCGGCCTGCGTCGTCGATATGGCCACCCTGACGGGTGCCTGTGTCATTGCCCTGGGGCATGTGAACTCTGGCCTCTTCTCCGCCGACGATGCGCTGGCAGATGCCCTGATCAAGGCAGGCAAGAAGCGGCTCGACCCCGCCTGGCGCATGCCGCTTGAGGAGGACTATCAAGAGCAGTTGAAGTCTCCCTTTGCGGACATGGCCAATATTGGTGGTCGCGCCGCGGGTAGCGTTACGGCAGCCTGCTTCCTCTGGCGCTTTGCTAAGGCCTATCGCTGGGCGCACCTCGATATTGCTGGCACGGCCTGGAAGAGCGGAGCGCAGAAGGGAGCCACAGGGCGGCCCGTGGGCCTACTCGTGGAGTTCCTGAAAAACGGCCTTGCGTGACCAGTGTTGACTTCCACTTCAATGCACCAGACCGGCTGAGTCACGCCTGCCGTCTGGTGCGCAAGGCTATGCGCAGCCAGGCAGCCAGTGACGCCAAGCCACTGGTTGTCTTCTGCTCAGACGCAGCTCAGCTGCAGGCCTTCGACGACCTGCTCTACACTTTTTCAGACGACGACTTCCTGCCCCATGTCCACGCAGACCACCCGCTCGCGGACGAGGCCCCCGTCATTCTCAGCAGCGCGCTCTGGACCCCACCCGCTCCACGCGTACCGCACCTGCTCATCAACCTCGACGTAACCGTTCCCGACATCTTTAGCCAATTCGACCGCGTCTTTGAGATTGTGAGCCTCGACGAGGCCGATCGTCAGGCAGCGCGCGTGCGCTACGCGTTCTATCGAGACCGCGGCTACCCTCTCACTCGCTATGACCTCGGACAAAACCAACATGGATAGCCTCGCCAAATCATTTGAACCCGCCAGCCTCGAATCTGAATGGGGCCCCGAGTGGGAGCGCCGAGGTCTTTACGCCGCAGGAAAAACACCCCAGGCACCCAGTTTTTGTATTCAGCTTCCGCCGCCCAATGTCACGGGCACCCTGCATATGGGTCACGCGTTTAATCAAACGCTCATGGACACGCTCTCCCGCTGGCATCGCATGCGCGGGGACAACACGCTCTGGCTTCCTGGCACCGACCATGCTGGCATTGCTACGCAGATCGTGGTCGAGCGACAGCTCGATGCGAAGGGCGTCTCCCGACACGACCTTGGACGAGAGGCTTTCCTGAAAGAGGTCTGGGACTGGAAGCAGCAATCCGGCTCCACGATCACCGGGCAGATGCGCAGACTCGCAGCGAGCTGCGACTGGTCACTCGAATACTTCACCATGAATCCGTCTTGCTCGGAGGTGGTCAAGCAGGTCTTCATTAGCCTCTACAAACAGGGGCTGATCTACCGCGGCAAGCGCCTGGTGAACTGGGACCCGAAACTGCTCACCGCCGTCTCCGACCTCGAGGTCGTCAACGAAGAAGAAGACGGCAAAATCTGGGAGATTCGGTATCCGCTTGCAGACGACCCCACACAAGGTCTCGTGGTTGCCACCACCCGGCCGGAGACGCTGCTTGGCGATGTGGCAGTCGCCGTAAACCCGGAAGACGCCCGATATGCACACCTGGTTGGCAAGGCACTCGTGTTACCACTGGTGGGCCGCCAGATTCCCATCATTGCAGACAGCTATGTCGACCCCGCGTTTGGGACTGGCTGCGTCAAGATCACCCCCGCACACGATTTCAACGACTACGCGGTGGGGCAGCGGCACGGGCTCACGCCGATTAATATCCTCACGCTCGATGCCCATATCAACGAAGAGGCTCCCCCTGAGTATCAAGGGCTAGAGCGCTACGCGGCTCGCAGTCGTGTGCTTGAGGACCTGCAGAGCCAGGGGCTGCTGGTCTCCGAGAAGCCACACAAGCTGATGGTGCCTCGCGGCGATCGCACGGGCGTTGTCATTGAGCCCATGCTCACCGACCAATGGTTCGTCGCCATGTCCAAGCCCGCCCCAGAGGGAACCCACACGCCCGGCCTCTCGATTGCAGAGCGGGCACTTCAGGTCGTCGACCAAGGCGATGTGCGCTTCTTTCCCGAAAATTGGACCAGCACCTACCGCCAGTGGCTCGAAAATATTGAAGACTGGTGTATCTCTCGGCAGCTCTGGTGGGGTCATCAGATTCCAGCCTGGTATGCAGCAGACGCTCAAGGCCTACCCCTTGATGGGGGGGCGGTTTTTGTGGCCAGCACCGAAGAAGAGGCTAAAGCACAAGCCCTCGCAGCTGGCTTCACGGGTCCACTGGTGCGCGACCCCGATGTACTGGACACCTGGTTCTCCTCTGCACTGGTGCCGTTCTCCACGCTTGTCGAAGCTGGCCAGGAGTGGGACCCGCACCAAGGTCAGGCGCAGGGTCTGCGGTTCGGAGGGCCACGCCTGAGGCCCGAGCTGGCGCAATACCTGCCTTCAAGTGTCCTTGTCACGGGATTCGACATCATCTTCTTCTGGGTGGCGCGCATGGTCATGATGACCTGCCACTTCACCGGCCAGGTGCCCTTCCGCGACGTCTATGTGCACGCGCTGGTTCGGGACAGTGAAGGCCAGAAGATGAGCAAAAGCAAGGGCAACACCCTTGACCCCATCGACCTCATCGATGGCATTGCACTCGATGCCCTCATTCAGAAGCGCACCGTTGGGCTCATGAACCCCAAGCAGGCTGCCCAAATCGAAAAGAAAACCCGCAGCGAGTTTCCGCAGGGCATACCGGCCTACGGCACCGACGCCCTGCGCTTCACTTTCGCCAGCCTTGCCACGCCTGGCCGCAACATCAACTTCGACCTCTCTCGCTGCGAGGGCTACCGGAACTTCTGCAACAAGCTCTGGAATGCCACGCGTTTCGTGCTGATGAACTGTGAAGGCCAGGACAACGGGCTCTCCGTTTGCGCCGGGGATTGCGGTCCTGATGGCGCGCTGCACTTTGGCTTTGTTGATCGCTGGATTGTGTCCGAGCTGCAACGGGTTGAGCATGAGGTCGACACTCAGTTAACCGACTATCGCTTCGATCTCGCAGCCAAGGCCATCTATGAGTTCATCTGGAATGA
>JBJOHF010000114.1:0-4199 GCA_046047855.1 Pseudomonadota bacterium | reverse complement strand
GAGCGGAACATGCGGCCCGCATAGCGTCGGATCAGCACCAGACCAAAGAGGACCAAAAGACCCAGTTCAAGGGTTGGTACATGGGTGAGGTGAGACTGGTGCCACAGCTGATCGAGTAGCTCAACGGCATTGTCTCCATGCACCTTGATGCCACTGAGACTGCCGATCTGCCCCAGCACGATCAGGATGGCCGCTCCAGAGATGAATCCACTCATGACAGGATGGCTGAGAAGACTCGCGATGAATCCCAGGCGAAGCGTTCCCATGAGAAAGAGCAGGAATCCGGACATGCAAGCGAGCAGAGCAGCCATCGCAATCCATGTGGGGCTCTCCGGCTGAGCCAGTGGCATCAGGGCGCTCATGGTCATGGCCGATGCAATGGCTACCGGGCCTACCGCGAGGGCTGGGCTTCGACCAAAAGCGGCATATGCAATGAGTGGAAATATGCTCGCTGCGAGCCCAATATGGGCCGGCACACCGGCAAGCATGGCATAGGCCAGGCTCTGGGGAATTAGCATCAGGGTGACGAGTACAGCGGCTGGCAGGTCACCCGCGAGCGCGGTTCGCCAGGATTGCTCCAATCGCCAGGGAGCGAACCAGGCGGGCATGAGAGAGGGGTTCTCGTAGAGGTTATTCGGGTACGTCTTGTCCGAGCGACTTGGCGAGTGAAATCAGGCCAATGCACCGGTTGCCGGACCTGCAATAGGCCAGCATGGGGGAGGGCAGCTCATTCATGAGGCGGCCCATTTCAATGGCTTGCTCGTCGGTGTGGCCGCCAGATGTGACCGGATGGTAGGCAAACCGAATGCCCTGGGCAGACAGTGCAGCAGCAATCTCTTGCTGGGTGGGTTGGCCGGCGCCAGGTCCATCCTCATGATCAGGGCGGTTACAGATGACTGACTGGAAGCCTGCGGCCTTGATTGCGCTGACATCATCAATCGTGAGTTGTGGTGCAACAGCGAGTTTTGGGGTCAGCCAACGGTGTGCAAATGTCATATCAATTCCTCAGCATGGGGTGGGTGGCAGGCTTGGCCACAGTACAGACCATAGAGGGTCTCAAGCACTGTGGCAGCGGCAGAGTGGTGGAGGGAATAATAAATCTGTTTCCCCTCGCGGCGCGTAGACACCACGCCTTCTCGGCGCAAGACCCCAAGCTGTTGCGACAGTGTGGGCTGGCGGATCCCTGTAAGGGATTCCAAGTGGCCCACATTGGCCTCTCCCTGCGACAACTGGCATAGCAGCATGAGTCGGTCCTCATTGGCCAGAAGCCTCAGGAGGGAACAGGCTTGGCCAGCAGATTCGCGGAGTTGATTGAAGTCAAGGTCTTGTTCCATGGTTGAGTTATTCTATTTTCAAATAATCTATAAGTAAATAAACCGATGGGTCCACTATGCCTTCCGCACCAACAGCCTTGATTCAGAGCTTCTTTGATCCGCAGACCAGCACCTTTAGCTATGTGCTTGCCGACCTTCAAACCAAGCGCGCTGCTGTGATTGACGCGGTGCTCGACTTTGACCCGCGCTCAGGCAGAACCGCCAGGCATAGCGTCGACAAAGTGATTCGATTCCTGCAGCAGCAGTCCCTGTCACTCGATTGGATTCTGGAGACGCATGCCCATGCCGACCATCTCTCTGCGGCGGCCCTTCTCAAGCAGGAGATGGGAGGGCAGATTGCAATCAGTGCTGCGATCTGTGAGGTTCAAAAGGCCTTTCAGCGTATCTACAACTTTGATGCCAGCTTCTCCACCGATGGGTCCGATTTTGACCGACTGCTGCATGATGGGGACGTCCTCTCGTTGGGCCTGCAGACGATCACGTTCTGGCATATCCCTGGGCACACCCCCGCCGATGGCGCGTTCTTGTTTCACGAGAGTGCTTTCGTGGGCGACAGCTTGTTTATGCCGGATGTGGGAACGGCGCGCTGCGACTTTCCAGGCGGGGACGCTCAGGTGCTCTGGAACTCGATTCAGCGGATTCTGAACCTACCGCCAGAGACGAGGTTGTACTTCTGTCACGACTATCCGCCCGCTGACGATCGCCCCATCAGTGATAGCGCGACCGTGGAGGAACAGCTGCACTCCAACATCCACGTCCGCGCGGGGACCACCGCAGAGGCCTTCGTGAAGATGCGCACGGAGAGAGACGCAACCCTTGCGATGCCCACCCTTATCCTGCCCGCCATTCAAGTCAACCTGCGGGCGGGACGTCTGCCCTCTCCTGAGTCTAACGGCCAGCGTTACCTCAAAATTCCCCTCAATCAGCTCTAGAAAGGAGCCGGTATGTTTCAGAAAAATATGGGTAGTCTTGATCGCATGATTCGAATTGTTTTGGGCCTTGCCTTGGTTGCTGCGGCAATCTCGGAGGCTCTGGGACCTTGGGCTTATGTCGGTATTGTTCCAATCATCACCGCCTCTTTGGGGAGTTGCCCTGCGTACTCGCTGTTGGGATTTCGGACGTGCCGAGCCCCCAATCAGGACTCATCTGTTTAAGCTGCGGAAACATGACATCTAGGAGCGCTTTTCCCTGCTCGAGTACGAAGTAGCGAAAGGCCTCCGCAGCAAGCGACATGGTTTTGCCACTTCGATTGACCACGTGCCATATGCGAACCACTGGCGTGTCGGCAACTTGGAGCACGCTGAGCTCACCGTAGGTGGTTTCAAGGCCAACGGTGTGCAGGGATACAAATGAAATCCCAAGGCCCGCCATGACGGCTTGCTTGATGGTCTCGTTCGAGGACATCTCAATGGTTGAGAGGGGTCGAAATCGATGCGCCTCAAAAAATGACTCCATGACTGCGCGCGTACCAGAGCCGGGCTCACGGACCATGATTTCCTCTTGGTCTAACATCTGAATCGGCGTGGGGCCTTGGCCAACAAGCCGGTGTGTGGGCGATGCGATGAATCCGTGCGGATGGTCTGCAAAAGGTTCGGCCCTGACATCCAGATCTCTGGGGGGCTTGCCCATAATTGCGACATCAATATCGCCCGCGCGCAGCAGCTTGATGAGTTCCTCTCGATTGCGCACCTGGATGACAACCTGAATCCCTGGGTGTTCTTCTCGGAACGCGGCAAGTAGTCGGGGCAGGATGTACTTGGCGGTGCTCACGAGGCCAATGACGAGGTTACCCGTCTGAACGCCCTGTAGCTTGCTCATCATGTCCTCAGCCTCCTTGAGGGCGCCCAAGACACGTCGTGCGTAGACTAGAAAATATTCGCCTGCACTGGTCAGCGCGACGCCCCGGCCTTGCTTCATAAAAAGCGAGATGCCGAGGTCCTCTTCCAGATCGCGCATCTGCATCGAGACTGCAGGCGCCGTGAGATGTATCTCGTCAGCTGCTCGCGCAAAGCTGCTGTGGCGCGCTGCGGACACAAAGATGCGCAGCTGCCGCAAAGACAAATTCCTCATGAAGTCTCCTCCTGCCTGCTGCATAAGTGCAGCTTATGGTTTTGGTCAGCAAAAGTGACTTTACCTTACTGGTCCTGTTTTCTACAGTCCCTATCAGTATTTCGCTGACAAAAAGGAGACCAGCATGGCAGCAGAAGGACGCGTTACAGATATCAAAGAGCGCTACAAGGGAGGCGTGCTGAAGTACAAACAAATGGGCTACTGGCGCCCGGACTATGAGCCAAGTGCCACAGACACCATTTGCCTATTCCGCATCACGCCACAAGAGGGAGTAGATCCTGAAGAGGCCGCAGCAGCAGTTGCAGGCGAATCCTCGACAGCAACCTGGACAGTGGTCTGGACAGACCTGCTGACTGCCCACGAGAGCTATCAGGCCAAAGCTTACCGGGTGGACAAAGTGCCCAATACAGGACCAGGCACCAACACGGAGCAGCAATATTTTGCTTACGTGGCCTATGACCTGATTCTGTTTGAAGATGGCTCTATTGCGAACATGACGGCATCGCTCATCGGCAACGTCTTTTCGTTTAAGCCCCTCAAGGCCGCCCGTCTGGAAGACATCCAGATTCCTGTGGCTTATGTGAAGACTTTCCGTGGTCCTCCCACCGGCATCATTGTCGAGCGTGAGCGTCTGGACAAATATGGCCGTCCCCTGTTGGGCGCTACCATGAAGCCCAAGCTGGGTCTGTCTGGTCGCAACTACGGTCGGGTGGTCTATGAGGGTCTGACCGGTGGTCTGGACTTCACCAAGGATGACGAGAACATCAATAGCCAAGCCTTTATGCACTGGCGTGA
>JBJOHF010000113.1:0-9084 GCA_046047855.1 Pseudomonadota bacterium | reverse complement strand
ATTGCGCACATGGGATTTGTGACCTTGGGCTTCTTTATCTTTTCGAGCCTCGGTGTCCAGGGTGGAATTGTGCAAATGGTGTCGCACGGATTTGTCTCGGGCGCCATGTTCCTGTGCATAGGCGTCCTCTATGACCGCATGCATACCCGTCGCATTGCGGACTACGGCGGAGTCGTTAATCGCATGCCGAAGTTTGCGGCCTTATTTGTATTCTTCGCGATGGCGAATGCCGGCCTGCCCGCCACCAGCGGGTTTGTGGGCGAGTTCATGGTGATTCTTGCCGCAGTGAAGTTTAATTTCTGGATTGGTTTGCTTGCTGCGACAACGCTCATCTTCGGGGCTGCCTATACGCTCTGGATGGTCAAGCGGGTGATCTTCGGAGATGTCGCAAATGATCACGTGGCGGCGCTGAACGATGTAAACGCCCGCGAGTTCTGGATGTTGATGGCGATGGCCTTCTTGGTCCTGCTCATGGGGGTATGGCCAGCACCGTTCACTGACCTTATGTCGACCTCGGTCGATGGACTGCTCCGCCATGTCAGCCTCTCTAAGCTCCCTGTCCAATAACCGCATTCAAGGGACACCCGCATGACCCTCGCTCAGCTTCAACTTCAGACCATATCTGCTGACATTGCCCTTTTTGCCTTGTTGGCAGGTGTCCTCTTGCTCGATGTGTTCTCTCGTGGTCGCGCGGCCACTGCGCTGCACATGACCACGCTGTTCGGGCTTGTCTTGATTGGTGGGTGGCTTGGCCTCGATGCTATGGAGGGTGTCCCTCAGGTCGGTCTCAATGGGCTGGTCATTTCTGATCCCATGGGGAGCCTACTCAAATCCGGTGCAACCTTTGCGACCGTCGCCACGCTGATCTACGGTCGTCGCTATGTGCAAGAGCAGGGGATGGGTTTTGGCGAGTTCCATCATTTCTCCCTATTTGCATTGCTGGGTGGCTACGTGATGATTTCTGCCAATCACCTGTTGGTGGTCTATCTCGGTATTGAGCTTTTGACCCTCTCTCTGTACGCGGCCGTTGCCCTTCGGCGTGACCATAGCCTCTCTGTGGAGGCCGCTATGAAGTACTTTATCCTGGGCGCTTTGGCCTCTGGGTTCTTGCTCTACGGACTCTCTATGGTCTACGGTGCAACTGGAACCTTGTTCATTCCTGAGATTCACGATCGCATCGCGGCGGGCTCACTCGGCGCCCCCGGTGCAGATCGTCTTGTCATGGTTTTTGGAACGGTCTTCATTGTGGCCGGATTGGCCTTCAAGCTCGGCGTTGTCCCGTTTCATATGTGGGTACCCGACGTTTATCAGGGTGCGCCCACTGCAACGACATTGCTGATCGGTGCTGCGCCTAAGTTTGCGGCCTTCGCAGTGGTGATCCGACTCTTGGTCTCCGGGCTCATCGGTGTTGCGGTCGACTGGCAGCAGATGCTCCTGGTGCTGTGTGTCCTCTCGCTCATCGTGGGCAATGTGGTCGCAATTGCCCAGACCAGCCTCAAACGTGTGCTTGCGTATTCGACGATTGCACATATGGGCTTCATGCTTCTGGCCTTGGCCTCGGGGGTCCTCGAAGTCCCCACGGGATCCGCTGCCGCAGGCACCCAGGCTGTTGAGCAGGCTGGTGGGGGTGCAATGGGTCTGGCGGTGCAGGCCTATGCGGCCTCTATGTTCTACGTGGTCACCTATGCCCTGACTGCACTTGGAAGCTTTGGCGTCATCCTGCTGGCCTCTTCCAAGGGCTTCGATCTTGATCGGCTCGACGACTTTAAGGGGCTGGGTAGGAGTCGGCCCGTGCTGGCCTGGGCCATGCTGATTTTGGTGTTCTCACTGGCTGGTATTCCGCCCACTGTCGGCTTCTATGCGAAGCTGGTGGTGCTCGAGTCGGTTATCTCTGCTGGCTACATCTGGCTTGCAGTGCTTGCGGTTCTGGCCTCATTGATTGGCGCCTTCTTTTACCTTCGCATCGTCAAGGTCATGTTCTTCGATGAGCCGGAGACGTCCAATCAAAGCCATCCGCTATGTGCCTTTCAGCAGTCGGTCCTGTCACTCAACAGCTTTGCTGTTCTGCTGCTCGGCATTCTCCCTGGTCCGATTATGGCGTGGTGCATTCAGGTGGTGCGCGCCTCGCTCGCAGCATGAGCGTCACCCTTGCTGCATTGCTATGGCTTGCTGTGGGATTTTTGCTCGCAAATTTCCCATTCATCACACAACGCCGTCTTGGTTTTCTCAAAGGTCCCAAGCCGTTCAGCTTCCGTTTGCTTGAGCTTCTGGTGGGCTACTTTCTCACGCTAGGGTTTGGTTTGCTGGTTGAGGGACGACTGGGCGCAGTGCAGAGCCAGACCTGGAACTTCTACGCAATGACTGCGCTTCTGTTCTTGGTGATGGCCTACCCAGGGTATGTCTATCGACACTTGCTGCGTCGTAGGGGCGGGCATGTCTCAGACGCCTAAGGAGCCAATCCCAGATCCCCGGCCTCAGCCACTATCGAGCGAGCCTGCTCCGCAACTCGCCGAGCAGCGTATCTCTGGTGAGTATCTCCTCGATGGGAAGCTGCTCAAGATTTATCGAGATGACGCAATTGCGGCCGATGGGAGCCGCTGCGTTCGTGAGTACACGCTGCATCCAGGCGCTTCAGCCATGGTTCCGCTCTTTGAGGATGGGAGCGTACTTCTGGAGCGCCAGTGGCGATACCCGCTGAATCGAAGCTTTCTTGAGTTTCCCGCCGGAAAGCTCGATCCCGGAGAGACGCCCCTTCAGACAGCTGCTCGTGAACTTCGGGAGGAAACCGGATTTACCGCTGCTGAGTGGGCTATCTTAGGGCCCATGCATCCCGTGATTTCCTACTCCACCGAGGTGATTCACCTCTTTCTCGCGCGCGGGCTGACAGAGGGGACAGCACAGCGCGAGGCAGGTGAGTGCCTGGATCTGGTCCGACTCCCTCTTGATGCATTCTTTGACGCGATTGGCCAGGGCTTGGTGACAGATGCCAAAACCCTGGCTTGTGCCTATTGGCTCGCCCGCATGCAGACTGGTCACTATGCGCCCGAATGGTTTGCCCTCGAATCCTGCTGACCGCTCCTGGCCTTGGCTCGCTCGCGCGACTCTGAGCTGGCTGAGCGCCAGCCTTGCGCTCTGGATTGTCGATCACTTCTTTGAGTCCCTCTGGTTCGACGGCTTTGAGAGCCTATTCGTTTCGAGCCTCGTACTCACCCTCTTTAATCTCACCCTGAAGCCGGTACTCTTGCTCCTGAGTCTGCCCTTTATCATCCTGTCAGCTGGCTTGGCGATTCCGCTTATCAATGGCCTCGTGTTGTTGATTGTCGCGGAGCTGGTAGAGGGGTTTCACCTTTCGGGCTACTGGATGGCGGTATTGGCCGCCTTCACGTTCTCATTGATCAGTTTTGTGATCACCTTGGCCACCGGTCAAAGGCAAGCGCGAGTCTCCTTGTCTTCATCTTTGAATCGACGCACGCCGGATCATCGAGAGCAGCATACTTCGCGGCATCCAAATGACGATGACATCATCGATGTTGAGGTGCGGGAGAAGAAAGACTGAGTCAGCTCCGCATGGTCTTTAAGACAGCTTGTGCGCCCGCCGCGATGAGACGTGCGTCCGACGAGATGGTGGTGAGACGGTAGCCCATTCGGATGCGGGCCTGCGCCACCTCGGGGCGTCCGTTATGAATGCCTGCAAAGAGTCCGTGCGCTTGAGCGCGTGCGAGGATATGCTCGATCGCCTGCGCTGCGGGTGGGTCGACATCGTCGAAGGTTGCCGTGCAGCCCATCGAGAGCGAGAGGTCTGATGGACCGACATACACGGCATCGAGCCCCTCCACGCTCAGAATCGCTTCCAGATTGTCGAGCGCTTGGCGCGTTTCAATCATGGCAAACCGAATGATCTGGTCATTGGCCCACTGCGGGTAGTCCGCCCCATAGACATGTAGTGCCCTTACTGGCCCGAAGCTGCGCATTCCTTTGGGCGCATAGCTGGTGGTTGCCACAAACCGTTGGGCCTCTTCACGTGTATTGATCATGGGGCAGATAATGCCCATCGCCCCCGCATCGAGCGCCTTCATGATCACCCCAGGGTCGTTCCAGGGTACGCGGACGAGCGGCACGGTGGGGGTTTGAGAGATGGCTTGCAGCAGGGGGACTAGCTGCGCTGCCTCGATGAGGCCATGCTGAAGATCAATGGTGAGGCTATCCCAACCCTGCCGGGCCATGACTTCAGCTGAGAATGAGTTGGGAATGGCTAGCCACCCGTTGATCGCTGCACGATCTTGCGCCCAGAGGGCACGAATTGGATTTGGATTCATCATCAGCGGATAGTAGTGCAGGCGTGAACAAAGAGCGAAAATGGGAGTCTCAGTAATAACACTCACATTCGGAGGTCATTCATGAAGCGCACGTTCCTCTCAGCAGGCTCTACCCTTGTCATGCTTTTGCCGATTGCCGCGATGGCCCAGACTCCGAATGTGTATGGCCCTCCGCCCACGCCGGCCACGCCGCTCGCGCAGGACGTCGCTGTGGTGGTCAGCAAAACCCCCCGCTATGTCACCATTCAAGAGCGTCAATGCACGGAGGAAATTGTTGAGACGCAGACCAACGACGGCGCTATTGCCGGCGGCATTATTGGGGGCCTGATCGGAAGCCAAGTAGGCGAGGGCAGCGGCAAGACGGCTGCTGCGGTTGCAGGTGCAATTATTGGAAGCCAGGTAGGCTCCACGCCTGGCGTTCAGGCGCAACGGCGAACGGTCTGCCGCATGGTGCCCGTCACCATGCAACGCGGTTGGACCGTTGTGTTCGACTATCAGGGCCAGCGATTCACCCATGTCTTCCCTCAGTAGCGCACCATGAAGCGACGGGTATTTTTGACTGCGGTGTCAGCCCTGATCCTGTCAGGGGGTCTAGGGCTCAGCGGAGGCGCTATGGCAATAGAAGAGCCACGATTTGAGCTGGTTCAGCAGCACCCATCTGGAAAGCTTGAACTGCGCCGATATCCGGGCTTTGTTGTGGCGGAGACCGAAGTAACGGGTGGGTTTGATGAGGCGAGCCGCTCTGGGTTTCGACGTGTGGCGGGCTACATATTCGGCGGAAACCAGTCGGGCTCCGGTACCCCACAGAAAATCGCTATGACAGCCCCAGTCACGGTAGAACCCAAACCCGATGGCTGGCGGCTTCACTTCGTTATGCCCTCGGACATGGGAATTGATGCACTGCCTAAGCCCAACGATCCTGCCGTTCGGATTCGAGCGGTTGGTGAGCACCATATGGCGGCCATTCGCTTCAGCGGGTTTACCACTGAGGCCGCCGTCGCTGAGAAGACAGCCGAGCTCGAGGCGTGGATTCAAGAGCAGGGCTGGGCACGCAAAGGAAGTGCGCAGGTTGCCAGATACAACGACCCGTTTACACTCCCATGGAACCGGCGCAACGAGATTTTGATTCCCGTTGCGCCTTAGGCCTAGCTGCGAGACATCTGAGCGTTTAGCATCGCGGTCAGGCTGTCCAAGGTCTCGGCCAGGTGCGCGCGGGTCTCAAAATCGAGTCCAGTCTTGGTGAGTGCGCGACGGACATCGCTCTGAAGCCGCTTTGCCTGTACGCGTGTGAGGCTAATGGCGTCAGCGGGCATGGGAGACGGAGGCAGGTTGACGGAGTAGCCTCGTGCAACGGTCATGCTGCTGCCGCCGGGCGATACCCCCCTTGTTAGGATGAGCTGCAGGCGTTTAATGTGCTCACGCTGCAGGTTCCGACGCATGCTGTTGATGGAAGTCCCTGCGCTGAGTTCGCTCCAAATAGCCGTGCGCAGGCTTCCGTAGACCTCCGGCAGGCTAATAGCCCCCTTGCGCTCCGCGGCTGGAATCAGGAGTGGAAGATCCAGAACGCGCTTGGCTGTATCACCAGACATCAGGCGGTCGAGCGAACGCGTCTGTAGGCTCAGCACCATACTGGGAATATCGACCGGGCCCCCGCGGTCCCACTCGTTATAGTCGGGCGCCAGGTTTGCGAGAAACTCGGGCTTGAAGTCAAAACTTCTGGCGCTGAAGAGTTCTCGGGTCAGGAACTGAAGCGCCTCTCTCTGCTTCGCGGGCTCTACTGGCTTGAAGTTCGGTCTGGTGCTGCCGGGAAGATCACGAACCGCATACAACCCACCCACATACTTGGCAGCATCGGTGGGCAACGCGCGCAAGAGCCGGAAGCCGGACATGAGACTGCGTCTGCGCTTGAGTGGATCCTCGCCCGCCTTTACGGGCTGGTTCTGGACGCGTTGCCACAGCTCTTTCGATAACTGCAGCCGGCGCTGGTACCAGGCCAGTGGATCTTCACCAAGATCAAACAGATTGCTCATCGGGTCGAAGCCTCCGTTTGGCCCACGACCGGCGTCCATATCGTCAGAGTAGGCCAGCCCTGGCTCCTGGCTGCGTCCGGCAATCTTATTGAGTGTCTCTGTCTCTTTGGCTGGGTCTAGCTCGGAGTAGGCATACTCGATGGCCCAGTAGTCGTAGGGCCCAAGAGTGAGGTTGCTAAACGTGCTTTTGGCTTCGTTCTCAAGCGGAAGGTTAAAGGCGTTGTAGTCCATGACAGATCCAGACGTTCCGCGTGTCTGGGTGAAGGTGCCATCCTTCAGCTGGGCCTGCGTGATGGTCGTGCTTGCCTTGAAATTATGTTTGAGTCCAAGCACGTGTCCCGTCTCGTGCATCATCGTGTCTTTGATGGCCTCAAGTACGAGTCGATCTGCCTCAGGGCCATTGGGGTCGAGGCCACGGGCCTCGAGCAGGTCGAGCGCGAAGCTCATCTCATGGGCGGCCTCGTGTGCATAAGTACAAGACGCGTGATGGTTATGAAGGCTGCTCAGGTCGAACACCGTCTGGGCAAAGGGTGCTCGCCCTGCGGACTCATGGGCGATGTCATCGCTGACCAAGCGGCGGGTTCCCCGGCCGAAGACGTCGCTCATGCCCATGTCGGCGTCAAGAATTTCTCCGGTGCGAGGATCGGCATGGCTTGGTCCAATGGCGAAGCCAACATCAGAACCAACAAACCAACGAACGGAGGCATGGCCTGCGTCCATGTTGTCCCAAGTGGCGTCATCGGGCTGCTGCTTGACCACAATTGCATGCTTGTATCCGATCTTCTCAAACGCCTTGTTCCATTCCAGGATTCCGTCGCGAACGGCCGGCCGGACCTTGGCAGGAATGTTCTTGTCAAGCCAGAAAACGATCGGCTGCTTGGGTTCTGAAAGAGCCACATTTGGATTGGCCTTCTCGAGCCGCCAACGCTTGATGTGGTGCACACGGGTGTTGGGTCGGCTGTCGTCGGACAGGTCAGTGTAGGACTCGGTGAAATGACCAAGCCGAGGGTCAGCAAGGCGGGCCCGCATGGCTTGTTCAGGCAATGCCCTGAAGCTGTAAACCAGTGAAAAGAACATACTCCGAGGATCGGGGGTTGCCTCGGGTGGCATGGGGCGCGGTGCGCCCGGCGTGAAGTTGGCGGGCGGAGCCGGAATACGCGGTGTAGCGAAGTGCATACGCGCGGTTAACGCAGCCATCTGTGCATCTGACCGGGTAGCAGCAAACCGCGAATTGCCTGCATCAAGGGAGAACGGAAGGCGAAAGGACATCTCCAGACGGGTGGAGAGTCCAAGAATGTCGCGCATCAGAAGCCCATTGGCATCCACCAGAATGCTCTTGCGCTCGGGGTGCGCAGCACTGGCTTGCTTGCCATAGGCCAGGAGGCTGGGCGAGAAGGCCTGAGATGTGGCCAAGCGGCCTTCTCCACTGGCGCGGAATTTGGTGTTGATCGCGATAAGTTGAATCTGCTCGCCGTGACGCTCCCACTGCACCATCTGCTTCATGCCCATCTGGCTGGCATAGAGGCCGCGCTCTCCGATGGACTCCGCGACATTGATGGTGAATAGAAATGGCTTATTGAACCAGGCCTCTGGAATCTCTATGAATGTCTTACCGTCCTTGGTCCAGATGGGAAAGAGCCCGTCAGAGGATTTGAAGTCTTTGGTGACCTCCGCAAAGGGCTTGGGCTCGCCCGGCTTCGCTGCTGGAGCTTTTGCGCTATTCGACGCAGGAGCAGCAGGGGGAGTCGCTGCTTTTTCGGGCGGATTGGCCCATGCCTGCGTAGAAGAAAAGGCAATTGCGAGTGCGAGAAATAAAGGCGTGCGCTGCATGCAGTGGCTCCATGTATGTGTCAACAAAACGGCTAGACTTTGTCGAGATTACTTCGTTTCGTCAATTCGGTTTTTTATGGAGACAGTATGGGACTCTGGTCACGTATCACCGCCTTGTTTGCTGCCCCGGCACTCGCCGTCGCCTCAAGCGCATCGGCAGCGCCACCGTTACAAAACCTGCCACCAGAGCCCGTCTCTGCATTGGTCACGATTGATCGCGTGGTTGGGTCAGGCCCTGAAGCAAAGTCGGGGCAGCGGGTTCAGGTGCATTACACCGGTTGGCTTTACAACCCCGCTCAGGAGAATGGTCGGGGCCAGAAATTTGATAGCTCCAAGGATAGCGGCCGCGCCTTTGCTTTCCCACTTGGTGCTGGCCGCGTCATTAAGGGCTGGGATCAGGGCGTGGCAGGCATGAAGGTCGGTGGTCAACGGGTGCTCATCATTCCCGCCGCACTTGGATACGGAAGCCGCGGGGCGGGTGGCGTTATCCCTCCGAACGCCACCCTTATTTTTGATGTCGAGTTGCTCGGCGTTCAGTGAGACGACTGCTTCGAAGCGACGCGGATTTGCCCGCGTCCTTCAGACTTCGCGCGATACATCGCAGCGTCTGCTGCCCGAATTAACCCCTCCTGATCGATTGCATGGTCTGGAAAAACCGCCAGGCCAATGCTGCACGCCATTGGGAGCGCCATCCCGCGCCAGTAGACCGGTTCACAGAGGGCATGAAGAAGCTTTTCCGCTACGCGCAAGGCATCGGTCTCATTGCCAACGTCATGTAGCAAGATGAGAAATTCGTCGCCTCCCATGCGTGCGACCGTATCGTTCTCACGAACCAGAGTCTGCATGCGACGAGCGGCCTCTCGAAGCACCTGGTCCCCCGCCGAATGGCCTGATGAGTCATTGATCGA
>JBJOHF010000112.1:0-3606 GCA_046047855.1 Pseudomonadota bacterium | reverse complement strand
AGGCCTCGCCTGCCATGCCCACTGATCTGCGAGAGCCCGACACCTTGTCGGTGCTCTCTTACGGCGTGCTCTAAACCAACGGACGTTTTGTGGTGGGCCGCGGTGGAGCGGGTTTCTTGCCCGCTGGCTTCTTTGCAGCGGGCTTCTTTGCGGCGGGTTTCTTGGCAGCAGGTTCTTTCGACGCAGGCTTCTTGGCGGCCGGTTTCTTGGCGGCAGGCTTTTTCGCAGCAGGCGCCTTTGCTGAAGGTTTTTTGGCTGCGGGCTTTTTCGCGGCTGGTTTCTTGGCGGCTGGTTTCTTGACAGCGGGTTCTTTCGACGCAGACTTCTTTGCGGCGGGCTTCTTTGCGGCGGGCTTGGCCTCAACGGGGGGTGTTCCCGTGATGGGCTTTCGCGCTGTTGGTTTGCGCGCGGGTGCCTTCTTGCGAAATGGCTGGGTCACTGCATCTAACGCGATGGGATGCTCGCCCCAGATGTCCTCAAGCCGGTAATACTCACGAATGGTCGGTTGCAGAATGTGCACGACCACATCTCCGCAGTCCACAAGCACCCACTCTCCTGTGTCCTCACCCTCCATGCCGTAGACGTCTCCCCCGTTTTCTTTCACCTTGTCGTGCACGCTCTTGGCAAGCGCACGCGTCTGGCGATTGGAGGTGCCCGAGGCCACAATGACACGGTCGAAAAGGGCCGTCATGGGGGTCGTGTTAAAGACTTGAATGTCCTGCGCTTTTACATCTTCCAGGGCATCCACAATCAGGTACTGCAAGGTCTCGAGGTTCAGAGGGAATCCTTTCATTTGGCATCTGAAGCATACAGCCGATGTTCGGCAATATAGTCTGCGACGACCTGCGGCAACAAGCCCTCGGGTAACACGCCCTCTCGAATCGCCTGCCTGGCCCAGGTTGAGGACGCCTCATCGGGGGCGATCTGGACCTGCAGAATTTGAGCGCCCTGCTCGCGTAGCTGCGCCTGCTCGGCACATTCTCCGGCGCCTGGTCGTGCGCATACCGCGAGCGCCATGTTCCGAATGAGCCAGTCCCAGTGCTGCCAGCTCGTGAAGTGACTGAACTGATCCTGACCCAAAATCCAGACAAGAGGACGGCTGCCCTGGTCGTGCTGAATGCGTTCAATGGTGCGATAGGTGGCGCTTGACTGGCCAAGCTCGGCTGCACGCACCTCACCATCGTCAAGCCGCATGCGGACATCTCCGAGCGACTCAAGGGCACGTGCGGTCATCGCAAGGCGGTGCGCGGCGGAAGCCTCGGCTGGCTTATGGACCGGCTGTCCAGTGACGATCCAACGCACTTCCTGCAGACCCAGCTGGTCGGCAGCCGCCTGTGCCATCGCCAGGTGTGCTCGGTGGGGCGGGTCGAAGCGCCCGCCAAAGAGTCCAAGCATCAGCGTGCGTCCATCAGGGCAGCCCCAGTACGCTGGCCACCAGGCCCATGGCCACACAGGCGATCATGGTCTTGAGCATACCCATGCGAAAGACGAGCATGAGCACAATGGCCAATATCGATAGCAGCAAGGCCACGATATCGAGGGTTCTCCAGCTCAGCCCGAGCTCATAAGTCGGCCAGAGGATATGGCCCGCAAATGTCACCGCCAGGTCTGCAATGATGGCCACCACCGCAGCACTGATGGCGGTGAGTGGGGCAATCACAGAGGGAATTCTGCGGCTTGCCTCTACCCAAGGGGCTCCAGCCAGAATGAAGACAAACGAGGGGAGGAAGGTGAACACCGTCACGATGACCGCCCCAAGCGCCCCCGCCATGGGAATGGAGAACTGCGTGAGGTCGGTGTGCTGGGCCGCCGTCAGGTAGCCAATGAACGCGTTGACCATGACCAGTGGGCCTGGTGTTGTCTCGCCAAGGGCAAGGGCGTCCATCATCTGGGGTGTGGTCACCCAGCCCTTATCGCTAACTGCGACGTCGAAGACATACGGCAGCACGGCATAGGCGCCACCAAATGTGATGAGGGCAACCTTCGTAAAGAAGAGTGAGAGAGAGGCGAGGACGCCGCCAAAGAGGCTGTCCACCGCACCGAAGAGCAAGGCCCAGAGGGCAAGGCCAAGCCCGAGCGCTGCGAAGAGGTGCTTACTGTCTGCACGGGCATGCTTGGGCGGAGGGGAGTGATCGTCGATCAGGTAGCCATGGTCGAGCTGCTCAGCCACCCTGGGGTCGCGTGCAAGCGGCAGGGGGTTGAAGGTGGGCATGCCCTTGAGTGGCGTTTTGGAAAAGAGATAGGCAATCCAGCCCACCAGAGCGGCCAGCGCAATCACCACGACAAATGAGGTGTTCAGGAGCAGGAGTGCGAGTGCGCAAACGGCAATACCCCACCAGAGCGGCCCGTTGAGCACACGCTGCCCCAGGCGCAAGGTGGCCGCTACGACAATTGCCAGTACCGCAGGCTTGAGCCCGTAGAGCAGGGCCTGAACCTCGGGCATTTCTCCGTAAGTGACATACAAGTAGCCAAAGCCCGTCATGATGCCCAGGCTGGGAAGAATGAAGAGCGTGCCCGCAATAATGCCCCCGAGCGGGCCGTGAAGCAGCCAGCCCATATAGGTCGCCAGCTGCTGAGCCTCGGGGCCAGGCAAGACCATGCAGTAGTTGAGCGCATGCACAAACCGATGGGGTGAGATCCAGCGCCGCTTCTCTACGAGCTCGGCCTGCATCATGGCAATCTGAGCCGCGGGACCGCCAAATGAGGTCCATCCCAGAATGAACCAGAACCGAAAAGACGTCCAAAGGCTATAGGACGCCTGCTGGGGGGTGTTCACTTCAGCAGTGCTCGCACATCCGCCTCGAGCTTCTCAAGCGTGATGTCGTGTGGAACGACCAGGCGCAGCGCGCCTTTGGGGTCGTAGACATAGGTGAAGGTCGTGTGGTCTATGGTGTAGGCCATAGGGTCGCTCTTGGAGGCCGAGGTGTCGACCTTTTTGAAGAAGACCCGGAAGTCCTTTGCAACGGCTTGGACCTGCTCCACGCTGCCGCGAAGTCCAACGATGCGGGGGTCGAAAGAGGCGAGAAACTTGCGCAGGGCCTCGGGCTGGTCCCGTTCAGGGTCCACGGTGATGAAGACCAGCTGCAGCTTGTCGGCATCAGGACCGAGGCGCTCTTTGAGTGCCATCATCTTGGTGAGGTGGGCAGGACAGGCGTCGGGGCAGTACAGGAATCCGAAAAACACCAGGCTGACCTTGCCTGTGAAGCTTGCGGGTGTCTTGGGCTGGCCATCGAGGTCGGGCAGATTGAAGGTCTGGCCCCAGGGCGCTCCGGTGACGTCCATGCTGTTGAATGCTGCGGGCTTGTCCGCACAGCCCACGAGACCGAAGGTCGAGAAACTGGTGAGGAAAAGCGCCGCAAGCAGGGTCCGAAGACGAAGGGTTTGGAGTCGAAGTCGCATCCCCTTATTCTAAGCCGCATGACGAATTGCCCCCGCATTGAAATCATTGGCCTTGGGCTTGCAGGGGCTTGCATGCTGCATGCCTTGGCCAAGGCTCAGTTCGAGGGCTCAGTGCAGGTGTTCGAGCAGGCCAGCGGTCCCGCCCAGCTGGCCTCTGGCAACCCATTGGGCATCGTGCATCCGCTCACCTCTGCCGATCACAACCGC
>JBJOHF010000111.1:0-3225 GCA_046047855.1 Pseudomonadota bacterium | reverse complement strand
TCGACCAAATGATGAACAATGGCTGGGGACGCGTGATCAACATCACCGGCAAGTCAGAGCCGGACGGCATCAATGGTGCCTTCTGCGCGAAGGCGGCCATGCACTCCTGGGCCAAGGGCCTGTCGCGAGAGGTCGGCAAGAGGGGCGTCACCGTCAACAGCATCCCACCCGGGCGCATCATGAGCGATCAGATTCTGCGCAACTACACCCCTGAGTTCCGTGCCTGGCAGTCAGAGCACGAGATTCCCATGGGCCGGTACGGTGAGCCGGAAGAACTTGCAGCGCTGGCTATTTTCTTGTGCTCTCCGCTCGCCCAGTACATCACGGGCACTGTGATTCCAGTCGATGGCGGCCTGCGTCGCTACCAGTTCTAACGCATGATCGACGTCCTTGTAATTGGCGGCGGAAACGCTGCTCTCTGCGCCGCGCTGAGTGCCCATGAGGCCGGCGCGCGGCATGTGGCTGTCTATGAGTCATCTCCCGAGGCCGAACGCGGTGGGAACAGCATCCACACCCGCAACATCAGGGTCATGCACCGCGCACCCTTGGGACACCTGAGCGAGTCTTATCCCGAGGAGGAGTTCTTCCAGGATTTACTCCGGGTCACAGGCGGCAAGACCACGGAGTCGCTTGCACGGATGGTGATTCAGGAATCTGAATCCTGCCCGCCGTGGATGCAACAACATGGCGTGCGTTTTCAGGCCTGTCTTGGCGGCACATTGCACTTGGGCCGAACGAATAACTTTTTCCTGGGGGGCGGCAAGGCCCTGATCAATGCTTACTATCGTTCAGCCCTTTCGAGGGGCATTGACGTGCACTACGATAGCGCGGCCAAGGCATTGCTTTTTGATGGCAACCGTTGTCTGGGCGCGCGATTTGAGCGCAACGGCGTCGAGGTGGAAGTCCGTGCAAAGGCCGTTGTGGTGGCCTCGGGGGGCTTTGAGTCCAATCGCGAATGGCTGCGCGAGGCCTGGGGCCCAGCCGCAGATCAATTTCTGATTCGAGGTTGCCGGTTCAATCAAGGCACTGTCCTCAAACACCTGATCGAACAAGGTGCACAGTCGATTGGCGACCCCACCCAAGGGCATTGTGTCGCGATCGATGCGCGAGCTCCGCTGTACGACGGTGGCATTGTGACGCGCATTGACTGTGTATCGCTGGGCATTGTAGTGAACAAGCATGCCCAACGCTTTTATGACGAAGGAGAGGATTTCTGGCCCAAGCGTTACGCCATTTGGGGACGCCTGGTTGCTCAACAGCCAGACCAGATCGGCTACTCCATCATCGACGCCAAGGCGCAAGGGCGCTTTATGCCGCCCGTGTTTCCCGGCGAGACAGCAAACAGCATCGTTGAGCTCGCTCACAAGCTCGGTCTCGACCCAAACATCCTCCAGAGAACGGTGGAGACCTACAACCAAGCCGTTGTGCCGGGAGCCTTTGATCATGCCGTTTTAGACGACTGCCACACCGAAGGGCTCACTCCGCCCAAGACCCATTGGGCACAGCGCATCGACACCGCCCCCTTCACGGCTTACCCCTTGAGACCCGGCCTCACCTTCACCTATCTGGGTGTTCGCGTGAATGAGCGTGCTCAGGTGTTGTTTGATGAATATTCCCCCAACCTGTTTGCGGCAGGCGAGATCATGGCGGGCAACGTGCTCGGTCAAGGCTACGTCGCTGGGGTGGGCATGACAATTGGTACGGTATTTGGCCGCATTGCAGGCCGTGAAGCAGCGAGAGCCGCATGACCCACATTCCTATATCTGTTCTTCCCGCCACCCCCGCCGTCGAAGAGGGCGCAAGGGTGATGGGCATCTGTAACTCCTGCCGTTACTGCGAAGGCTTTTGCGCCGTTTTTCCGGCCATGGAGAGACGCCTGACGTTTACGCCTGAATCCATGCACTTCCTCGCCAACCTCTGCCATAACTGCGGAGCCTGCTACCACGCCTGCCAATATGCGCCTCCTCATGCATTTGCGATCGAGGTCCCGAAGGCGATGGCGGCCATTCGCAAAGAGACATACACAACATTCGCCTTCCCGCAGGCCTTGGGCAAGGCATACCAAAGACAGGGACTCGCCCTCAGCCTCGCTGCAGTCGTTGCCTTCTTCGTGATCTTCATTGTGGGCGCAGTGGGGGGCGGTGATCCGGCTCGACTGTTCACAGCACCCGGCCCCGGCCTGTTTTACGAAATCACCTCGCATGGCCTTTTGGTGAGCCTCTTCGGTCCCGTCTTCTTGTTCGCGGTCTTGGCAATGGTGATCAGCGGCATGAAGTACTGGACGATGTTGCGCGCGAGCAGCAACGAGGCAGCCTTCCCCTTACAAGAGGCAGCCGACACCGCACAGGCTGTACTAACCCTGCGTTACCTGGAGGGTGGTGGCGATGGATGCCCCGACCAGTCTGATGCGCCCAACCACTCGCGACGGATTCATCACCACCTGGTGTTTTATGGCTTCATACTGTGCCTGGCGTCCACTTCGATTGCGACGCTCTACCACTACCTGCTCAACCAACCGGCACCCTACCCGCTGTTGAGCGCCCCCGTGATTCTTGGAACGGTGGGCGGGCTTATGATGGTTCTTGGATGCACCGGTTTGCTGTTGACGAGGGCCAAGAGAAACCCTGTGCTCAAACGCGCCGACCAGTCGGTGATGGACGTGGGATTTGTGGTCTTGCTTCTTCTGATTGCAGCCAGCGGTCTTGCGCTTCTGGCGGTACGGACCACGGCGGCGATGCCGTTGGTGCACCTCTTTCACCTCTCTACCGTTCTGGCCTTCTTCCTGTTAATGCCCTACAGCAAATTCGTCCATGGCCTTTATCGTGGGATTGCACTCTGGTGGCACCACCGGGAGCAGCGCAACCCCACGCGTCTCAAGCTATCGGACGCTTAGGGCTTTAGGTAGACAAAGCCCTCTTTCGCCTGCAGCTTTGCAATTTCTGCTACGCCAGAGGGAATGATGACGGCCTCTGCAGAGACCGTTTTGGGGTCGATCTTGCGAGAATTGAAGGTGTTCATGCAGGCTCGGAACTCTACGCCTCGGGTCTTGAGGGTTTGCATCGTGGCATCGAAAGGGTTTCCGTTTTTGTCTTTGGCACCATCGAGCATGAAATCAATTCCAGCGCCGTGACCCACGACGACAACCTTGGTTCCAGCGGGCATGGCATTCAGCAGATTTTTCACGTTATTGAGCACCACAGGGGCCTTATCGGTTCCCTCGTTGAT
>JBJOHF010000110.1:0-45037 GCA_046047855.1 Pseudomonadota bacterium | reverse complement strand
AAACCGCCGCAGAGAGCAAAGAGCCAGCGACTTCTCGAGAATCCAGGTCTTTGAGCATGATGCGGCGCGCATGCCAGGCCGGAACTGCGGCCAAAGCGGCCCAGACGCTTGCTGCAGGCGCAAGCCCAAATAGCGTTGCCACCGGTAGCAAGAGCCCCCCCAGATAGATCATGAGGGCGGAGAATCGCGGCGCCCACGCCCAACGGGAGGCGCTCGAGAGCCAATAGGCTCCCATCGCCAGCGACACAAAGCCAGCCATGGCGAGGCCCATCGCAGGGAGGTGATCCAGAAACGCAAAGCAGGTGAGCAGCACTAAAAGCGTTGGCAGGAGGAGCGACAACACCAGCCCAACAGGGCCGGAGAAGATCGCATCAGACCCCGGTCTGCGCTGCAAAAGCATGCGGACCAGTGCGTGCACCACACCCACGATTGCGGCAGCTGCCAGGGCCGTCAACGCCACCTGCGAACCCAAGCTCGGCTCCAAGATGAGGCAGACCGCCCCGCCCAGCAGCACTGCCATGGGTCCATAGACCAGGGCGCGACGACGACCGATGGCTGTGGCGTGCGTCATGCAACGACTTTGGGAGCCTCCCGCAGACGAATATGAAGCTCACGCAGCTGCTTTTCGTCGGCTGGTGAGGGCGCCTGGGTAAGCAGGCACTGGGCCCGCTGGGTTTTGGGAAAGGCAATCACATCGCGAATCGATTCTGCCCCGGTCATCAGTGTAATCAGCCGATCTAAGCCAAAGGCAAGGCCACCATGCGGAGGGGCCCCGTACTGAAGCGCATCCAGCAGGAAACCAAACTTGAGCTTGGCCTCCTCAGGCCCGATTCCCAGGGCCGCAAAGACTTTGGACTGGACTTCCTCGCGATGGATTCGAACCGAGCCCCCACCAAGCTCCCAGCCATTGAGCACCATGTCATAGGCCTTCGCCAAGCATTCTTGAGGGCGCTCAGACATGAGCGCCTCGTGGCCATCCTTAGGCGCCGTAAACGGATGGTGAACTGCAGTCCAACGACCGGATTCTTCGTCGTACTCAAACATGGGGAAGTCAACGACCCACAGCGCCTTCCAGCCCGGCACCATCAGACCAGACTTCTGACCAAACTCGCTATGACCGATCTTGAGGCGCAGGGCCCCGATTGCGTCGTTCACCACCTTTGCCTTGTCTGCGCCAAAGAAAATCAGGTCACCGTCCTGTGCGCCTGACCGTTGGAGAATCTCAGTGATGGCCCGATCGTGAAGGTTCTTCACAATGGGGGACTGAAGCCCCTCGCGCCCCTGCGCCACAGAATTGACCTTGATCCAGGCCAGACCCTTGGCCCCGTAGATCTTGACGAACTCCGTATAGGCATCGATTTCGCTGCGTGAGATCCCGCCGCCGCCGGGCACTCGCAACGCAACGACACGCCCATTGGCCATATTGGCAGGTTCAGAGAAGACCTTAAAGTCGACGTCGGCCATGACATCGGTGAGTTCGGTGAAGGCCATTGAAATCCGAAGATCTGGCTTGTCTGAGCCATAAAGCCGCATGGCATCGGCATAGCTCATGACTGGGAAGGGGTTGGGTAGATCGACAGAGATTGCATCTGTAAATACGGTGCGCATCATGTTCTCAAAGAGATCACGAATCTCTTGCTCGGTCATGAAGGACGTTTCACAGTCAATCTGAGTGAACTCTGGCTGGCGGTCAGCCCGCAGATCCTCATCGCGAAAACATTTGGTGATTTGGTAGTAACGGTCAAAGCCCGCAACCATGAGCAACTGCTTAAAGAGCTGCGGAGACTGCGGGAGCGCGAAAAACTCCCCCGCGTGGACACGTGAGGGCACAAGGTAATCGCGAGCACCCTCGGGGGTGGATTTGGTCAGCATCGGCGTCTCAATGTCGACAAACCCATGGGCATCCAGATATCGGCGAACCGCCATGGCCACGCGATAACGCAGCATGAGATTGCGCTGCATGGTGGGTCTTCTGAGATCCATCACACGGTGCGTGAGTCGGGTCGTCTCGGACAGGTTGTCCTCGTCCATTTGGAACGGGGGTGTCACGGAGGGGTTCAAGACCTCGAGCGAAAGGCACAAGAGCTCAATCTCTCCGCTGGCCATCGCGGCGTTGGCAGTGCCTTCCGGGCGTCGACGCACACGTCCTTCAAGCCGAACACAGAACTCGTTACGAAGAGATTCAGCGATTGAAAAGACCTCCGGGCGGTCGGGGTCACACACCACCTGGGCGATGCCTTCGCGGTCCCGCAGGTCGACAAAAATCACGCCTCCGTGATCGCGCCGGCGGTGCACCCAGCCACAGAGTGTGACGGTCTGATCCAGTTGAGACAACGAGAGTTGGCCTGCGTAATGACTGCGCATAAAAAAACCTTTTATTGGGAAGAAGGTGAGACGGTACCCATCGAGACCACGTACTTCAGCGCCTTGTCGACAGGGATATTGAGCGGAATGACCTCTTCACGGGGCATCATGAGAAAGAAGCCTGACGTCGGGTTTGGGGTGGTCGGAACATAAACACTGATGCACTCACCCGGAAGGTGCGGCACAAGCTCACTCGCTGGAGAGCCCGTAACGAAGGCAACGGTATAACTCCCATACCGCGGATACTGCACCAAGACGGCCTGACGAAACGCCTGCCCATTGGGCGCAAGAATGGTGTCACTCACCTGCTTGACCGAAGAGTAAATCGAGCGAACCAGCGGAATCCGTGCGAGGAGGCCTTCCCAAACCAGTACAAGTCTGCGACCGAGGAGGTTCGCTGCCAAGACCCCGGTGATAAAGATGAGGAGCGCAACCGCTACAACACCGAACCCAGGGATTGCCTGCCCGAAAAGAGCCTCCGGCCGAAGGCCCTCCGGCACGATGTTATCGAGCGTGGAGACGATGGCCGTGATCACCCAGACCGTAATGCCAATAGGCGCCCAGATCAATAATCCCGCAATGAAGAATTTCTTGAGCACGGCTTTTGCCCTCGGGGGTTAAAACTCAGGGGTTAAAAAAAACGCCGCGGAATTCGCGGCGCTCTTGACTGCGACTCTCGATTTTAGAACGGAATATCGTCATCGAGGTCGTCGAATCCCGCTTTCGGTGCCGAGCGGGCTGCCGATGGGGCCGGCGCGGAGTAGCCGCCTTCATCCGAAAGTGAGGGTGCCGAAGCGCCTCCTCCAGATGAGCCGCCCCCATCTCGCCCTCCGAGCAGCTGCATTTGCTCCGCAACGACCTCGGTCGTCAGACGTTCCTGACCAGACTGATCCTGCCACTTGCGTGTGCGCAGACGGCCCTCCACATAGACCGGGCGGCCTTTCTTGAGATACTCGCCAGCGATTTCGGCGAGGCGCCCAAAAAACACCACACGATGCCACTCGGTGTCTTCCTTCATGTCGCCAGACGACTTGTCCTTGTAGCGCGAGGTTGTGGCGATAGACACGTTGGCAATGGCACCCCCATCGGGCGAATAACGCACCTCGGGATCACGACCTAAATTGCCCAACAGAATCACTTTGTTCACAGATGCCATGCATCTTCTCCTATGGTTTGAAACGGGCCCTCACCCTAGCGAGCCTCAGACAGTCACACTAGCCTTCGATTGGCTGAGCCTCAGGCTCGATGAGCCGCGTCCGGGGGCCGATCTCGTGCAGTCCAAGAGACATCATGCCCCAAAACAAGGCCATCCCGCCGCAGAGCCAAAAAACGCCGGCGAGCCCAGCCTGAGAGAGAGCCAAGCCCCCGGCAAGCCCTCCGACAAACAAGCCCAGGGACTGGCTGGTGTTGTACACGCCCATGGCCTGGCCCCGCTGCCCTGTCGGCGCGAGGCGAGACACCCATGAGGGCAGCAGCGCTTCGAGCAGATTGAATCCCAACATAAAGACAGCGATTGCCAGCATCCAGGTCCAGAAGGGTCTCGCGGTGAGAAAAAGCACCATGGCCAGCACGAGAAGCCCAATCGAAGCCAAGAAAACGGGCTTAAACCGGCCCTTGCGTTCCGCCCAGATAATGGGGGGAACCATGAGCGCGAAAGCCAAGAGCATCAGCGGGAGGTAGACCTGCCAATGGTCAGAGACTGGAAGGTCGAGTGCAACAAGCGCCTGGGGAATCGCGACAAAGAGACTGGTCTGGATCGCCATCATGGTGAAAATGCCCAGATTGAGTCGCTGAAGTTGCCCGTGTCCCAGAAGCTGCGACCACGGTAGCCGAGTCTCTGGCGGGCGCTGGGATGGGGTGGGTAGCCTGAGCACCACCGCCATCGCCACGAGCGCAAGCGCGGCGGTGAAAGCAAACAGGCCTGCGAGGCCCCAAAGGCCAAAGAGCGGGGGTGCAATCACCATCGAGAGCGCAAAAGAGAGTCCAATCGCGGCGCCAACCATGGCCATGGCGCGGGTCCGCACAGACTCTCGGGTCAAATCAGACAGGTAAGCACTAACGGCCGCCGACACGGCGCCAGCGCCTTGAAGGGCTCGGCCCAGCACGAGCAGTTCAATACTCGAAGCCAGCGCACAGACCACGCTGCCCAGGACGAACACGCCAAGACCCGCAAGAATGATTGGGCGGCGACCCCATCGATCGGAAGCCATCCCAAAGGGGATCTGAAGCACAGCCTGGGTCAGCCCATATGCGCCCATCGCCAACCCAAGCCAGACGGGGTCATGGCCGCCCGAGAGCGTCCCCGCGCCAATCGCAAGGACTGGCAGCATCAGAAAGAGGCCGAGCATCCGCAATCCAATGACCGATGCGAGCCCCATGCTGGCTGTTCGCTCCTGTGCGGTGAAGGCCAGCTTCGGTTCAGAAGAAGGACTCATGGCTCGCTATAGTAGTGGATTGGCCCAGACTCCTTCCCATGATCAGACTTCGCGGTGTTCGCACCCACAACCTCAAGAACCTTGATCTCGACATTCCTCGAGGCCAACTCGTGGTCATTACAGGCCTCTCAGGCTCTGGGAAGTCGTCTCTGGCCTTTGACACGCTCTATGCCGAGGGTCAGCGGCGGTATGTGGAGTCACTCTCTCCCTACGCCCGTCAATTCCTGCAGCTCATGGAGCGGCCCGATGCGGATCTCATTGAAGGCCTCTCGCCTGCTATTGCGATCGAGCAGAAATCCAGCAGCCACAACCCAAGATCTACTGTCGGAACGGTCACCGAGATTCTTGATTATCTCAGGCTGCTCTTTGCACGCGTGGGCGTGCCCCATTGCCCCAGCCACCCCCATCAGCGGCTTGAGTCTCAATCGGTCTCTCAAATGGTCGACGCGCTGCTTGAAGGTCCAGAGGGCGAGCGCATCAGTCTGCTTGCTCCGGTCGTTACACATCAAAAGGGCGAACATCGCGAGCTACTCGACGGCCTTCGGGCCCAGGGGTTTGTGCGGGTCCGCGTGAAGACAGGAAACGGGCCCGCTCAGGACGTCAGTCTCGATACCCTAGTGGCCCTTCAAAAGGCGCAGCATCACAGCATCGATGTGGTTGTAGACCGCCTGAAACGCCGATCCAATCTGCAGCAGCGGCTGGCCGAATCCTTGGAAACCGCCTTGCGCATGGGCCAGGATCAGGCGCTTGCGCTGGTTCAATCCGATGACGGCACGATCGAAGAGCGGTCGCTCTCCCTTCGCTTTGCATGCCCTGAATGCGGATTCTCGCTGCGTGATCTCGAGCCCAATCTCTTTTCTTTTAATTCGCCTGCGGGAGCCTGCGCGCAATGTGATGGCCTGGGAGAGGAGTCGCGGTTCGATCCCGAGCGGGTCGTGGAGTTTCCCCACCTCTCGCTGGCAAATGGGGCCATAGCGGGTTGGGATGCCCGCAACAGCTTTGCCTTTGCCATGATTGAGAGCCTCGCTGCGCACGGTGGTTTCTCGGTTCACACGCCGTTTGAAGCGCTTTCCCCTTCTCATCAGGCCCTCTTGTTACACGGCTCTGGCGACGAAAAGATTGCCTTTGCCTATCCCTCAGAGCAGGGCAAATCGACGGTCCGAAAGCACGTCTTTGAGGGCATCATTCCGAATCTCAACCGACGGTATGCAGAGACCGACAGCCCGGCGGTGCGCGAGGAGCTTGGCCGATATCGGCGACTGAGCGCATGCTCCGGCTGCCAGGGTTCTCGCCTGCGTCCAGAGGCGCGCCATGTCCGCGTGGGCCCAGTCGAACATGCGTTGAGCCTGCCAGAACTGCTGGCCATGCCGCTTTCCACCGCGGCCGACACGCTGGCCGCCCTCCCTTTAACGGGCATGCGCCGTGCCATTGGCGAGCGTCTGCTCCACGAGACCCAGTCGCGACTTCGGTTTCTGATTGATGTGGGACTGTCCTATCTGCGTTTGGATCGCACTGCATCCAGCCTCTCCGGGGGAGAAGCCCAACGTATCCGCTTAGCAAGCCAGATTGGCGCGGGACTCACGGGGGTGATGTACGTCCTCGACGAGCCCTCGATTGGCCTGCACCAGCGGGACAATGATCGGCTTCTCAAGACCCTCGCCCACCTGCGTGATCTCGGCAACTCTGTGCTTGTTGTTGAGCACGATGAGGATGCAATTCGCACCGCCGACCACATCATTGACATGGGCCCCGGGGCCGGCCGGCAAGGGGGGCAGGTCATTGCCCAAGGAAGCCTAGAGGACATTCTTCAGAATCCACACTCGTTGACCGGCCAATACCTCAGCGGCAGCCGGGCCATTCCCATTCCCCATCCGCGGCGTGCGCCTGACGAGCGCTGGCTGGTGCTCAAAGGCGCTCGAGCTAACAATCTGAAGCACCTCACAGTGCGCATCCCTGTGGGACTGCTGGTGTGCGTCACTGGCGTCTCGGGCAGCGGAAAGTCAACCCTGATCAATGACACACTGGTGGCTGAGGCGCAGGCCCGTCTGAACGGCAGCCACAGAAGCGTGGCAGAGCACGATGGCATCGAGGGGCTCGAACATTTTGATCGGATCATCAACGTCGATCAAAGCCCAATTGGCCGAACGCCCCGCAGCAATCCCGCAACCTATACCGGCATGCTTACGACGATTCGTGAGCTCTTCTCAGAATCTCCCATGGCGCGCGAGCGTGGTTACGACGCTGGGCGATTCTCTTTCAATGTGAAGGGTGGGCGTTGCGAGGCCTGTCAGGGCGACGGCATGGTACGCGTGGAGATGCATTTTCTGCCTGATGTCTATGTCCCTTGCGATCTCTGCAAAGGGCTCCGGTTCAACCGTGAGACGCTCGACGTGCGATGGAGGGGAAAGACGATTGCCGATGTGCTGGCAATGACGGTCGACGAGGCCAGTGAGTGCTTTGCTGCGATCCCGCCACTTGCGCGTCGCTTACATCTGCTTCAAGAGGTGGGCCTCGGGTATGTCCAACTCGGCCAGAGCGCGACAACACTCTCGGGCGGAGAAGCGCAGCGTGTCAAGCTCGCCTGCGAGCTCTCCAAGCGTGAGACCGGCAAGACACTCTATGTGCTGGATGAGCCCACCACAGGCCTTCACTTCTACGACACAGAAATGCTGCTTCGCGTGCTCATGCGGCTTAGAGACTCAGGCAACACGGTACTCATCATTGAGCACAACCTTGACGTGATAAAAACAGCTGACTGGATCCTGGATATGGGGCCTGAAGGCGGTGCGGGTGGAGGTCAGTTAATTGCACAAGGTCCCCCAGAGGAGATTGCGCGAACCCCCGAGAGCCACACGGGACGCTACCTCGGACCGCTGCTGCGACCGAGCACCTGAAGGTTTGCGGATGCGTCCTCGACACCCCGCGCCACAATGGCCTCGCCCATGCTGGTGTATTGACCTGTAAGGCTTGAGATCACGACCTGATGGGTCA
This sequence comes from Pseudomonadota bacterium, assembly GCA_046047855.1. GTDB lineage: Bacteria > Pseudomonadota > Gammaproteobacteria > Burkholderiales > Burkholderiaceae_A > Hahnella. Next base: position 37,247 of record JBJOHF010000110.1, on the reverse strand, counting down.
CCCAGACCTCGAACCCTGGGACATTGCGCGCACGCGCCTTTGCTGCCTGGCGTGCCATGAGCAGTTGCGCATCGCGATTGCCATGCCCTTGAAAGAACGAGTTCAGCGCAACCCATTCCTGCACCGTCTGCTGAGGAAACATCAAGCGCGCTGTATCGAGGCAGCGACACCACTGACTCGATCGAACTGCAGTCGGCACCAGCCCCATCTGACGAAGCCAATCACCCCATGCGCGAGACGCGGCCCGACCCTCCTCCGAGAGATTTCGCTGAGTGGAGCAGTCCCCCAGGCGGAAATGGTCGGGATCCCCCAGCCCGGGCACCGTCTGTGCGTGTCGGATGAGCAGAATGGCGCCCGGTGCGCTCAACCCATCTCGTAAGGCAGGCGTCGCCTCTGCAGCAGGCAGAAATGGGCGCGTAACCTGTGAGCCCAAGACGGCCATGAGGCCCAGGGCGCGAAGACTCTGACGACGGTTGGGATTTGTCACGTTCTCGCCTCTCTGCTCCAATGATGGTTCAACAGACGACCCTTCAACGGATAGGTTCCATGAACGAAGCCCGCATTCAAGCCTTTTTGCACCGTGACACGGGGCTGATGACCAGCCTAACCAATGGTCGGCATGCCTGGACCTCGGACGTACCCAAACACCTAGGCTCCCACGACGCCGCCCCAGACCCACACGACCTGCTGGACTCCGCATTGGCGGCCTGTACCGTCCTGACACTAGAGCTCTACCTGCGTCGCAAGCCGGACTGGGACGTTCAACGCATCGACTGCCAGGTCGACCGGGTGTCAGAAGCCAAAGAGGAAGACGGGCGTATTCACTACCGCCTGCGTCGCACCGTCTCCGTCATCGGCAATCTCGCACAAGAGCAACGCGCAAGGCTGATTGAGATCGCCAACAAGTGCCCCATCCACCGTCTGATGGAGGGGCAGATTCACGTCGAGACCGTGCTTAGCGAGGCAGGTTAGTCGAACCCATCAGCTGCGCATCGATGGCGTGCGCAGCCTGTCGCCCTTCACGGATGGCCCAGACGACGAGCGACTGGCCGCGGCGCATATCACCGGCAACAAAAACCTTGGGTCGATTGGTGGCGTAGGCGCGCTGCCCTTCAGTGGCCGCTTTCCCATTGCCTCTGGCGTCACACTCCACCCCAAAGGCATCGAGGATGCTTCCCACTGGAGCGACAAACCCCATGGCCAAAAGCACGAGATCGGCCTTAAAGATCTGCTCACTGCCCTCGACCTCCTGCATGCGGCCATCCCTCCACTCGACATGAACGGCCTTGAGTCCAGTCAAGCGTCCGTTCTCGCCAAGGAACTCCTTGGTAGCGATGGCGAACTCACGCTCACAGCCCTCCTCATGACTGCTGGAGGTGCGCAGTTTGGTGGGCCAGTACGGCCAGACCAAAGGCTTATTCTCATGCTCAGGGGGCATGGGCATGAGTTCAAACTGCGTGACACTGGCCGCACCGTGCCGATTGCTCGTACCCACACAGTCAGACCCAGTATCGCCCCCGCCGATGACGATGACATGCTTGCCATCCGCACGAAGCTGGCCCTTGAGGGTGTCTCCTGCGTTCACCTTGTTCTGCTCGGGCAAGAACTCCATTGCGAAGTGCACCCCCTTCAGATCTCGGCCAGGGACAGGCAGATCACGAGGCTGCTCCGCACCCCCAGTCAGCAAGACCGCATCAAACTCTGACACCAAGGCCTCAGGTGCAATGGTTTCCTGAGACCAGTTTGTGACCTTGGTGTCGCTGGGTAGGTTTGCGACCAAAACACCGGTTCGAAAGACCACGCCTTCCGCTTCCATCTGAGCGACACGGCGGTCGATGTGATGCTTTTCCATTTTGAAGTCGGGAATGCCATAGCGCAGCAAGCCCCCAACACGATCATTCTTCTCGAAGACCACGACATCATGGCCGGCGCGAGCGAGCTGCTGCGCCGCTGCCAGGCCTGCCGGGCCAGAGCCCACCACCGCGACGCGCTTACCGGTTTTCTGCTCGGGCGGCTGCGGGACCACCCAACCTTCCGACCACCCGCGATCGATGATTGCGTGTTCAATGGACTTAATGCCAACTGCATCATCGTTGAAATTGAGCGTGCACGCGGCCTCACAGGGTGCGGGACAAATCCGACCAGTGAACTCGGGAAAATTATTTGTCGAGTGCAACGTATCGAGCGCAGCCTTCCACTGGTGCTGAAACACCAGGTCATTGAAGTCAGGAATGATGTTGTTAACCGGGCAGCCGTTGTTACAGAAGGGAATGCCACAGTCCATACAGCGAGCAGCCTGCTGTGTCGCCTGCTCTTCGCTCAGACCGATGACGAATTCCTTGTAATGTTTGAGTCGTTTCTCGGGCGCTTCGTAGCCCTCATCGAGCCGCTCAAGTTCCATAAATCCGGTGATTTTTCCCATGATGTGCTCTCTTTCCTTGACTCAGACCTGAACGGGCTGTGCGGCCTGCTTACGGGCGTGAATCTCGCCCAAGGCGCGCTTGTACTCGTTGGGGAAGACCTTCACAAACTTTGAGCGCGACGTCGCCCACTGGTCGAGCAGATCGCGTGCGCGCGCACTGCCTGTCCAGCGATGATGATCCTCAATCATCTTGCGCAGCTGCTGCTCGTCGGTCATGTCACGGTGCCAAATACTCGAGGGCATTTTTTCTCTCTGTTCTGCATCGGAGAGCACGGGCTCTAGGCTGACCATCGCGAGATTGCATCGGGTGGAGAACTGCCCGTCCTCATCAAAGATATAGGCCACGCCTCCAGACATACCCGCAGCGAAGTTGCGGCCTGTTTTGCCCAACACCACGACAGTACCGCCGGTCATGTACTCGCAACCATGGTCACCAGTGCCCTCGACCACCGCATTCGCACCCGAGAGTCGGACTGCAAAGCGCTCACCAGCGACACCGCGGAAGAATGCCTCCCCGGACGTTGCGCCATAGAGCACCGTATTGCCTACGATGATGTTCTCGTGGGCTACACCGCGGAAATCAATGGAGGGTCTGACCACCACGCGGCCACCCGACATACCCTTGCCGGTGTAGTCATTCGCATCACCGATGAGGTACAGGGTTATGCCTTTGGCGAGAAAGGCGCCAAAGGACTGGCCGCCTGTGCCCTCGAGCTGGATGCGAATGGAGTCATCGGGCAGACCATCAGGATGGTGTCGAATCACCTCTCCCGAGAGCATGGCGCCAACGGTACGGTTCACATTTCGCGCGACTTCCATGAACTGTATGCGCTGTCCCTTGTGAATGGCATCGTGACTGCGCTCGATCAGTCGCACATCGAGTGCCTTCTCGAGGCCGTGGTCCTGAGTCTCCGAGTGGCGTTGTTGTTCGACACTGTTCACAGGCGGCACTGCCAGCAGGCGGCTGAAGTCGAGCCCACTGGCCTTCCAGTGTTCGATGCCCTTGCGGGTGTCGAGCAGATCGGCACGTCCCACCAGGTCCTCAAACTTTCGAATGCCCAGCTGCGCCATGATGGCTCGCGCTTCCTCCGCAACAAAGAAGAAGAAGTTCACGACATGCTCGGGCTTGCCTTGGAATTTCTTGCGCAGGGTTGGGTCTTGCGTGGCGACACCGACTGGACAGGTATTCAGATGGCACTTGCGCATCATGATGCAACCTTCAACCACCAAGGGTGCGGTGGCAAACCCCATTTCGTCGGCCCCCAACATGGCTGCGACCACCACGTCACGACCTGTTTTCATCTGGCCATCGGCCTGAAGACGAATGCGGCTTCGCAGTCCATTGAGCACCAGGGTCTGCTGGGTCTCAGCCAGGCCAATCTCCCAAGGTGACCCCGCGTGCTTGATCGAAGACAGCGGTGACGCGCCTGTGCCGCCATCGTGGCCGGCAATGACCACGTGGTCTGCCTTGGCCTTCGCAACACCTGCTGCGATGGTGCCGACACCAATTTCAGAGACCAGCTTGACGGAGATATCCGCACTGGGCGCGACGTTCTTGAGGTCGTGAATGAGCTGAGCGAGATCTTCGATCGAGTAGATATCGTGGTGCGGCGGTGGGGAGATCAGGCCCACCCCGGGCACAGAGTGCCGCAGCTCACCGATGTAGTCGGAGACCTTGCCACCCGGCAGCTGCCCCCCCTCCCCTGGCTTGGCGCCTTGAGCCATTTTGATCTGGATCTGATCTGCCGACACCAAGTACTCTGTGGTCACGCCAAATCGACCAGAGGCCACTTGCTTGATCTTCGATCGGAGGCTGTCGCCCGATTTCAGCGCAATGTCGCTCTCCACCTTCTCGGGTCCAATGACGGATCCAAGGGTTGCTCCGTTCTGAATGGCAATGCCCTTGAGCTCATCGCGGTAACGGCGTTTATCCTCACCACCCTCACCGGTGTTGGACTTGCCGCCGATGCGATTCATGGCCACTGCCAACGTGGCATGGGCTTCTGTCGAAATAGACCCCAGTGACATCGCCCCGGTCGCGAATCGCTTGACGATCTCGGCTGCTGGCTCCACCTCGTCGAGGGGAATGGCACGCGCGGGATCCACCTTGAACTCAAAAAGACCCCTCAGCGTCATGTGGCGCTTGCTCTGGTCGTTGATGAGCTGAGCGTATTCCTTGTAGGTCGAGAACTGATTTGCCCTTGTGGCGTGCTGGAGCTTGGCAATGGAGTCAGGCGTCCAGAGGTGTGCCTCTCCTCGAACGCGCCATGCATACTCGCCACCGGTCTCGAGCATGCCCTGCAGAATCTGGTCCTTGCCAAACGCCTTTTGGTGGGTGCGAATGGCCTCCTCTGCAATCTCAAACACGCCCATACCCCCCACCGCACTGGGCGTGTTGGGGAAGTAACGATCGATTGTTTCTTGGTTCAGACCAATGGCTTCGAAGATCTGCGCGCCGCAGTAGGACATGTAGGTTGAAATGCCCATCTTGGACATGATCTTTGAGAGGCCCTTGCCAATCGCCTTGACGTAATTGGCAATCGCCTTCTCAGGGCTCAGGTCTCCAGCAAGACCCGCTTGCATCTGAGCAATGGTCTCCATGGCCAGGTATGGATGAATCGCCTCGGCGCCATAGCCTGCAAGCACTGCGAAATGATGGACTTCACGGGCAGAGCCCGTCTCAACAACAAGACCGGCCAGTGTGCGCTTGCCCACCCGGACCAGATGCTGATGGATGGCCGACAAGGCCAGAAGCGCTGGGATCGCAACCCGCTCCGCGCAAACCGTACGATCGGTCAGAATCAGAATATTTGCGCCCGCAGCGATGGCATCCACTGCTTCAGCACAGAGAGTGGCAAGGCGTGCCTCCACTCCTTCCTTTCCCCAGACCACGGGGTAAGTCATATCAATCGATTGGCTCTTGAACTTGCCCCGTGTGTGCTGCGCAATCGCGCGCATGCGGTCCATATCGGCAAAGTCAAGGATGGGCTGCTTCACCTCCAGCCGCAGGGGAGGATTGACCTGATTGATGTCCAGCAGGTTTGGCTTGGGCCCAACAAAGGACACCAATGACATCACGATGGCCTCACGAATCGGATCGATCGGTGGGTTCGTGACCTGCGCGAAGAGCTGCTTGAAGTAGCTCGTCAATGGCTTTGGCATGTCAGACAAGACGGCCAGCGGAGCGTCGTTGCCCATTGAGCCGACCGCCTCCTCGCCCGATTTGGCCATGGGTGCCATCAGGAACTTGAGGTCTTCCTGGGTGTAGCCGAACGCTTGCTGGCGGTCCAGCAGCGGGATGTCGCTTGCCGGTGCGACCGCTGGACTCGTGCCCTCACCAAGGCTCTGCAGTGACACGCGCACGTTCTCAATCCACTGCCGGTAGGGGCGCGACTTCGCAAGGCTCGCCTTGAGCTCTTCGTCATGGATCATGCGCCCCTGCTCGAGATCGATCAGGAACATTTTTCCTGGCTGCAGTCGCCATTTGCGGACAATTTTGTCCTCGGGCACCGGCAACACGCCAGACTCACTGGCCATGATCACCAGGTCGTCGTCGGTGATGCAGTATCGCGATGGGCGCAGTCCGTTTCGGTCGAGGGTTGCCCCGATCTGGCGGCCATCCGTGAACACAATAGAGGCGGGGCCATCCCAAGGCTCCATCATGGAAGCGTGGTACTCGTAGAACGCGCGGCGGGATGCGTCCATGGTCGCATGCTGCTCCCACGGCTCGGGAATCATCATCATGACAGCATGGGCCATGGGGTAGCCGGCAGCCACCAACAGCTCAAGACAGTTATCAAAGGTGGCCGTGTCCGACTGACCCGCAAAGCTAATCGGGTAGAGCTTTTGAAGGTCATCACCGAGAACGGCCGATCGCATCACGCCTTCGCGCGCGCGCATCCAGTTGTAATTGCCTTTTACCGTGTTGATCTCGCCGTTGTGCGCCACCATGCGGTATGGGTGGGCCAATGGCCACTCCGGGAATGTATTGGTCGAGAAGCGCTGGTGCACGAGCGCGAGTGCAGAGGTGCAGCGCGGGTCGGAAAGATCTTTGTAGTACACGCCCACTTGGTCGGCGAGCAGGAGGCCCTTATAGACAATGGTGCGACTCGACATGGAGGGCACGTAATACTCCTTGCCGTGCTTGAGTCCCAGGGCCTGAATGGCGCTCGAGGCGGTCTTTCGAATGACATAGAGCTTGCGCTCGAGCGCGTCTTGCACAATGACATCGTCGCCACGCCCGATAAAGATCTGACGCATGATGGGCTCGCGGTCACGCACGCGGGGGGACATCGGCATGCTGGCATCCGTGGGGACATCTCGCCAGCCCAAGAGGACCTGCCCCTCAGCGGCGACTGCACGCTCCAGCGCACGCTCGCAGGCCAAGCGCGAGGCGTGCTCTTTGGGCAGGAAGACCATGCCCACACCGTATTCTCCGAGCGGAGGCAGATGTACGCCCTGGCGTGCCATTTCGTCTCGAAACAAGGTGTCAGGCAGTTGCATGAGAAGACCCGCCCCATCCCCCATGAGCGCATCCGCACCCACGGCTCCGCGATGGTCGAGATTCTTGAGAATCTGCAAGCCCTGCTCCACGATGGCGTGCGACTTTTGGCCACGAATATGGGCCACAAAGCCCACGCCGCAGGCGTCGTGCTCATGAGAAGGGTCGTACAAACCAAATGCGGGGATGCCCATCCTGACTCCTTGACAGCGCTATGACAAAAGGGATTGGCATTATCGGGCCAATCTGGCGGCTATGGGCGCCGGCCCTGGTATTTAAATGGGGTCAGACCATATTTTAAAGACCGCACCGAGCAGGTACCCAAAAAATGGGGACACAACAATGTTCAGGCCTTTCGGGGGCGACCTCTTGGACGACGCTGCCAGACGACCCGCTCGGGTTCAGGCAATACAGCCCACTCCTCATCGGTGAGCATAGGACGCCCCTGACTCAAGCCAAGGCTTAAGGCCTCGGCAAAGGCCATCCCCTGCCATTCCAAGCCCGTGTAGGCCTGTTCGCGCTCAAAGGGCGTATTGCCCAACGCCCAGTAACTGGGCAAGGCGACGAACGGCGCTCGGGCGGGAGGGGGCCGCTGCCCTTGCAGCACGCCTGCACTTGACCAAAGCCAGTCTGAGGCGCTGCCAACAAGGCCCTCTCGAACAGCGCGAAAGTCAATCCAGCGCATCACCCACAGCGCATGACTGGGCTCACTGAGCCAGTACGCGCGATAACGGCCGTCAAAGGGGCTGGCTCTGCGGGCCCAGCGATCATTGAGCATGCGCACATAGCGCCGCCCAATCTGCTGAACGGCCTCGGCCAGGGCGGTCGCCCGCTGGGGTGTCACGAGCCAATTCGCCTCCTGCCCGGTGACGCTCCAAGCATGAATCGAGAGGCCCAAGCCAAGCGCCGCATCGAAGAGGCAATCGAGGTAGGCCGTTCGGTCCTGGGCATCAAAGGCAAGCGGGGCTTCAGGACGTGCTCGCTGCTGGACATGGATGAGCCGCCCGCCTAACGCCAGCCGAGGCCGCCGAGCCAAGGGGTCATGCTCCCGATGCGCTGCGGTGCGGCCACTGCGCACGACCAGGAAACACCTGGTCGTGCAAAAGCATCGCCTGACGGTCGGTGAGTCCGGCGACCTCATCAGCCACATGCCGCAACATATGCTCACTGCTCTCGAATGGCTCGGCAAGCCGCCGCGCGCGTTCAAAGTGCCAGGCAAATAGGTCTCGGAGCACGCCCTCGGCGACGTCGGTTACCGCGACGACCCTTGGGTGGCGGTAGAGGTTCTGGAACAAGAACTGCTTCACCTCTCTCACCTCCTGTGCCAATGACGCGGAGAAAGCGACCAAAGGCGGGGCCTTTCGGACATCATCAGAGGTCTCAACCCCATGGCACTGGATCTGCAATCGGGTCTGCGCCACCAGGTCATCGACCTGCTCGTTGATCATGGCCCGAATCATCTCAGGCACGACACGGTCGGGCTGAATCTGGGGGAATCGTCGGTGTACGCCATCGAAGTGTCGTTTCACCATAGGCAATACAAGGATCTGCTCCAGGCTCAAGAGCCCGGAGCGAAGCCCGTCGTCGAGGTCGTGGTGGTTGTACGCCACCTCGTCGGAGACATTGGCAAGCTGAGCCTCCAATGAAGGAGACCCGCCCTCCAAGAAACGAAGCGCCAGTGGCCCAAGCTTGAGCGCTGCCCGCTTCGAGCAGTGCTTCAGAATGCCCTCGCGCGTCTCGAAGCAGAGATTCAAGCCGTCAAACTCCGCGTACCGCCGCTCAAGCTGATCCACCACGCGCAAGCTCTGAAGGTTGTGCTCAAAGCCTTCGCCTTGCGGATCGTGCTCCTTGAGGCATGCATTGAGCGCGTGTTGCCCCGCATGGCCAAAAGGGGTGTGCCCGAGGTCATGCGCAAGGCAGATGGCCTCCGTAAGCTCCTCATCGAGCGCAAGGCGCCGTGCAACGGAGCGCGCAATCTGCGCCACCTCGAGGCTGTGCGTAAGCCGAGTGCGGTACAAATCGCCCTCATGGTTTACGAAGACTTGTGTCTTGTACAGAAGCTTTCTGAACGCAGTCGCATGAACAATTCGATCGCGATCACGCTGAAACTCTGAGCGACCGGCAGGCGTCGGCTCTGCATGTTCACGCCCGCGGGACGCATCAGACTGGGCTGCATAAGGTGCCACCTCCATCCGACTCATCTTTGCTCCTCGCGATGCCTGTCCAGCGCCAAATCGACCTGGCTTGCGCTCGCTGTTGAAAGCCTTGCAGACCCGAGGCCTTCGAGGACGATGTATCGAATCTCTCCGGCTTCTGCCTTTTTGTCATGTGCCATCCATTCGAGGTAAGTCTCCGTGGGCCAGTCTGGTCCTCTTGTCGGCAAGCCTGCACGCATCACCAGATGAATCACCCGATCTCGCTCCCCCTCCGTCAGCAAGCCAAGCTGCTGGGACAGATGGCAAGCCATGACCATTCCGCAGCCGACTGCCTCCCCGTGCAGCCAGGCCCCAAACCCCAAGCCGGCCTCGATCGCATGGCCAAAGGTGTGTCCGAAATTGAGCAAAGCTCGCCTTCCGGTGGACTCGCGTTCGTCCTCCGCAACCACCTGAGCCTTGAGCGCACACGAGCGTTCAATCGCAACGGCAAGCGCCTGGGGGTCACGTGCACGCAGCGCATCCATATGACCCTCTAGCCACTCAAAAAACCCTGTATCGAGGATGCAGCCCATCTTGATGACTTCTGCCAACCCTGCAGAGAGCTCTCGATCAGGGAGCGTCGAGAGGACGTTCATGTCAATCACTACGGCCTGGGGCTGATAAAACGCGCCAATCATGTTCTTGCCCAAAGGGTGGTTGACCGCCGTTTTCCCACCAACGGAGGAATCCACCTGGGAGAGCAGTGTGGTGGGGACCTGAATGAAAGGCATGCCCCTCTGGTAGCAGGCGGCCGCAAACCCAGCCATGTCACCCACTACGCCACCGCCCAAAGCAATCAATGTCGCCTTGCGCTCCATTCGGGCCTCCATTAGGCGATCGAAGATGACCTGAAGGCTGGCGAAGGTCTTGTAGACCTCTCCATCGGGGAGTTCAATGATGAGAGGCTCCAGCCCCATGCTTGCCAAGGCAGACTGCAGCGTCTCGAGGTAGAGCGGCCCGACGGTGGTGTTTGTGACAATCGCGACCTGTCGGGAGCGAATGAGGGGCCGCCAAACCTCGGGCTGACCAAGAAGGCCCTGGCCAATCTGGATGGGGTACTGCCGATCTCCCAGCGCCACTGACAAAGTGGTCACTCGGGCCTGAATGGGAACCGTCATAAAGAACCCTCCGACTCCTGCAGAGCCCAGCCCTGCTCGGATAAATGCTCAACGAGATGCTGCACGACCTGGGCCAGTGATCCGCGGCTTGCAGGCAAGACATAGTCTGCCAGCTGCCGATAAATCGGGTCACGCTCGGCATGTAAGCGCTCGAGTGTCGCCTTTGGGTTGGGGGACTGACTGAGCAGCGGACGTGAACGATCGGTGCGCAGGCGCTGCCAGATCTGCCAAGGTTGCGCATCGAGATAAATGACATACCCGCGTGCGAGTTGCTGCCGATTGGCCTCGCGCATGGGCGCTCCCCCGCCGGTGGTCACAATCCGTCCCGGCTCAGCCATGGCCTCGGCCACGGCCCGCTCCTCCCGCTTGCGGAACCCCTCCTCACCTTCCATTTCGAAAATGGTCGGAATGGCCGCACCGGATCGAAGCTCAATCTCGTGATCGGTATCCACCAGGGGCCAGCCGATTCGATGAGCGAGCTTGCGCCCAACGGTGGTCTTTCCCGCACCCATGAGGCCAATCAGGACGATATTCTGCGGGGCATTCATATTCATGAAACGAGTCTAGCAGGCGATACACTAAGGCTCTATGCGCCTGTTTACCTCCATCGCCGTCGTCCTGATCTCAGGCGCTGCCGCTGCTGCCGGCATGGTTTTGCTCTTTATCGCGCTGGCCACCCCGCAACTCCCCGAAGTCTCTGCCCTGGCCGATTATCGACCGAAGGTGCCCCTGCGCGTCATGACCTTTGATGGGGTGCTAATCGGTGAGTTTGGCGAGGAGCGTCGCAGTGTTGTGCGGCTGCATCAGGTTCCCAAATCTCTGGTCGACGCCATTCTGGCGGCTGAAGACGACCGGTTCTATGAGCACCCGGGTATTGATGTGCTTGGGCTGGCCCGGTCTGTGGGCATTCTTGTGGCCACGGGCGAGAAGCGGCAAGGCGGCAGCACCATCACCATGCAGGTTGCGCGCAACTTTTTTCTCACGACCGAAAAGACCTACACCCGAAAGGCATACGAGCTTTTGCTGTCACTGGAGATCGAGCGTTCCCTCTCAAAGAACCAGATTCTCGAGCTCTACATGAACCAGATCTACCTGGGGCGCAGGGCATACGGCTTCGCGAGTGCTGCCCAGATTTACTTCGGAAAGCCCATCCACCGACTGAGCATTGCCGAATCAGCGATGCTCGCGGGCATTCCCAAGGCGCCGTCTAGCTTCAATCCCATCGTCAACCCCCGACGCGCAAAGGCGCGGCAGGAGTACATCCTGGGCCGCATGCGCAAGCTCGACCTTATCAGCAATGCCCAGTTCCTCGAGGCAATGAAGGAGCAAATCCGTGTGGTGGGACGTCCCACGGACTTTGGCGTCGATGCCCAGTATGTTGCAGAAATGGTGCGCCAGCAGGTGGTGAGCCTTTTCCCAGAAGACGCCTACAGCCGCGGCTTGACCGTTTTCACGACCCTGCGCGCAGCCGAGCAAAGGGCAGCACAGGAGTCTGTTCGGGAGGGGCTGCTCGGCTACGACCGCAAGCAAGGCTGGAGAGGTCCCGAGGCCCGTGTCACGCTGCCCAAAGAGACGGAGGCACTCCAAGATGCGGTCGAAGAGGTGCTCGCTGAGCGCCCGGACAGCGAGTCCCTCTTTACTGCGGTGGTTACCGAGGTTCTGGCCGATCGCGTCGTTGTAATGCGGCACAACGGCAAGACATTCACCATACGCGGTGAGGGCCTCAAGTTCTGCGAGAAGGGCCTGTCACCCAATGCCAACGCCCAGCAAAAACTGAGCGCTGGGGCGGTGGTGCGTATCCGACCGCTCCAAACCCCTCAAGAGTATGAGATCACCCAGATGCCTGAGGTCCAAGGTGCGCTCATCGCCCTGAGCACGGACACCGGTGCCGTGCGCGCTCTGGTGGGTGGATTTGACTTTCGCCAGCGCAAATTCAACCGCGTCACCCAGGCCTATCGACAGCCAGGATCCACCATCAAGCCCTTCGTCTACGCCGCCGCTCTTGAGAATGGATTCTCCGGCTCCACGCTTGTCAACGACCTGCCCATTCGCTTCGACCCCTTCGTAACCGGCGGGGAGCTCTGGGAACCCAAAAACTACGACGAGAAGTATGAGGGGCCCATGACGCTGCGCACGGCACTGGCCAAGTCGAAAAACATGGTCTCCATTCGCCTTGTTCAGGCCCTCGGCCCCAAACAGGCCCAGGCCTATCTCACCCGGTTTGGATTTGAAGCAGAGCGCAACCCTGCATTCTTTACGCTGGCCCTGGGCGCTGGTGGGACCACACCCATGCAAATGGCCTCGGCCTATGCTGTCTTTGCAAATGGCGGGTACCGGGTCACGCCCTATTTCATCGATCGAATCGTCGATGAGAACGGCGGGCTCGTAAGCCGCTCTGCGCCTGTGCGTGCGGGAGAGGACGCACCCCGTGTGATGGATGAGCGCTATGCCTTCCTCACGGATTCTTTGCTTCAAGGCGTTGTATCCCAGGGCACTGCAAAGCGTGCCATGAGTCTGGGTCGCACCGACCTGGCCGGCAAGACAGGCACCACCAACGACGCTCAGGATGCTTGGTTCGCGGGCTATCACCCCAAGATGGTTGCACTGACCTGGGTGGGCTATGACCAGCCGAGGTCGCTCGGTGAACGAGAGACAGGCGGTGGACTGGCCCTGCCTATTTGGATGGGCTTCATGTCAGAGGCACTCAAGAAACTACCGCAAACGCCACGCATGCCCCCAAAGGGCGTCACCCGCATCAATCAGGAGTACTACACCGAGAGCAATATGCCGGGGGTGGGCCTCGACCGATATCAGGTTCCAAACACCCAGGCCAAGGAGCTCAGTCCAACCGGTGCACCCCTGCCTGCGAACCCGCCACCCGGAGAGGTCGCCCCGCCGCAGACCCCCGTCATCGAGGCAGGTTAGCCTCCAGGGCCTGCCCTGACAGCCCACGCGCATGCTGGCAGAACACGGATTCAAAATCACCCGCACCACGCGTGTCTTGCCAGCCCATCTCAGGCTCCCACACGAAATGGAGTGCGCCCAATCGAGAGGCTAGCCAGAGCTGCTGCGTAGGAGCCTGTGCATTGACAACGATCTTCTCGCCGGAGTCGAATTCAAGCTCCATGACGCGGGCTGTCCGGTGACACTCGAGATCCAGGTCGAAGGCCTGAGACCACTCATCCGCCTGGTTTTCAATCCATTGAAAGGCAGCCTCAATTTTTTCTTGATAGTCGGATTCGGTCATACTCACCTCATGATGAATTCAGTGCTTCGTGGACTTGCTGGGGTTGGAATGGCCTTGGCTCTCGCCACCACCCCTGGCTGCGGCCAGAAGGGGCCGCTTGTTCCCCCACCCCAAGCCTACAACAGCCCATGACCCCATTTCCCATGTTGCCCGAGGCCTTCTCATTTGAAGGCCAGACGCTCTGCTGCGAGCAGGTTCCCCTTCCTCAGCTGGCGCAACAGTACAGCACCCCGCTCTACATCTATTCGGAGCGCGCCCTGGTTGACGCCTACGAGTCGTTCAAACAGGCCTGCGGCGAGCATCCTGTGCAGATCTGCTTCGCGGTCAAAGCGAATCCCAATCTCGCGATTCTCCAGACTTTTGCGCGCCTGGGTGCCGGCTTCGATATTGTCTCTGGCGGCGAACTGGCCCGTGTGGCACTGGCGGGTGCCCGCCCGAGCGATATCGTGTTCTCCGGTGTGGGCAAATCACAGGCTGAGCTAAGTCAGGCCGTTCAAGCGGGCGTAGGCTGCATCAATGTCGAGAGCGAAGCCGAGCTTTATCGACTCAACGAGGTCTGTATCGCGCTCGGTTGTGTGCAGCCGATCTCACTGCGCGTGAACCCCGATATAGATCCAAAGACGCATCCGTATATCTCCACCGGTCTCAAGGACAACAAGTTTGGCGTGGCTATCGAGGATGCACGCAGGCTCTATCCCATCGCAGCCACCCTTCCAGGGCTCAAGGTCATTGGCGTGGACTGTCACATTGGCTCTCAGATTACGAGCCTGTCGCCTTTTATCGAGGCAGTCGAGCGCATCCTCAGCCTGATCGAGCAGTTAGCTGACGCAGGCCTCTCGATTGAGCATATTGATCTCGGCGGCGGGCTTGGTATCTGCTATCACGACGAGACCCCCCCGAGCCCTGAGGCGTTCATGCAGGCCGTGCTTGGCCCGATCTCGGCGTGGGCCAAACGCCATGGCCGCCCCATGCCTCACATATTTTTTGAGCTTGGCCGCGCCCTGGTTGGGTCTGCAGGTGTGCTGCTCACGCGCGTCGAGATGCTCAAGCCCTCCGGCCAAGGGCGTCAGTTCGCGATCGTTGATGCAGCCATGAACGACCTGATGCGACCCTCGCTCTATCAGGCCTGGCATGAGGTCATACCGGTTCGCCCGCGCAACCCACAGGACGCACAGATGTGGGACCTGGTAGGACCCATCTGTGAGAGCGGAGACTGGCTCGCCAAGGACCGATTACTCGCCCTTGAACCAGACGACCTGCTGGTGCTTGCCTCCGCAGGTGCCTACGGCAGTTCCATGGGGTCTCAGTACAACTCGCGCCCTCGGCCGGCAGAGGTCCTCATACGCTCCAATGGCTCGCATCAGGTCATACGCGAGCGGGAGACCATTGAGCACCTCATTCAGTCTGAGCGCGGCCTGCTTGGAGAACCGTTTCAGCTCAAAGGCTCGATCGCAGACGCCTTCGAAGCACCAGCAGCACAATTAAAACAGCGCTAAATACCAAAGGCTCAAGATAGTCGTTCTTTCCCGCTTTATGCAGGTAGTAGTGCGCCAAACCAAGGACGACGATCGGCCAAACCAGCTGATGGAGCCGTTTCCAGCCGCGCTTAAGGCGTTGCATGCTCCATCGATTCGAAGTGACTGCCAACGGCACAAGACATAGCCAGGCCAGTACCCCCACCGTCACAAATGGCCGTGTCCAGATGTCTTTCCAGAGGGACGCCCACTGCAGGTCATGCTCAAACTGCCAATAAGTCAGCAGATGGATGGTCGCGTATGTAAAGCACCAGAGTCCGATCATGCGTCGACAGGCTATAAAAGTGGAGCCCAAAGGCCTGCCGAGCCATGCACCGACTAGCGGGGCTGTGAGCACCAAGAGCAACAGCACCAGCGTCTGCTGGCCTAGCGCCCTTAGGAGCGCCTCTTGCGGGTTTGCGCCCAGTGCATCCAAGAACGCCCTCGCAATGAGCTCACACAAAGGCCCAGCCAGCCAGAGCCAAAGGGCCAGCCGCAAGCGGGCTTGTGATGCGTCCTTAGAAGAAGCGGCGAAGATCCATGCCACGGTAGAGCCCCTCAACCTGGTCGGCATACCCGTTAAAGGGGAGCGTGGCCCGACGCGGACTGAAGAGCCCGCCCTCACCAATTCGGCGCTCTGAGGCTTGAGACCATCGGGGGTGCGGCACTGACGGATTCACGTTTGAGTAAAAACCATACTCCTGGGGGGCGGCAAGCATCCAACTGGTCTTGGGCTCCTGCTCAAGAAACTCGATACGAACAATGGATTTCGCACTCTTAAAACCATACTTCCAGGGCACAACGAGACGAACGGGAGCGCCGTTCTGAGCGGGCAATGTCTGTCCATAGAGGCCAAGACTCAAGAGCGTGAGTGGATGTCTTGCCTCATCCATGCGAAGGCCCTCACGGTAGGGCCAATCGAGCACCGGGGAGCTTAGACCAGGCATCTGAGCGGGGTCAGCCAGGGTCACGAAGGAAACAAACTTCGCGGAACCGAGGGGCCGAGCGCGTTGAATGAGATGCGAAAGGGAATAGCCCACCCAAGGGATGACCATAGACCAGCCTTCGACGCATCGAAGCCGGTAGACACGCTCCTCGAGCGGTGCAAGCTTCAACAGATCATCGAGGTCAAGGCTGAAGGGCTTTTGAACAAGGCCCGTGATCTGGACGGTCCAGGGACTCGTCTTGAGGCGGCCGGGTGCCCGACGGGCAGGATCGGCCTTGTCGGTGCCGAATTCATAAAAGTTGTTGTAGCCCGTCACGTCCTCGATGGGCGTAAGTGGCTCCATGAGGACATACGCGCTTTTGCCGGCGACCAGTGGCCGGGTGTCTTTCGGTTGCAGAGGGGAGGCCTTCAACCCCAGGCCAGCAAGCCCGCCCGCAATGGCTGGAAGGCCTTTCATGAGGCCGCGCCGATGTGCCCGCCAGACGGTCTCAGGCGTGATCTCGGCTGAGAGGCCGTCTCCCCTGATCTGGCGTCGATCGGCTCGAGACATCAGAGTTGTCCGTATGAGTGCAGGCCTGACAGGAACATGTTCACACCCAAGAAGGCAAACCCGGTAATCAGCAAGCCCACTAATGACCAGTAGGCCGCAAACTGACCCCGCAGGCCCTTCATGAGCCGCAGGTGAAGCCAAGCTGCATAGTTGAGCCAGACAATCAGGGCCCATGTCTCCTTCGGGTCCCATTGCCAGTAGGTGCCCCATGCCTCAGCAGCCCAGAGCGCACCCAAAATGGTTGCCACTGTGAAGAATGCAAATCCAATCGCGATGGCCCGATATTGGATATCGTCGAGTACCTCGAGCGACGGCAGGACCTCTCCAATCCTTTTACGCATCGCCAGCACGCCACCGACAAATACGGCCGCCACACCAAAATAGAGCGCCCAGTAATCAGGCAAACCCGCGCGACGAAAGACCAGAGGCTCTGCGCATAGCAAGACGCCGAGCAAAAACAATGGAATAAGCGAGCGCCATGACTTTGTCTCTGCATTGACCTTTACGAGATAGGCAAAGGCCACCATGGCTGCAATCGAAAAGGTGCCATACCCCACGAAATTGGCCGGGACATGAATCTTCATCCACCAGGATTGCAGCGCGGGCACAAGAGGTTGGATCTCATGGGCCGAGCGCGTTGCCATGTACCAGAGTAGGAACCCGACCGCCGCAACAATGACGAGGGAGACGAAGCCCCCGAGGCTGCGGGTCTGGTAACGCCGCTCGTAGTACAGGTAAAAGAGGCTGGTGATCAGCGCAAAGAGAATGAAAACCTCATAGAGGTTGCTTACAGGGATGTAGCCCACATCGGGGGAAATAAGGTGTGTCTCATGCCAGCGCACCAGAAGGCCGACCAGGCCAAAGACAGATGCCGCCCACGTCAGAACCGTACCCATCCAGAGGGCCGTTGCACCCCGGGCCAATAAACCCACCCAGTAGGCCACCGTGGCGAACGCAAAGAGCGCGCACATCCAGAGAATCGCAGATTGGGAGGACAGCAGGTACTTCAATAAGAACTGGTCTTGGCCACGGGCGAGGTCTCCGGCATAGAGCGAAATTCCCCAGTAGGCCAAGGCACCGCAGCCCAGGCTAAACATACGCAATGCGGGCCAGCGCCAGCCCAGGAAGACCAAGGCGGGCACGCAGCACCAGAGAATGATGAGCGAATAGATGTCCATCATGTGGGTGTACGTCGCGGTCGCATAGGCCGCCAATGCCCCAAGTAGCGCGCCGTAAGCCGCGTCTGGCCATCGCATACGCCCGCCACCAACCGGCGTGAGAACCGCGTGGGAGAGAGGCTGCTGAAGACTGGTGGTGTTCATTTGGACTCCTGCGGCATGGACTGAAATGCCTGTGTCAGATCTTGAAAATCACGGTCAAAGTCAAGGGACTGTCGGGGGCTCGATGCGGCCATTAGCAGACGATCACCCGATGGTTCTGAAGCGTGCCAGACCCAGACTCGGGATTCACGCACATAAAACATGGCAAATATCCCCAGCGTGAGCAGCAAACAGCCCAAGTAGACAATGGTCTGACCGGGCGAGCGTGTAACCTGGAAGACAGACGCCTTGATCTCCTGGAAGTCAGTCATGGTGACCAGAAAAGGGGCTGCAAAGAGCAGGCTGTCGCTGTAGGCGTTGAGTGCACGCTGGGCAAACGCCTGGCGTGCCTCATTCGGCTCTAGCCTGCTCAGACGGTCTTGGGCACGGGCCTGCTGCCACAACTCCCAGAAGGCGCCAGTGAGCATGCGGACAATGACATCAGCAGCCTTCTCGCGGTCGGCCTCAGGGACGGCCGTTTCGATGACATTGGCCAATGCGGCAAGCCCGCCCTCTGCCAAGGCATCCAGGGCGCGCTGCGCGCTGCTGGTCAAGGCTGGTTGCAGATCTGTCGGGGCAGATGCCCGAGCAAACGATTGAGCCGCCTTAGCGCGGAGTAAGGGGTCAGCGAGTGCTGCCCGTATGCGCAGAAACTCCGTCAGGGAGTCTTGTTCATCTGCAGGGATGCGCAGGTACTGAAAGCTCTCATCGGGTGAGTTGCGCACACCTGCCAGGAACACCCGAGCCCCATCAAGCTCGAAGGGCAGCATATAGCTATGAAACTCCCGAGCCTGGCCGGATGCATCTCTGAGCTTGTACTGAAAAGCGGGGCCAACATTGGTCATTTTGCGGTGGCCGGACCCTGTCGCGGGCGATAGCACCGTTGCCACATGATCTTGAAAACGATCATCTTGCCCACCAGGCCCGCCTAGATTTTCGACATTGATGGGCTTAAATGCCGAAATCTCGAGGGTGAGTCGCTCTTGACCGCTCGAGAGTGGCTGAGACTGCCCGACTGCAAGCTCGATGGGAAGCGCCCGCGTCAGAGGCCCTTGAAGCGGCAACAGACTGAGCTTGAGCTGAGACCCACCGTCATCAAAGCTCGACTGGTAGATGGCCACGCCGCGGTGGATCAATGGCTTGTTGACCTCGATGGTGGCCTCTTTGGTTACGCCGGTCTCTTTGTCCTTGAGCACCACATCGCTTGCGAAAAGCTTAGGCATCCCAGTTGCGTAGTACTCCACGCGAAACGCTTTCAGTGATAGCTCGAAAGGGAGATCGAGTAAGAGTGCCCCGTTCGGTCGTGAAAGCACGGCCAGGTCTGAGCTCTGCCCCTCGGGAATCAAGAGATTTGCTCTATATGTGGGCGTCGCCACAGGCAGCTTCGCGGAGGCAGGCACGGTATCGCCCGTAAGCCCAGCGAGCTGGACCGGTTCCTTTTCCCACCACCACGCCGCAAGTCGGGTCGGGAGCTCACTGTCCATGAGGCCCCCCAAGGAAATCACCACAATGGAGAGGTGGGCTGCAATATAACCAAGCCGATTGCTCGTGCCCTTTTTAGCAACCAGGGGGAGGCCGTCTGCGTCGGGCTGTCGCACCCTATAGCCTCGAGCCTCCAGCATTGAAGCCGTCTGCTTGAGCAAGGCCCGTGCGCTCACGCCGCTTGACAGAGGACGCTCTGCGCGGTGGGCAAAGGCTTGATAGCTATTCATGCGCACACGCTCGCGCCATGCCCTCGCATCTTTGAGCATCTTGGGCGTGTTGCGCACCAGGCAGAGACTGGTTGAGACCAGCATGAGGGCCATCACCAGGATGAACCAGCCGGCGTTGTATACGTGAAAGAGGCCAAAAGCAGAGAACACCTCTGCCCAAAAGGCGCCGAACTGATTCACATAGTTGATTGGGGGGGAATTCTGCGGAACGATGGTCCCAATTGCACTCGCGATGGCGACCACGGTGAGCGCAGATATCGCAAAACGCATGGAGCTTAGGAGCTCTACGGAGGCCCGCAGCATATCGGGGCCAGTTTGAAGCTCCAGGCCCCCCGTAGAGGGCCTATGGCCCTCAGGTGAGTCGTTGGGGGCGAGGCCCCCAGGGTGCTTAGCGAAGTCCTGCAATGTACTCTGCAACAGCGGAGATGTCGGCATCAGACATCTGGGCGGCAATCTTCATCATCTGTGCACTGTTGGCGCGCGCACCCGATCGAAAACCAGCCAGCTGGGCCTGGGTGTATGCGGCATGCTGGCCTGAGAGACGAGGGTACTGAATGGGAATACCCGCTCCATTAGGGGCGTGACATCCCACACAGGCCGGCACACCACGGGCAGGAATGCCTGCACGGTAAATCTGCTGGCCCTTTGCCAGAAGGTCTTTGTTTGAAGAATAGGCGCCCTTCATTGGCTGAGCCGCATAGAAGGCCGACACATTGCGGATATCGTCTGCAGAGAGCATGGCAGCGAATCCAGCCATGATCGCGTTCTCGCGCTCCGCCTTGGTTGCGCCGCCGCGCACCTGGAAGTTGTGAAGCTGCTTGGCAAGGTAGCCAGCATGCTGCCCTGCGAGAATGGGGTTCTCGGCAATGCTGCTGTTGCCGTCTGCGGCGTGGCAGGCAGCGCAGACCTGGCCGGCGATTTCAGCGCCTTTTTTGAGATCGACGGCGGGGGCTGCGGCAGGGGCTGCAGCCTGTGCGGGCACCAAGGCCAGGCCCAAAGAAAAGAGTGTTGTTGTGCAGAGAAGGTTGGCGCCCATGCGGCGTTTCATGTCAGACTTCATAAGATCGCGCTCCCGAAGGCATTGTTCTGTGTAGCGATGTCAAGGGAGCCCCCAATTGAGCTCCTCGGTTTGAGAACCAAAAACCCAGTTAGTTTAGTTCATCCTCTTGCCCCTCGGGGTTATTAATCCCCTTTCACGCCATGTCCCTTCCTCATGTAGGACCACCCCCAGCACTGGACCGATGGATTTCTCAGATCCAGTTTCTGCAAAGTGGTGCAAAGCTCAGCGACCTGCCCCCTCCAAGCGTTCCTGAGATCGCAATTGCGGGGCGGTCTAACGCAGGAAAATCGACTGCCCTCAATGTGCTTTGCCAGCGCAAGCGCTTAGCCTTTGCGAGTAAGACCCCGGGGCGAACCCGGCTGATTAATCTGTTCAGTCTCTGTTGGCGTGAGTCAGAAGTTGGCCGTCTCGTTGACCTCCCTGGATACGGCTATGCAGAGGTCGACAAGCAAACCCGGCAGCAATGGGGCGAGCAGCTCAGCCGCTACCTCAACAAGCGCGCGAGCCTATCGGGGTTGATCCTCGTAACCGATGCTCGCCATGCCCTTGGGCCGCTCGATGTGCAGATGTTGGATTGGTTTGGGCAGCGCGGCCAACCAGTGCACCTTTTGCTCACCAAGGCAGATAAGCTCAACCGGGCGGAGCAGCAAAAGGCTTTGAGCACGGCGCGGAGTACCGCCATGCAGATGGGAGATCGCTGGGGACCAGCAGTCAGCTGCTCGTTATTCTCTGGGCTCAGCAGAACGGGGCGCGAGCCCGTGATTGAGCGCATCAGCGCATGGCTTGGACTTGTAGACCCTGAAAACGATGGGCAAAAAAAACCGGCAGACACGCTGCCGGCGGAAATGCCTTCCAAGGAGGCACCCGCTCAGGGAGGAGAAGCGGGAGACGCAAGGTCTGTTGCATAGAGTGTTGTCTAGAACAAAAAGTTTCAAGGGGGTGGACAAAAAAATGTCGAAAATTGACCTAGGGATTTCATCAGGTATCCGTTATCCACTGGCTCGACCGCGTCGAAATCGACGAGATGACTGGAGTCGGCGCCTTGTACGCGAGCACACACTAACCACAGATGACCTCATCTGGCCGGTCTTTGTGTTAGACGGAAAGGGGATCGAGCAGCCCGTAGCCTCGATGCCCGGGGTTTACCGTCGAACACTCGACCGACTCCTGCCAGAGGTGGAGGCGGCCGTCCGTCTGGGGATACCGCTCATTGCGATCTTTCCCGTCATCGACGCCAGCCTCAAAACGCCAGATGGCCAGGAGGCCTTCAATCCGAACGGCTTGGTTCCCCGCGTCGTCCAGACGCTCAAGCGTGAGTTCCCGCAGCTCGGTCTCATGACGGATGTCGCCCTGGACCCATACACCAGTCATGGACAGGACGGCCTCATTGATGAGCAGAGCCGAATCCTGAATGACGAGACGATAGCGGTGTTGGTGCGCCAGGCACGTTGTCAGGCCGAAGCGGGCGTCGATATGGTGGCCCCCTCTGACATGATGGACGGCAGAATCGGCGCCATCCGGGCCGAGCTCGAGACTGCCCGACTCATCCACACCCGCATCATGGCCTACGCGGCAAAATACGCCTCGACGTTCTACGGGCCCTTTCGGGATGCGGTTGGTTCGGCAGCCAACCTAGGCAAGGCCGACAAGAAGACGTATCAGATGGATCCCGGCAACGGCTTGGAGGCCCTGCACGAGGTGTCGCTAGACCTGGAGGAAGGGGCGGACATGGTCATGGTCAAGCCGGGCATGCCCTATCTCGACGTGATTTATCGCGTCAAGGAGGCCTTTGGCCGCCCCACATTTGCGTATCAGGTCAGCGGGGAATACGCCATGTTGAAGGCTGCTGCACAGAACGGATGGCTGGATGAACGTGCAACCGTCTTAGAGAGCTTGCTCTGCTTTAAGCGAGCTGGCGCGGATGGCATTCTGACCTATTCCGCGCCGCAGGTTGCTGCCTGGCTGACCGAGCAGCAGGCATAGCACTGGAGGGTGCCGAGGGACGATGGGGCTGCGCCGGAAGACCGCGCGCAGCCTATCCTGCTGAGGACCTTACGCGGCGTCTGCGTCGACCACCTCGGTGGCCTCAGGTCGATCCACCAGCTCCATCAGCGCCATCGGTGCATTGTCACCCGCACGAAAGCCCCACTTGAGAATACGGCAGTACCCTCCTGGCCGTGCAGCGTAACGCGGGCCGATCTCATCAAAAAGCTTGATGACCATCTCGCGATCGCGCAGGCGGTTAAATGCCAGACGACGGTTCGCGAGCGTCGCGTCCTTGCTCAGGGTAATTAAAGGCTCCACAACACGGCGCAATTCCTTGGCCTTGGGCAGAGTGGTACGAATCGCCTCGTGACGCAGCAAGGCGTTTGCCATGTTGCGGAACATAGCCTGACGGTGGCTAGAGGTGCGATTGAGTTTACGAAGGCCATGACGGTGGCGCATGACGGGTCTCCTTCTTAGCGGTCCATGCCCACTGGGGGCCAATTCTCAAGCTTCATGCCCAGGGTCAACCCACGAGCAGCAAGCACCTCTTTGATCTCGTTGAGCGACTTGCGACCCAGGTTCGGGGTCTTGAGAAGCTCATTCTCTGTGCGCTGGATCAAGTCTCCGATGTAATAAATGCTCTCGGCCTTGAGGCAGTTCGCAGAGCGCACGGTGAGCTCCAGGTCGTCGACGGGGCGCATCAGCATGGGGTCGACCGTTGCTGCGCGTGCCGATTCAGCGGTGGGCTCTGCACCTTCCAATGCGGCGAAGACGGAGAGTTGCTCAACCAAGATTCGCGCAGCCTGACGGACTGCGTCCTCGGGCTCAATCACGCCGTTGGTCTCCACCTCAAGCACCAGGCGGTCCAGGTCTGTACGCTGCTCAACGCGTGCGCTCTCTACGCTGTAACTGACCCGGCGAATCGGGGAAAAGGATGCATCGAGGACGATTCGGCCAATCGATCGGGTCGATTCATCACCGATATTGCGCAAGGTGCCCGGTACATAGCCGCGGCCCTTTTCGACACGGGCCTGAAGTTCGAGGCGCACATCGTCTGAGAGTGTGGCGAGCACATGATCAGGGTTCAGAATGCTGACATCGTGGGGCAGGTCGAAGTCCGAAGCCAGCACGGGACCAGGGCCCTGCTTGCGCAGCGAAAGCAATACGTCGCCACGGCCTTCGAGACGAAAGACCACGCCTTTGAGGTTCAGGAGCAGGTCGACGACGTCCTCCTGCACACCCTCCATTGTGGAATATTCATGGACCACGCCTGCAATCTGAACTTCCGTTGCGGCATACCCCTCCATCGAGGAGAGCAGCACCCGGCGCAAAGAGTTGCCCAACGTATGGCCAAAGCCGCGCTCAAAGGGCTCCATGATGATCTTGGCCGCGTTATGGCCAAGCGGCTCCACCTCAATGATTCGGGGTTTCAAAAAAGCATTCAACATTCAATGTTCCTCACTTCAAGTGGGCCAACGCCCGTTAGCGGGAATAGAGCTCGACGATCAAGCTTTCGTTGATCTCGGCGGGCAGGTCTGCACGGTCGGGCATTTGCTTGAACACACCCTCCATCTTCTTGGAATCGACCGCCACCCAGAGTGGGAAGCCATTCTGCTCGGCGAGCTCAAGAGACGAGATGATGCGGGCCTGTCCGCGGCATTTCTCAGCGATGGCAATCACATCATTGGGACGAATCTGGGCCGAAGGGATATTGCAAACGCGGCCATTCACCAAGACAGCACGGTGGCTCACCAGTTGGCGCGCCTCTGCACGGGTTGAGCCAAAGCCCATCCGAAACACCACATTGTCCAGACGGGACTCGAGCAGCTTCAGAAGGCTCTCGCCCGTGTTGCCCTTCTTGCGTGAGGCCATTGCAAAGTAACGACGGAACTGGCGCTCAAGCGTACCGTAGATACGCTTAACCTTCTGCTTCTCACGCAGTTGCTTGCCGTAATCAGAGGTGCGTGCGCCAGACGTACGGCCATGTTGTCCAGGCTTGCTATCGAGTTTGCACTTGGAGTCGAGTGAGCGGCGAGCGCTCTTGAGGCCAAGGTCAGTGCCCTCCCTGCGGGAGAGCTTACAACGGGGTCCAACGTAACGTGCCACTTCGAGTTCCTTTCGAATGCTGCAGCCTTTTGAGGTTGCAGGATGTCCGCATCTGCGAACGGTGGTCTTTCAATTGAGTGCGCGAGAAACTCGCCACTCCCCTATTCGGAGCAGCCCAAAGGCCGCCCTCACTTAAATACGACGACGCTTTGGTGGGCGGCAGCCGTTGTGCGGTACGGGGGTTACATCAGAAATCTGGGTAACCCGCATCCCGAGCGCATTGAGCGCACGGACCGTCGACTCGCGTCCTGGGCCAGGGCCCTTGATTCGTACCTCGACATTCTTCACACCACACTCCAAGGCAACACGTCCAGCGGCCTCAGCTGCGACCTGAGCTGCAAATGGCGTGCTCTTACGGCTGCCCTTAAAGCCAGCACCACCAGAGGTCGCCCAGCTCAGCGTATTGCCCTGCCGGTCGGTGATGGTGATGATGGTGTTATTGAAAGAGGCATGAATGTGGGCGACTGCGTCGGTAACATTCTTGCGAATTTTCTTGCGGGTCCGCTGAGCGGATGCTTGTGCCTTGGCCATTGAAGAGGTCCTCTCTTATTTCTTCAGAGTGATGCTGCCCTTGCGCGGTCCCTTACGGGTGCGGGCATTGGTGCGCGTGCGCTGACCACGGACAGGCAGTCCCTTACGGTGACGCATGCCGCGATAGCAGCCCAGGTCCATCAACCGTTTGATTGACATGGAGATCTCACGTCGCAGATCGCCCTCGGTGTTGACCTTGCCAACCTCCGTGCGCAACCGGTCGAGTTCATCGTCCGTCAGGTCCTTGACCTTTTTATTGGTGGGAACGCCTGCTGCCTCACAGATCTCGCGCGCAAGGGTGCGGCCGATACCGTAGATGGCAGTTAGGCCGATGCCTGTGTGCTGGTGGCTGGGGATATTAATGCCGGCAATACGTGCCATGCGTGTGCTCCTTTATTAACCTTGACGCTGCTTATGACGGGGGTCGGTGCAGATCACACGGACCACGCCATGGCGCTTGATCACTTTGCAGTTGCGGCATATACGCCGAACGGATGCGAGGACTTTCATCTTCTTTCCTTTAAATAACTACTTCGCCCGAAACACAATTCGAGCCCGAGACAAGTCATAGGGCGTGAGCTCAACCGTGACCTTGTCACCAGGCAAAATCCGGATGTAGTGCATCCGCATTTTTCCGGAGATGTGGCCAAGCACCACATGCCCGTTTTCCAACTTAACTCTGAATGTTGCATTGGGAAGGTTTTCAACAATCTCCCCTTGCATCTGAATGGCATCGTCTTTGGCCATTAGGGCGCGAAGCCTCCCTTAAAGTTGGCCTTCTTCAACAAGCTCTCGTATTGCTGCGACATGATGTAGGACTGGACCTGCGCAAAGAAATCCATGGAGACCACGACAATGATCAGCAAGGAGGTTCCACCGAAGTAAAAGGGCACATTCCATTTCAAGACCATGAACTCCGGCAGCAGGCAGACCAAGGTGATGTAGATGGCTCCAACCAGGGTCAGACGCATGAGGATCTTGTCGATGTAGCGGGCCGTCTGATCGCCAGGGCGAATGCCTGGAATCAAGGCGCCGCTCTTTTTGAGATTGTCTGCAGTCTCTTTGCTGTTGAACACCAAGGCGGTGTAGAAAAAACAGAAGAAAATGATGGCGGCTGCGTAAAGACCAATGTAGAGGGGCTGGCCCGGTGAGAGCGAGGCCGCAAGGTCGGACAGAAAGGACAATGGGCTGTCCGGATTGCTGCCAAACCATGAGCTCAGCGTGGCAGGAAATAGAATGATGCTCGAGGCAAAGATGGGGGGGATCACGCCCGCCATGTTGAGCTTGAGTGGAAGGTGGGAGGACTGGCCTTGGTAAATCTTGTTGCCGACCTGGCGCTTGGCGTAATTGACAATAATGCGACGTTGGCCGCGCTCGACAAACACCACAAAGGCCGTCACCGCCACCACAAGCAACACGATGAAAATCAGGGCCAAGGCGCTCATCGAGCCTGTGCGCACCAGCTCAAAGAGCCCTCCCAGCGCACTCGGTAGGCCTGCAACAATGCCCGCAAAAATAATGATTGAAATGCCGTTGCCAAGGCCACGTTCGGTGATCTGCTCACCGAGCCACATCAGGAACATCGTGCCCGTTACCAGCGAGACGACTGTGGTGAAACGGAACATAAAGCCCGGATCGATGACCAGACCCGCCTGAGATTCAAGCGCAACGGAGATGCCGATGGCCTGCACGAAGGCCAATACGACCGTGCCGTAGCGCGTGTATTGGGTGATCTTCTTGCGGCCCGACTCACCCTCTTTCTTGAGCGCCTCAAGAGTGGGCGAGATCACGCTCGCCAGCTGCATGATGATGCTTGCCGAGATGTACGGCATGATCCCGAGGGCGAACACGGTAAAGCGTGAGAGCGCTCCCCCGGAGAACATATTGAAGAGCCCCAGGATGCCGCCAGACTGAGAGTCAAAGAGCCGCGCAAGCTGCTCGGGGTCGATGCCCGGGACTGGAATATGCGCACCGAGCCGATAGACGATCAGAGCCAGCACCAGGAAAACCAGGCGTTGGCGCAGATCGGCGAATTTATCGGCTTTGGGCAGCATATGGACTGATTAACCGCGCTGAGACTTGGGAGGAAGCTTGCGCACCTTCGGGGCGGGCTCAGGAATAATCACCGTGCCACCCAAAGCCTCGATGGCAGCTTTCGCGCCTGCCGTTACGCCCATGCCCTTGACCGTGATCTTGCGCGTCAGCGTGCCAGAGAGAATGACCTTGGCATTTCGGGCCAGATCAGAAACCACGCCCGCTGCCTTGAGCGCGAGCAGGTCGATGTCATCAGCGGACATGCGCTCGAGGTCGGACAGACGCACCTCTTCAGTGAACCGGCCAAAGGGCGCAGTAAAGCCGCGCTTGGGCAGGCGCCGATGCATCGGCATTTGTCCACCTTCAAAACCCACCTTATGAAACCCGCCAGAGCGGGACTTCTGACCCTTGTGGCCACGACCGGCGGTTTTTCCGAGCCCGGAACCAATGCCACGGCCAACACGCTTTTTCGCGTGCTTTGCGCCTTCGGCCGGTGCCAGGGTATTTAAACGCATGGTGTCTTTCATGTGGAGTCCTTAGACAATCTGAACCAGGTACTGAACCTTGGTGATCATGCCGCGCACAGCGGGTGTGTCTTCCAGCGTGCGGGTCTGGTTAATCTTCTTGAGCCCGAGACCCAAGACAGTCGCGCGATGATCGCTGCGCGTTCCGACTGGACTGCGAACCAACTTGACCGTAACCGTCTTCTTTTCCATGGCGAATCCTTAGCTCAGAATCTGCTCGACCGTCAGGCCGCGCTTGTTGGCGACCTCAGAGGGGGTCTGCATGTTCTTGAGGCCATTGATCGTGGCGCGAACCATGTTGTAGGGGTTCGTTGAGCCAAGGCTCTTGGCCACGACATCGGTCACACCCATGACTTCGAAAATGGCGCGCATCGGACCGCCAGCGATGATGCCGGTGCCCTTGGCGGCAGGGGAAATCAGCACAGTGGAAGCGCCATGCTTACCCGTGACGGTGTGATGAAAGGTGCCGCCCTTCAGAGAGACGCGCACCATCTTGCGGCGGGCCTCATCCATAGCCTTCTGAACAGCAACCGGGACCTCGCGGGATTTGCCCTTGCCCATGCCAATGCTGCCATCGCCATCACCGACGACCGTCAGTGCCGCAAAGCCGAGGATCCGGCCGCCCTTAACGGTCTTGGAGACGCGGTTGACCGCAATCATTTTTTCGCGAAGGCCGTCATCCCGGTCTTCAGTGCTCACGCGTGCTTGCATCTTTGCCATGCCAAGAATCCTTTCTTAGAACTGAAGCCCGCCCTCGCGGGCGGCTTCTGCGAGTGCCTTGACGCGGCCGTGATAACGCAGGCCCGCGCGGTCGAATGCAACTGTCGTGATGCCGGCTGCCTTGGCCTTCTCGGCAACACGCTTGCCCACAATGGCTGCCGCCTGTACGTTGCCGCCCTTGCCAGTCTGACCGGCCAATGCCGCACGCACCTCGGCCTCAACGGTGGAAGCGGTCACGAGCACCGTGGCGCCAGTGGCGTCAGAAATGGTGGCGTAGATATGCAGATTGGTCCGATGCACCGACAGGCGATGCACGCGGAGTTCGCGAATCTTGGCGCGGGTCTGACGTGCCCGGCGAAGTCTGCTTTGCGATTTGTCCATTTGACTCATCCTTGATGACCTAATGCGCGCGAAGGCGGCTCGGTCGGTTATTTCTTCTTGGTCTCTTTGATCACCACGACTTCATCGACATACCGAACACCCTTGCCCTTATAGGGCTCAGGGGGGCGGTAGGCCCGCACCTCGGCGGCCACTTGGCCGACGCGCTGCTTATCAATGCCTTTGATGATGATTTCAGTGGGCGTTGGCGTCTCGGCCTTGATGCCTTCGGGAAGGGCATAGTCGACAGGGTGAGAGAAACCCAGTGACAGGTTCAGGCTCTTGCCTTGAGCCGCCGCCTTGTAGCCCACGCCGACGAGGCTGAGCTTTTTCTCGAAACCCTTGGAGACGCCCTGCACCATATTCGCAACCAATGCGCGCATCGTGCCGGACATAGCCTTCGCCTCGCGGGAGTCATTGGTCACGGAGACCTGCAGGTTGCCTGACTCTTGCGAAATCTGGATGCCGTCCGTGATCGCCTGCGAGAGGGTGCCGAGTGGGCCTTTTACAGTGATCTGGTTAGGCTGCACATTGGCCTCAACGCCTGAGGGCAGAGGAACCGGATACTTAGCAATACGTGACATGTTGAGTTCTCCTTAAGCCACGATGCCGATGACTTCACCGCCAATGCCGTTTGCACGGGCTTTGCGATCGGTCATCAGTCCACGCGAGGTGGAGACAATGGCCACACCGAGGCCATTCATCACGGACGGAATGCCGGCACAACCGCGGTAGGCGCGCAGGCCAGGCCGCGAGACGCGCTCGATGCGCTCAATCACGGGGCGACCCGCGTGGTATTTCAGTGCGATCTCAAGATCGGCCTTGGGGCCGTCTTGGCGGACCTCAAAGTGATCGATGTAGCCCTCGTCCTTCAGGAGGGTGGCGATGGCCACCTTCAGCTTGGAGGAAGGCATCTGGACCGACCGCTTCTCCACCCGCTGCGCATTACGAATGCGGGTGAACATGTCGGCGATGGGATCGTTCATGCTCATAGATGAGACCCTTTACGATAGTTCTGTGGCGACGGGCTGGATTACCAGCTCGCCTTGGTCAAGCCGGGGATTTCGCCGCGGAAAGCAGCCTCACGGATCTTGGCGCGAGCCAAGCCGAACATGCGGAACGTGCCACGCGGACGGCCGGTCAGCTGGCAGCGATTGCGCAGCCGAACAGGGCTGGCATTGCGCGGGAGCGCCTGAAGCGCCAAACGCGCCTCGTAACGCTCTTCCTCGGATTTGGACTGGTCAGCGACGATGGCCTGGAGAGCCGCACGCTTCGCTGCGAATTTCTTGACTGTTGCTTCGCGCTTTTTCTCGCGATTGATCAGTGAGAGTTTTGCCATGGTGGAGTCCTTGGTGCGATCAGTTCTTGAAGGGGAACTTGAAGGCGGTCAACAGGGCTTTGGCCTCTGCGTCGGTCTTCGCGGTGGTGGTCACGCTGATGTTGAGTCCGCGCAATGCATCGACCTTGTCGTACTCGATCTCAGGGAAGATGATCTGTTCTTTGACACCGATGTTGTAATTGCCTCGGCCGTCGAAGGCCTTACCCGAGATGCCGCGGAAGTCGCGCACGCGGGGAAGCGCGATGGTGACAAAGCGATCGAGGAATTCAAACATGCGGGCACCGCGCAGGGTGACCATGCAGCCAATGGGGTAGTCTTCGCGAATTTTGAAACCTGCGATCGCCTTGCGAGCCTTGGTCACCACAGGCTTTTGGCCAGCGATTTTCGTGAGGTCGCCGACGGCAGCTTCGATGACTTTCTTGTCGGAGATGGCTTCGCCCACACCCATGTTGAGGGTGATCTTGGTGAGCCGCGGAACTTCCATCTTCGACTTGTAACCGAATTGCTCCATGAGCTTCGGCGCGACGGTTTCGTTGTAAATCTGTTGCAGACGGGTGGTCATTGTGCCGCTCCTTCCTTAGGCTGCCGAGCTTGGCGTCGGAATAGGCTCTTTGGAGGAGCGATAGACGCGCTGCTTCTCACCCTCAGCAGAGACCTGAATGCTCACGCGGTCGGCCTTGGCGCTGGAGGGGTTATAGATCGCCACATTCGACTGATCAATAGGCATCGCCTTGTCCACGATGCCGCCTTGCTGGCCACGCATGGGATTGGGCTTCTGATGCTTTTTGACGATGTTGACGCCTTCGACAATGAGATGCTGCTCGTCGACACGCTGGAGCACGACACCACGCTTGCCTTTATCGCGGCCCGCAATGACGATGACCTCGTCGCCTTTACGAATCTTGTTCATCGGAGTGATCCTTTTAGATGACCTCAGGGGCCAGTGAGACGATCTTCATGAACTTCTCACTGCGAAGCTCACGTGTCACGGGCCCAAAAATACGGGTGCCAATCGGCTCGAGTTTGTTGTTCAACAGGACGGCAGCATTGCCGTCAAAGCGAACCAACGAGCCGTCGGGACGACGCACACCTTTCGCAGTCCGCACGACGACGGCGTTGTAGACCTCGCCCTTTTTAACGCGGCCACGGGGGGCGGCGTCCTTGATGGAGACCTTGATGATGTCGCCAATACCGGCGTAACGGCGCTTGGAACCTCCAAGCACCTTGATACACATCACTGAACGAGCGCCGGTGTTATCGGCAACGTCCAGACGCGATTGCATCTGAATCATGATTCCTGATTCCTCAGTTCAATAGTTGAGACCTGCTCCCCAACTTTCCACGCCAAACCACTGATTAACAGCGCGGCAGTATTGGGCCCTTTCGGGAAGAACAACCTGGGACCTGCTGAACAACTTGACTCTAAGCGAGCCCGCCAGTATCGGCTTTTTGGCTGGGGCTGTCAAGCCCCCAGCACACTTAAACGATGATGGCTTTCTCGATAAGCTTGGTGACCGTCCAGCTCTTGGTCTTCGAGATGGGGCGTGTCTCAGCAATTTCGACCGTATCGCCCATGCCAATGCCGTCCTGCTCGACGTGGGCATGGTACTTCTTGGACTGAGCGATGTACTTGCCGTAGAGGGGGTGCTGAATCTTGCGCTCAACCAGCACAGTCACGGTCTTTTGCATCTTGTCGCTCACCACACGGCCCACGAGGGTACGAGTAAGTGTTTGGGCCTGTGTCATGCCGATTTCCTTTCGCGAATCAACGTCCTCACACGAGCAATATCGCGGCGCACTTGGCCCAGTTGAGCAGTGTTCGCGAGTTGCTGTGTGCCGTGCTGCATGCGCAGATTGAAATGTGCGCGAAGCAGGGACTCGAGCTCTTGCGTCAAGCCCGCGTCGTCTTTGGTTCTGAGTTCTTTGAGATTCATGGGGTCGTCCTTTTAACGTCCTACCTGACGAACCACAAACGTGGTTGAGAGGGGCAGTTTGGCGGCGGCAAGTCGGAAGGCCTCGCGGGCGAGTTGTTCGTCCACACCGTCCATTTCGTAGAGCACCTTGCCGGGCTGAATTTCAGCCACGTAGTACTCAGGGTTGCCTTTACCGTTACCCATTCGAACCTCGGCAGGCTTACGCGAAATGGGCTTGTCGGGAAAAATACGAATCCAGATGCGGCCACCCCGTTTGATGTGACGGGTCATGGCGCGTCGAGCAGATTCGATCTGGCGCGATGTCAGGCGGCCACGGGCTGTCGCCTTGAGGCCAAATTCACCGAATGAGACGTCAATGCCGCGTGTAGCGAGGCCGGTATTACGGCCTTTCTGCTCCTTGCGGTACTTACGGCGTGATGGTTGCAGCATAGTGGACCTCTTTTAGGAAGCGGGCTTATCCGTGGCGGCGGCAGCGGCAGTAACCTTGCGCACTCGCTTTACGGCAGGCTTGGTGTCACCACCATCGCCCTCAGGGCGCTTGGCGGCGGGAGCACGACGGGGCTTGCGATCTTCACGGGGCTCAACCGGCGCAGCATCTGCAGCAACGGGCGCGTCGGCGCGGCCAAGGGTGTCGCCTTTATAGACCCACACCTTGACACCGATGATCCCATAGGTGGTCATGGCCTCGGCGAAACCATAGTCGATATCTGCGCGAAGCGTGTGAAGGGGTACACGACCCTCGCGGTACCATTCGGTCCGCGCAATCTCCGCGCCGTTCAGACGGCCGGCGGACATGATCTTGATACCCTGAGCGCCCAAACGCATGGCGTTTTGCATGGCCCGCTTCATGGCGCGGCGGAACATGATGCGCTTCTCAAGCTGCTGGGTGATGCTCTCGGCGATCAGCTGTGCATCGACTTCGGGCTTGCGAATCTCTTCGATATTCACATGAACGGGCACGCCCATCATGGCCGAGAGCTGCGCCTTGAGTGCCTCGATGTCTTCGCCCTTCTTTCCAATGACAACGCCGGGACGTGCACTGAAGATGGTGATCTTGGCGTTCTTGGCAGGACGCTCGATCAAGACGCGGCCGACGGCAGCAGACTTGAGCTTCTTCTTGAGGAAGTCACGGACGGCGATGTCTTCGTTGAGCATCTTGCCGAAGTCACGTGGATTGGCAAACCAGCGCGACGCCCAGTTACGTGAAACAGGGAGGCGAAAGCCGGTGGGGTGGATTTTCTGGCCCATGCGTGTCCGTCCTTATTGTCCAACGGTGATGCTGATGTGGCAGGTGGGCTTCTCGATGCGTACGCCTCGTCCCTTTGCTCGGGCTGAGAAGCGACGCAGCTTGGTGCCACGTTCCACCGTGATGGTTTTGACCTTGAGCTCGTCAATATCGGCGCCGTCGTTATGTTCGGCGTTCGCGATGGCGGACTCGAGGACTTTCTTAACAATGACCGCCGCCTTCTTAGGCGTGAAGGTCAGTGTATTGAGGGCTTGCTCGACTGGCTTGCCACGGATCAGGTCGGCTACGAGCCGGCCCTTCTGGGCAGAGAGTCGAACGCCACGGAGTTTTGCTGAAGTGTCCATTTGGATTCCTTTTCTAGCGCGCGCTTACTTCTTGGCCTTCTTATCAGCCGCATGGCCTTTGAAGGTGCGCGTGAGCGCGAACTCGCCAAGCTTGTGGCCAACCATGTTGTCGGTCACATAGACGGGCATATGCTGACGACCGTTATGGACGGCAATGGTGAGGCCGACAAACTCGGGCAGGATGGTCGAACGGCGTGACCAAGTCTTGATGGGGCGCTTGTCTTTGGATTCGACCGCAGTCTCTACCTTCTTGTAGAGGTGGTCATCAACAAAGGGGCCTTTTTTTGCTGAACGTGCCATGTCTAGTTCCTCGTGGCCTTATTTGCGCTTGTGACGGCTGGTCACAATCATGGAGTTGGTCCGCTTATTGCGGCGTGTACGGTAGCCCTTGGTCGGAGTACCCCATGGGCTCACGGGCTCACGGGCCTCGCCGGTACGTCCCTCACCACCACCATGTGGGTGGTCGATGGGGTTCATTGCCACACCACGCACCGTGGGTCGAATACCGCGCCAACGCATCGCACCGGCCTTACCGTACTGGCGAAGGTTGTGCTCACCATTTGAGACCTCGCCGAGCGTGGCACGGCACTCAATATGGACACGCCGAATCTCACCAGAGCGCAGGCGGACCTGGGCATAGGTCCCTTCGCGAGCCAGCAGCTGCGCGCTGCCACCGGCCGAGCGCGCCATTTGGGCGCCTTTGCCAGGAATGATCTCGATACAGTGAATGGTCGAACCCACAGGGATGTTGCGAATGGGCAGCGTGTTGCCCGGCTTGATGGGCGCTTCGGAACCATTCATGAGCTCGGTGCCGACCTCAACGCCCTTGGGGGCAATGATGTAACGACGCTCGCCGTCTGCATAGCAGAGCAGTGCGATGTGGGCGCTACGGTTGGGATCGTATTCGATACGCTCGACCTTGGCGGGGATACCGTCCTTCGTGCGACGGAAATCGATGAGGCGGTAATGATGCTTGTGACCGCCCCCGCGGTGGCGAGTGGTGATGCGACCGTAGTTATTTCGGCCTGCAGTGGTCGACTGCGCCTCTGTCAGCGCGTCGAGCGGACGCCCCTTGTAGAGGTGAGGGTGAACCACCTTGACGACGGCACGCTGGCCGGCGGATGTTGGCTTGAGCTTAACGACAGGCATTATGCGGCCTCCCCTGCAAAGTTGATCTCCTGGCCCTCAGCCAACGAGATGTAGGCCTTGCGAACATCACGGCGGCGACCCATGGTCTTGCCGTGACGCTTGACTTTGCCCTTCTGGTTCAGCACTTTGACATCGGCCACGCGAACCTTAAACATCAGCTCAACCGCAGCAGCGATTTCAGGCTTGGTGGCGTCAGCCAGCACCCGAAAGGCAACCTGGTTATTTTGCTCGCCGATCTGCGTGGACTTCTCGGAGACCACGGGCGCGAGCAGGATCTTCATGAGGCGCTCTTGATTCATGCAAACATCTCCTCGAAACGGGCCAAGGCGGCGCGGGTCATGAGGACCTTATCGAAATACACCAGTGAGACCGGATCGGCCGATTCGGGCTCGATCACTGCCATGCTCTGAAGGTTTCTGGAGGCCAGGTAGAGCGTCTCGTCGACAGTCTCTTTGATGAGCAGCACGTTGGCCATGCCCATTTGCTTGAGCTTGTCGGCGACCAGCTTCGTCTTGGGCGCATCCACTTCGAAATTCTCAACAATGGCCAGGCGACCCTCGCGGGCCAGCTGAGAGAGAATGGCACGCACGCCGGCACGGTACATTTTCTTGTTCAGCTTGTGGCTGAAGTTCTCATCGGGCGAGTTGGGGAACACCTTGCCACCCCCACGCCAGAGCGGGCTGGATGCACGTCCAACACGCGCACGGCCCGTTCCTTTTTGGCGCCAGGGCTTTTTGGTGGACTTATTGACTTCGCTTCGATCTTTCTGAGCGCGGTTGGCACTGCGGGCATTTGCCTGGTACGCAACCACAACCTGGTGGACCAGGGGCTCGTTAAAGTCGCGATTAAACACGACGTCCGTTGCTTGAACGGTGCCCGTGGCTTGGCCGGCTTCATTAATAAGGGTCAGTTCCATGTCGTCTCCTTAGGCCTTGACCGCCACGCGCACAGCGGGACGAATCACGACTTGGCCTCCACGCGAACCGGGGACCGCACCCTTGACGAGCACCAGTTGGCGCTGTGTGTCAATGCGGGCGACCTCGAGGTTCTGGGCGGTACGGCGAACATCGCCATCATGACCAGGCATGCGCTTTCCAGGAAAGACACGGCCAGGATCTTGGGCCATACCGATCGAGCCCGGCACATTGTGCGAACGTGAGTTACCGTGGGATGCGCGCTGCGAGCTGAAATTGTGGCGCTTGATGGTGCCGGTAAAGCCTTTACCCTGGGTGGTGCCGGTCACATCGACCAGCTGGCCCTGCGAGAAGACTTCGGCAGTCAACGCCTGGCCTGCTGCGAGGCTGGCGAGCTGGTCGGCCGTCACGGGAAACTCCCGCATGATCTCACCGGCTTCGACACCCGCTTTGGCGTAGTGGCCAGCAACCGGCTTGGTGAGGTTGGTCGACCGGCGACGCCCGAAGGCAACCTGCACGGCGGTGTAGCCGTCGGTTTCGACGGACTTAATTTGTGTCACGTGGTTGTTAGACACGTCGATTACGGTCACGGGAATGGAATCACCGTCGTCCGTAAAAATACGGGTCATGCCAACCTTGCGACCGAGTAGTCCAAGGCTCATGTTTTTCTCCGTTCCTGGCTTCGATTGGCCAGGGCTGACTTAAAACCAACTTCCCCGAATTGGGAAAGCCTTCGAGTATATAAGACTTTTGGCCTAAGCCGCAAGTCCTTTACTGCAATTTAATTTCGACGTCCACGCCCGCGGGAAGGTCTAACTTCATCAGTGCATCAACCGTCTTGTCTGTCGGATCGACAATATCCATGAGGCGCTGGTGGGTACGAAGCTCGAACTGGTCGCGCGAGGTCTTGTTCACGTGAGGGCTTCGCAGAATATCGAAGCGGCGAAACCGTGTGGGCAGCGGCACAGGGCCCTTGACCACGGCGCCCGTGCGCTTTGCGGTATCGACGATTTCCATTGCCGACTGATCGATCAGCTTGTAATCGAACGCCTTCAGGCGAATACGGATTTTCTGTTGCATCTAAAACTCCTCAAAGAGCGAAAAAAGAACGAGGCCTGCATCCATCTCAATGAGGGGCCCGGGCAGGTTGGCCGGACCCCACCGAGCCTTACTCGATAACTTTTGCGACGACACCTGCACCGACGGTACGGCCACCCTCGCGGATCGCAAACCGCAACCCCTGCTCCATCGCAATCGGAGCAATCAAGGTCACCACCATCTTCACATTGTCACCAGGCATCACCATCTCCGTACCAGATGGCAGCTCTACCGAGCCTGTCACATCCGTCGTACGGAAATAAAACTGCGGACGATAGTTGTTAAAGAACGGCGTGTGACGTCCACCCTCGTCCTTAGACAACACATACACCTCACACTCAAACTTCGTGTGCGGCTTGA
>JBJOHF010000109.1:0-6325 GCA_046047855.1 Pseudomonadota bacterium | reverse complement strand
TGGACCGCACGACGCTCTCCAAGGTTATCAATGGACGGGCCGCCATCAGCCCGGCGATGGCACTGCGCATCGAACGCTGGCTCGGCCGGGATCACGGAGGCGCAGCTGAAGTGTGGCTGGCCCAGCAGGCCGCCTATGACCTGTGGCAGGCCAGACAAGCCGCGAAGGCTTCCAAGGCTCTGTCCAGCATCAAGGCGCTAAAGTTGCAGGCGGCTTGAGTCTGGTTGATTGGACTCACGACTGCTTCTGACCACCAGGCCACAGATACCAGTTACCGTGCGCCGCGCTGTGGTTGCTGACTCACCTGCTGTCACTGAGGTGCAATGCGAGTCCAGGCGCCAGTACCTACCCTACGCGCCGATGGCACACACGGAAGACGAGGTCCATGAGTGGCTCTCAGAAGTGCTGCTGCCGGACGGTGGGGTCTACGTCGCGGAATCCGGGCATCAGGCCGTCGCGATGCTTGCCATCTCAACCAAGGAAAAGGTCGGTTGGATAGATCACCTCTACGTCCGGCCGGATTGGACGGGGCAAGGCATCGGCGTCATGTTGCTGAATGTTGCCCATGCCAGGCTCAAGCCGCCATTTCGTCTGTACACCTTTCAGGCGAATTCAGGCGCAAGACGGTTCTTCGAGCGCCATGGCTATCAAGCCGTCTCATTCACAGATGGGCACGATAATGAAGAGCAGTGTCCCGACGTGCTGTACGAGTGGCTTGGCGCAGAGTCGATCACGACAGGGTGAGCTGGACATCCAGCTCGGGCTTGAGCTCCTGACTTTTCAGACCTCGGTACGGATCACCGGCACGCCGCTGATTTTGCCAAGCGCTTGATTCGGATGAGTTTTTCAAACTTGCTCAGTCAGGAGGTCCTGAGAAAGTTGTAGTCTCTGCGAGGTCGCTAACCCGATTGTAGTCTCCCCCTAGATTGAGACATTTCTGAAGCGGATTTTTCTGTTGTTTGGCAGTATTGGACGACAGGAGGGTTGTGATGAGGAAGTCACGGTTGTCGGAGAGTGAGATTTTCGCGAATTTGAAGGTGGTGAGTTTTAGCAAGCAGTCTGTGCTCAGGTTACTGAAGTTAGACTGACAATGGCTTAACAGGAAGCTTACAGGTTTGAAATTTTATTCAATAAAATCAAGGGTTTGTGATGTA
Source organism: Pseudomonadota bacterium (assembly GCA_046047855.1). Lineage (GTDB taxonomy): Bacteria > Pseudomonadota > Gammaproteobacteria > Burkholderiales > Burkholderiaceae_A > Hahnella. The sequence goes on along the minus strand of JBJOHF010000109.1, from coordinate 5,171 downwards.
AATATTTTATTCGTAATGCGAAGGTCGAGGATTCGATTCCTTTCACCGGCACCACATTCAATGGCCTACGGGGTTTTTCTTTTTCTACACCTGCTGAATTGGGCGGGCGTGACTGACCAACTGCTGAAGGTCTGCAATCACGTCTCTTGAGGCGGCATCGAGCTTGGCGTATTCGCGCATGCCTTCATCGATCATGCGCTGCTCAAAATACTTCGCTGCTTGAATGCCGTGAGCGTGAACCCGCTTGTGTGGCTCTTCAATGGCCTGGAATGCAGGCAGGTCGCGCAACCCATCACTGCCTTGGCCGTAATACCACTTGCCGAGCCGGCAGAGCGTGTGATCGGTCAAGTCAGATGATTTCATCGACGACCGCCCAACCGCCATGTCGAGGAGGCGCTTCTTCCAGAGCAGGTGATCAGCCTGAGCCAACAAGATGACCTTGTCCTGGATGTCCTCGTCGGCGAGCCTCAGTCGCCAGTCCTCAATGAGCCCCACGCTGCGATCGGTCTGAAGGACCAACTGGTCGACTGCACTCAGATTAACCTCGCCTTTGTCTTTCACCACCGCCATGTTGTTGGCCATCAAATCGATGGCCTCTCGCTGTTGCGAAATGATGATTGAGAGCTCACGCACCTGCTCACTGATGGAGCTCGAATTGGCGTTGATTCGGTTGAAGTCCTCGGAGACCTTGGCCGCCTGCGTGACGACGCGGCCCACCACCGCCCTCGCATCCGACACCGAGGCGATCACCTCTTGGAAGGCTGTTGTGAGAAGCCGAATCTGGCTCTTAATGGTGCCCGTTGCCTCACTCGTCTGACGAGAGAGAGACTTCACCTCCTCGGCGACCACAGCAAAGCTTTTTCCATGAACACCCGCCCGAGCAGCCTCAATGCTGGCATTGAGTGCCAGCATGTCCGTGTGGCCGGCTATCTTGGAGATGAGCTCCACAACCTTGCCCAGGTTCTCGACCACTTCGTGGAGATCAGATGTTCGGGTGGCCACCTGGTCAAAGACATCCCCGGTTTTCACGATGTCTTCCCCCAACTCTCGCAGCTCAGTCATGCCGTCACTGGTCAGCGCAGACGACTCGTCGACAGCCCTTGTGGTGCGACGAGAGGTTCCCTCGATGTCACCAATCGATGCAGCAAGTTCTTCCAGAGCGCTGGCCATCGAGATGGCTGCGGTCTGAACCTCTCGAGTCCCCGAGAGTATTTGGGCCGTAGAGACACTCACTTCTACAGCGGACATACTGAGGCCCACGACATTTTTTAAAATTTCTCTGGAGTCCATCACACACCCTGTATCGTTGTTCTAAGTTTGTTGGTTTAGCATGACACGATCTCATCAAAGTGTTACACACTGCCAACGCGCAGGCCATCAGCTGTGTCAAGGCCAATGCGGCGATGAAAGCTGCGGCTAAATGAGGCTGGCTCGATTGGGGCTGCAGCAAGGCGTCGAACCTCTCGCCTGGTGGGGGTCGAGGGTTCGATTCCTTTCACCGGCACCACATTCAATGGCCTGACATTACCCGCGCCTGAACGCTCTCGGCGTGCTGCCCATGCGCAAGCGAAACTGGGCAGCGAAGTTTGAGAGTGCTCCAAATCCACAGCGCTGGGCAATCTCCCGAATGGGACGGTCGGTCTGTTTCAACAGCAGGCAGGCATTGGCCACCCGAATGTCGTTGACATAGGCGGTGAAGGGACGGCCGACGCGGCGCTGAAAGCTGCGGCTAAATGAGGCTGGACTGATGTGAAGCCGAGCGGCAGCGTCCTCGACGCTGAGGTCCTCCGCTGCGTGCAGGTGGATCCAGTTCAAAAGGGCGTCGAACCGCCTCGCCGCTAGCGTTGAGGTTGGCTCGATTGGGGCTGCAGAAAGGCGTCGAACCTCTCGCCGGGTGGGGTCTGAGAGACCTTGAATCAGATCGCCCAGAAGCACCAGGGAGAGCCCCAGTGCGCGAAGCGCCTCGGCCCGAGCGAGATCAAGCAGAAGGGGCGTGAGGTGGCTGCGGAGTTCTCCATGAATGGACCAGGCGGAATGCCCAAAGTCTTTCAAGGTGGCTAAGGCGCTCTGCCATTCTGGGATCAGGTTGAGCGACTGGGCAAGCTCGACCTGAAGAACAATGGCCTTCGCAGACTGCAATGCGTTGGCACTGGACTGCCAGGTGTGTGGAATGCGGGGTGGAATCAGCACGAGATCGCCGGCCTCAAAGGGCTCTACGGTGTGTCCCGTGAACCTCAGGCCACTGCCTTGAGTGATCCAAGTGAGCTCGAGCAGGTCATGGGCATGCAGGGGCCCAGAAAAGCGCGACTGTGAGAGCGACAAGACCTTTAGGCTCTTTCCAAGTTGTGCTGCGTTTGATTCCCATTTGACACGCATTTGAGAATTCTGCCCTCATTGATGCAATAAAACAGAAAGTATCTGCCATCTTCGCGAAAATCCCCTTGCCAGGAGTCGCGCAGAGTAGTGTCCTATCAACCTGCGGATGGAGAGATGAATGAGCGCATTGGATTCGGCATTCACACTGGAGCCCGGCACACAGGCCCAGTTTGCAGAGGATGGGTTCATTCACCTTCGGCAGGTACTCGACCCAGCCGTCCTTGCAGCCTACGGCCCGGAGATCACGCGGCTCACGATGGAGCTGAACACCCAGCACCTCCCCATGGAGGAGCGCAGCACCTACGACCGGGCCTTCCTTCAGGTGATGAACCTCTGGACCCAGAGTGAGACCGTTCGCGCCTTTGTCTTTGGCCAACGGCTGGCACGAATCGCGGCGGAACTTCTTGGCGTCAAGGGTGTGCGGCTTTACCATGATCAGAGCCTCTATAAGGAGCCTGGTGGCGGCGTCACGCCTGCACATGCCGATCAATACTACTGGCCCCTGGCGAGTGATCGCGTGGTCACCGCCTGGATTCCGCTTCAGCCAGTTCCCCTGGACATGGGCCCATTGGCCTTCTGGAAGGGGAGTCAGCGCGTCGCGCAGGGCCGGAACCTGGGGATTAGCGATGAGAGTGAACAGGCCATCCCGGAGCGGATGGAGAGCCTGGAAATCCCTCTCGTTGAACAGCCCTTTGGCCTCGGCGACGTGAGCTTCCATTTGGGATGGACCTTTCACCGAGCCGGTGAGAACCGAAGCCAGAACCCGCGCTCGGTCATGACCGTGATCTACATGGACGAGCGGATGCGGCTCAAGCCCGAGTGGAATGCAGTGGAGAAGAACGACGCTGACCAATGGTGTCCTGGAGCGGTTCCCGGAGGCCTGGCCTCTGGCCCTCTCAACCCAGTGCTCTGGAGCGGTGCATGAACCGACGTGAGTTTGGGCGGCTGGTGGCGCGAGCTGCTGCGGGGCCGATTGCTCTGGGATTTCCGTTTGAGCTTCTGTCTGCCGTGGAGGATGCGTCCGATGTCTTGCGCTGGGTGGACCCCTTCATTGGCACGGATGGAACCGGCCATGTCACGCCTGCAGCCGCCTTTCCGTTTGGCATGGTGATGCCAGGACCTGATCATGCAGATGGTGGCTGGAGCTATGCGAGTGGATATCAGTGGACTGCCACCCACACGCTTGGATTCTCTAATACGCACATCAGTGGAGCGGGCATTCCCGAATTGGGTGATGTGTTGCTCATGCCCTCAGTGAACCTGGGCTGGACTGAACAGACGCGCGACTTCTCGGCGCCTCACGACAAGGCCAGTGAGCGAGCCAGCCCTGGCCACTACAGCGTGGCGCTTCCGAGCCACGGGGTTCTGGTGGAGTGCACGGCCTCTCAGCGGATGGCCTGTCATCGATGGACTCTGCTGCGCGACGGTACCGTTCAGGTCTTGCTCGACCTGCACCATGGCCTCCACTTCGAGGCGGCTCAGAATCAGGGGATGCGAGTGCGCGAGATCGACCTTGAGATTCAGCAGGGCGAGTCTCAGGTCGCCGGTCGGCTGCACCTGATCAACTGGGTCGACCGTGAATGTGCATTCGTGGTGGAGTTCAGCCGTCCGATTCGTCGTGTGCGGGCCGTGACGGCGCGCAGTGGGAGCGAGCGTGCGCCTCGATTTATCCTCGAGTTTGACGGTGGGGTGGGCAGCGCGCTTGAGGCGCGGGTGGCACTCTCCACGGTTGACATAGACGGCGCGCGGGCGAACCTGCGGGCAGATCCCAGAAGGCCCTTTGACCAGGTTCATGGCGAGGCCAGACGCGCTTGGCAGTCGATCCTCGGGCGTCTGCAGATTCAGGCCGACGACCGCACCCGTCGAATCTTCTACTCCGCGCTCTACCGAAGCTTCCTGCATCCCTCGAATGTGGCTGATGTCACTGGTCAGGTGCGCGGACCCAAGGGGCAGGTGATACAGGTTCCCTCGGGCATCTACGACAGCACACTAAGCCTCTGGGATACCTTCCGTTGCGTTCATCCGTTACATGCCTTGCTCATGCCCGAGCGGGTGCAGGCCCAGGTGGAGTCGATGGTGCTGCATCAGGAGCAGATGGGATTCCTACCGATCTGGACGGTCTGGGGCCGCGAGAGCTACTGCATGATTGGCAACCCCGCCATGCCAGTCATCTCGCGCGCTGTTGAGATGGGATTGGTCGATGAACCATTGGCACGACGGGCACTTGCCGCCATGATCGCCTCGGCAACCCAGTCTCGCCCGCAGGCACCAGACTGGGCTCAACGTGACTGGTTACTCTTTGACCAGTATGGCTATCTCCCTTTCGACCTCTACACCGGCGGCGAGTCGGTCAGCAAAGCACTGGAGTACGGCATTGGGGACGAGGCGCTGGCTCGGGTTGCTCGGCGCCTTGGGGAGACCGCGACCGCGCAACGGTTTCAGCGTCGCTCGGAGAACTGGAAGCGCCTCTATGACCCGAGTACGCAGGTGATGCGAGGTCGCGACAGCCGGGGTCAGTGGCGCAGCCCGTTCGATCCTCTCGATGCCACCTCACCGATGAACAACCCAGGCGACTACACCGAGGCAAACGCTTGGCAATACACGCCTACGCCAGCGCTGCATGACCCGATCGGTTTCCGCGAGGTGCTTGGCGGGGCCTCGGCCCTTGGGGCCTGGCTGGATGCGTTTTTCTCCACGCCGATGAAGCGAGCGGATAAGCACCTGGGACAAGAGGCCATGATTGGGCTGCATGCACATGGCAACGAGCCTGGCCACCATGTGCCATGGCTCTATGG
>JBJOHF010000108.1:0-2509 GCA_046047855.1 Pseudomonadota bacterium | reverse complement strand
GCGCCTGCAGCAAGCGTCTGGGCCGCTTTGGCCGCAGTTCCGGCCTGGCATGCGCGCCGCATCATGCTCAAAGACCTGGATTCTCGAGAAGTCGCTGGCTCTTTGCTCTCTGCGGCGGTTTTTATTTTTGCGCTGGTGCTGGTCACGGGGGCTGCTGTGACGGCGCTCCTGTCTCTGCGCACGGGCGGCTCCCTCTAGAGATCGATCGAAATGGCGGGCACGAAGATTCCCGTCTCTGTGCTTGTCGTCATTCACGATGGCCAGGGCCGCGTGCTACTGATTGAACGTGCAGACCACCCGGGCTTTTGGCAGTCGGTCACTGGAAGCCTTGATGCGCGCGATGAGCTGCCGGTGCTGGCCGCGCAGCGCGAACTTGCTGAGGAGACCGGCATCTCCTTGACAGTCGACCAGATCGTGGACTGGGAGCAGCAGGAGCGGTATGAAATATTCCCGCATTGGCGGCATCGTTATCCAGAGGGCGTGACCCACAACACAGAACATTGGTTCTCCGTTCGGGTCGATGCGGGGACCGAACCAACGCTCTCGCCTCGAGAGCACATTCGTTGGGCATGGATGCCCTGGCCAGAGGCGGCCGAGCGGTGTTTCTCCTGGACCAATGTGTTGGCTATCCGCGAGCTTGCCCGTCGAGAGGGCTGGACGCATGCAGGGGCATGGGCTCAAGGCTGCGCAAAAAATGGTCCGTTGCGTTTGGCGAGCTACAACATTCACAAGGCGCGGATGCGTCGGCTTACGCTTAGAAGCAGTTCCGTGATGGAGGAACTCGTAAACGCCATCGCAGTGTTGGATGCTGATCTCGTCTGCCTCCAAGAGGTTCAAGGCCGTCACGATCGATGGGCCTTGCGTCAGGGGCAGCACGAACGGCTGGCGGAGCTCGGCTATGAGACCGCCTATGGGGCGGCTGCAAATTACCTCCATGGCCATCACGGCAATGCGCTGCTCTCACGTTTTCCGATCGTCTACTCGGAGTCGCGTGACTTCTCGGATCATGCATTGGAGAAGCGCGCCGTGCTTCATGCGGTGGTTCAACTGCCCTTGCAGCCTTTGCATATTTTTGTTGTGCATTTTGGTCTATTGGCCTCGGGGCGTCACCGCCAGGTGGAGCACCTAGCGGCATGGATACGCGCCTGCGTTGCACCGAATGCGCCGGTGTTGGTCGCAGGGGATTTCAATGACTGGCAGCTGAGACTTGGTGCGGCCCATTTCGATGGGTTGGGCCTATCGGAGATCACGCAGCTTGGCCGCGCCGCGCCCCATCGAAGCTTTCCCAGTTGGGCACCCGTGCTGAGCTTAGATCGCATGTTTCAGCGAGGCTTTCAAGCGCGAGCCCTGCGCCGACCGAGGGGCCTACGTTGGTCGCAGATTTCCGACCATGTGCCGGTTCTGGCTGAACTGGAACCGCAGGAGTGACGGAAACATTTGAGCTGGTGCGTGGCGCCGAGTCCCTATTCGCCAGGGTGATAGGAGATATGGAGCATGCACAGCGGCGGGTCTGGATCGAGAGTTATCTTCTTCATGACGATCGCGCGACCCGGGGGTTCATTGAGGCCTTGGGGCGAGCGGCCTCACGCGGCGTAGAGGTTCGGCTCCTGGTTGATGGATTCGGCGCGGGAGCCGATGCACAGCGCATGCGCCCCTGGATCGAGGCCTGGGGCATTGATCTGCGTGTTTTCCGACCACGGCTGCGACCTTGGGTGCTCAGCGCTTGGCGCCGACTTCATCGCAAGCTCATTTTGATCGATGAGTCACTGCTCTACGTCGGAGGTATCAACCTCCTCAGTGACTGGGAAGACCCCAACCATGGCCCGCTCCAGGCACCTCGCCTTGACTATGCAGTGCGATGCAAGTCTGCAAGGCTTTCTGCATACGCGACAGGTCCAATGGCCAAATCCTGGTGGCGGGCGGGTTGGCGGCGAGGGGGCCTTCGCAGGGAGTGGGCCCAGATGAGACGGGACGTGGCCTCGGCACAAGCGCGCCTAGCCCCCGGCCGCGCCAATGGTTCTTCGCGCGCGCGACTGGTCTTTCGAGATGACTTGCGTCACTCGCGGGCGATTGAGCAGGAATTGCGCAGGCTCTTGAGAAGCGCACGAAGTGAGATTTGCCTGGCTATGGCGTATTTCGTCCCGACGCGTTCACTGCGACGGCTTCTGATTGAGGCGCGGCAGCGGGGTGTGAGGGTCTCGCTGCTCATCCAAGGCAAGACAGAGTATTGGTGGGCCCGTTGGGCAGAGCAGTTGATGGTCGACGAACTGCTGGAAGCGGGTGTGGAGGTTTGGGAGTTTCAAGAGAGCTTTCTGCACGCGAAAGTGCTGGTTGCGGATGACTGGGCAACTGTCGGGTCTAGCAACTGGGACCCGTTCTCTCTGTGGCTCGCACTGGAGGCGAATCTGCTGCTCAAGGATGCCGCTTTTGCGCAGAGCTTGAAGGCCGACCTTCGGCGACACATGACACCTGAACGGGCTTCCCAGCGCGTCGTACGCGGCGCACTTGG